>CABKMA010000001.1 GCA_902373375.1 uncultured Atopobium sp.
TTCACGCCTTCCGTGCTGGCGGCTCTTGTGAAAATGCAAAATTTGCTTACTTCTTCTTAATAAAACTCTCTTTAATAAGGCGAGGAATTTGTGGGATTGCCCTAAGTCCGTGCTTAAAAACAAACCAGAAGTTTGGAGAACGCACGAGTTTCTCCTCCCCTATATGGGTACGGATTGCCCTCAGCGTTGCTTTGTTATCTCTTGTAGAAAACGAGTAATTACCATTTCTTTTAGTAAAAATAGCAAAGCGAGAAATGCTTTTGGCGTGTCCCATAACTGAGGCAGCCACGTGATCTATTTGATCCCAGGGAATCTGAATGTAATCTTCAGGATTTTTCTGGTTGTAAAACTCAAAAGCCTTATTGCCAATAAGAATATCTCCATAGGTAGCTAACCCATGGAATGACGTTGCTTTTGCGGTGAAGTCAACCGTGCTGTTTTGAGACTGAGCCATACAATCCTTTCAAAAAAGGGCCGCACCCATTATAGGGCGCGACCCATATTCGTGCGACTTTAGGTACTAATTGTACCCCTGCTCATTACATGAAACCAAGAAGTCGGCCAACAATACCAACGGCAAAGAGTGCCAAGATGATGACAATTGGAGAGACTTTTTTCTTAAGCAGTGAGCAGCAAAGCAGCGTCAGTCCAACAGCTGCAAGTCCAGGAATGAGTGAGTCAAGATTGGACTGAAGCGTAGTTACCTTCATTGGATCAAGACCATTTGGTCCAAGAGTAGAGTAAAGCTTTAAAGCTTGATGCATTCCTTCTACTCCTGAAGGAAGCTTTGTCCAGTCAATGTATGCGCCTGCCTGCTGAGGAATGGTAGAGACAATAGGGGTAAAGGAAATTGAAACCCAACGCTGTACCAAAGCACCAATGATAAACATACCAAGAATAGAAGCGCCCTCGGTAATCTTGCCCAGCATGCCACCAGAAAGATCGGAAGAAATTGAAGCGCCTGCCTTGTAGCCAAATTCTTGGGTGTACCACAGGAAGATAAGGCGGATAACGTTCCACAGAACAAAGAAGAGAATTGGGCCAAGTGCAGAGCCGCCAAGAGCAATAGATGCGCCAAGTGCTCCAAGAATTGGACGGACAGTAAACCAGAAGACTGGATCACCAACACCGGCCAGAGGACCCATCATACCTACCTTGACGCCCTGAATTGCAACGTCATCAATAGGCTCGCCATTAGCACGTCCTTCTTCCAGTGCAAGGGTAACACCCATGACTGGTGCAGAAACATAAGGGTGAGTGTTATAGAACTCAAGATGGCGCTTAAGAGCGGCTATCTGATCCTCTTTGTTTGAATAAAGCTTTTTGATGGCTGGAATCATTGAGAATGCCCAGCCACCGTTCTGCATACGCTCGTAGTTCCAAGAACCCTGAAGGAACTGATGACGAAGGGCAACAGACATACGGTCTTTCTTAGAAAGCTGAATCTTATTCTCCATTAGTTTCACACTCCTTCAGAATTAGTAGTTATCGATAATATCGCCGAGTGGATCGCCAGATCCACCACCTGTGCCGCCACCCTGCTTAGCAAGGTCTTTAAGACCCAGATAGATAATTGCAAGGCAAACACCAATAACACCAAGAGCAATAAGGGTGAGCTGATTAATGGCTGCAAAAACAAAACCGAGTGCAAAGAATGGCCAAACCTCACGAGTAGCCATCATATTGATAACCATTGCATAACCAACAGCAGCAACCATACCGCCGCCAACTGCCATGCCACCAGTGAGCCACTTAGGCATTGCATTTAGGGCTTCAGTAACAATAGCTGGGTCAATGAAGCAAAGAGCGGCTGCAGGAACAGCAATACGTGCACCCTGCATAAAAATGGCTACGATGTGCCAGCGCTCGATTGCAGCAAAATCGCCCTTCTCGGCAGCTGCATCCATTGCGTGGACAATACCAGTTGCAATAGTACGAGCAACCATGGTGAGGAACAAACCTGCTACGGACAGAGGAATTGCGAGTGCAATAGACGTGTTAATAGCAGCAGTAGTATCAGTATCTCCACCATTAAGTGCCAAAACCATGATAATTGCAGATGCAACAGATGCTAAAGCTGCATCTGGTGCAACCGCAGCACCGATGTTTGCCCAACCAAGAGCAATCATCTGTAGAGAGCCACCAAGAATAATTCCCTCGGCAGGGTGACCAGTCACAAGGCCAATCAATGAACAAGCAACCAAGGGCTGGTGGAACTCCCACTGGTCAAGAATACCTTCCATACCAGCAAGAAGGGCAACAATTACGACAAGCAGTATTGTGATAGGTGTCATTTCTACCTCCTTCTAGTTACTTACGGACATCAAGCTCGGACTTAGCTTTTTTAAGCATTGCATCAAAGTTCTCTGCATTGTCTGCAGGAACTTTACGAACATCAAACTCTGTACCACACTCACGGATAGCCTCAAGAGTTTTTACGTCGTCTTCATCCATTGCTACTGCATTGGTAACGACAACTTTACCAACAGAGTGAGCTATAGAACCAAGATTAGCTTTTTTGATTTCTACCCCACCTTCAATGGCGCGAAGCATATCCTGAGGAGTCTCAAACAGAAGCATTGCCTTAGTATTACCAAAACGGGTGTCATGAGCAATCTCAATAATTTTTTTAATAGGAACAACGTGGACATGTACTCCAGGAGGAGCTGCCTGAACAATCATGGTCTTACGGAGTTCATCTTGAGCTACGCCATCAGAGCAGACAATAATGCGATCTGGCTTGGTTGTCTTTGTCCAAGTAGTTGCAACCTGACCGTGCAAAAGACGAGTGTCAATACGTGCAAGAACAATCTTAAGTTTGCCGTCGCCAATAACGGTACCTGCAGGAATTGCCCCTTGAGGTGCTGCAGTAGTAGAAACATCAGTAGGAGTTGCCTCTTGTGGCTCAAGCTCTTCTGGCTTAATCTTTACGCCCATACGAGCTTCAGAGAAAATCTCTTTTGCTACCTCAGATGCCAAATCTACGCCAAGACGAGAGCCATATGCTGCGATAAGCATTGGGAGGTTAAGGCCAGTAACGGCAACCCAATCCTCTTTACCTTCTTCCTCAAGAACACGAGAAATCTGGTTAAAGGGGGTGCCACCCCATAGGTCAACCAAAAACAGGACGTGCTCTTGATCTTGAAGCGTAGCAATTGCGTCAAGAATCTTCTGATGCAAGTCATCTGGACCCATATCAGGAGTAAGCGTTACGGCTACAACGCCTTCCTGTGGTCCAAAAATCATGCTGCCAGAATCTTTAATGCCCTCGGCAAATTTACCATGGCTGGCTAAAACGATACTAACCACTTCTACCTCCTTCTTATCTACCTTTTAGAACAAATAAACAGTAAACATAACAATGAAGATAACATTTACTTTTTCAAATTCTATTACATATGTCTAACAGTTGTCCCATTAACCTAAGTCTTTTTTTAAAAATTTTTGGGTTTTGCAAGCTATTGGTTTTACAAGAAAAAACCTCATCATTCTGAGATAGAAAAGATACAAAAACGGCCAGAAACTCAAAGCTTCTGGCCGTAAAAAATTTGTATATCCCAGCTACTTAGCAGCCAACGGAAACAAGGTCATGTGTGGACTGAGTAAAGACATCGTAGCCGTCCTCAGTAACAACACCAAAGTCCTCAAGGCGGATACCAAACTTACCAGGCAGGTAAATGCCAGGCTCATCAGTAACAACAGAGCCTGCTGCAATAACCTTGTTCCAACGAGGGTTGAAGAATGGGCGCTCGTGAATCTCAACGCCAACACCATGACCAAGGCCATGACCAAAGTACTCGCCGTAACCAGCCTCAGTAATAACCTTAACAGCAAGGTTATGGATATCAGAGCCAATAACACCTGCATGGATAGCTGCAGCACAAGTCTCATTTGCCTTGCGAACAACATCAAAGACGTGCTGCTGCTCCTCGGAAGGGGCGCCAACAACAACAGTACGGGTCATATCTGAATGGTAATCAAGATAGCCTGCGCCGTAGTCCATAACAATCATATCGCCTGTCTGAATCACTCGCTCGCCTGGCTGTGCGTGAGGATTGGCGCCGTTAGGACCAGAAGCAATGATTGAATCAAAAGACAGAGCGTCTGCGCCGTTAGAGAGCATATAATTTTCAAGCTCTGCGCGAACCTGCTGCTCAGTAAGACCTGGCTTAATGTACTCGCAAATATGAAGGAAGGCCTTATCGGTAATTGACTGAGCATGCTTCATGAGCTCAATCTCGGCAGGGTCTTTAACGATACGCAGCTCAGCAATATCGCCATGCATACGTGGAAGTAGAGCGGCAATTGAATGATCGCGCAATGCCTGCTCCAGGCCATCAAAGAATGCAAGGTCAACGGTGTCTTCAATGGCTACTACGCGAGCATGAGCCTTTGCAATATGTGCTGCCACCCACTCAGTAGGTGTAATAGCTTCCTGGTCAAACTTCCATGGGGAGTCAGCACCAAGGCGCTCCAAGAACGTATTGTAGTAACGAGAATCAGTGTGTAAGAACAGCTCATCCTGCGTGATAAAAGCAGTATGTGCCAGCTCAAAGTCAAAGGTACGCTCAGCATCAGTCAACCAACGAAGGTCTGGGTTGTGACGTAAAACAACTGCGTCGTAACCCCTCTGAGCCATTACCTCGCGAAAGCGCACAACGCGCTTTGCTGCTGCCTGTAAATCTGCCATTTCAAATCCCTTCTCGAGATGTTTACAACAAATAATTACACCTAGTAAAGCCACCTCACAAACGAGGTTTCTTGGTACTCGATGCGGTACTTTAATGCGAAGCGTGCGCCTCACACCAAGCACGGGCATGTTCGGCGAGAAGTTCCTCGTCGACTGAAGCTAATCTTACCCTTCCAATAGACATTGGAAGCGGCAACATAAAACGATTAGTAGAACGGAAACATTCTTTTTTGAGCGCCTCGATAAGCTGCTCGGCAGTGATATCACAAGATACAAAACCAATATTCAAGCGCTCAAGAATCTCATCTTGAGCAAGCATGTCATCAAAAGAAAGCGTCTCTTTAGCTACTGCAATTCTTGCCGAAAAACGAAGCGCGTCTGCATAAAGAGCAGAAAGAGGCTGATTAGCTGGGATAAGAGAACGAAGTGCCTCTACAAAAACCCAGCCATAAGGAACGGACTGCTGAATAGCAATGGCGGAAGAATCAGAGAGACGACCACGAGTCTTGGTAGATTCAGCCAGTTGCTCGGCAACAATATCAGCAATTCCAGAGGAGAGGTTGTCTGCTCTATCCCAAATACGACCAAACTCGGCCTCATTATCAGACATAGCAGTTGCAACCATGCACACCTGAGCCACCTTAGCGTTGTCATCGCAGAGATCCATAACCTCAAGGTCTGCAAAGCAGAAACAAGCACAAGGTTTAGTGGTAACAAGACGCTGATGCTCAGCATCTGTATCAAGCGCACGAGGAGTAATTGACGAAACAATAACTGCTGCTAAATCTAAAGGAACAGTAGCAAGAGAAACTCCCCCACACCACTTGTTTGCTACATGGTTTGCAAGAGAAATAACTCCCGAATGACCTACGGCAACTACCAAATCGTCAGCAGTAAGGTGCATTTCTGCCAAAGAAGACAGGATCTGTGCCTCTGTTGCCACGGTAGTTGCTGAGTTGCCATCCTCTACCTCTATGCTTGTGACGAGAAAACCAATGGTAGTGAGATCTCTGCGAAGAAGTTCAACAAGATCTTTGTCTGCCTGATTACTTGTCAGAAAAGCACAGCGATGAGGTCTACCTACGGCAGTCCTTAGCTCAGTACCAAAGTTTGAAAGAACGCCCGCGCCAGAACGAAGAGCGATAGAGCCACCAGGAATAGAAACCCACTGTTTAATCTGAACAGGTGGCAATTCCTCTTCAAGCTCATTTTGGACATTGTCACTCATAGAAGACCTCTTTCCCAAAGCAGCTTACCAGAATCAATAGCTACCTGCTCAAACGTTTTCTCACGAATATCAATAGTTATGTCAGCAGCGGCCTCATAACGTGGACGCAAGCGCCTATAGAGCTGAGTTGCGTTTTCAAAACTTCCTAAATCAGGACGTCTATCAGTACGCTGGATCTGACGAAGTGAGTCAGAAAGATCGCCGTCGAGAAACACGATGACTCCCATCTCACGCATAAGCACAAGATTGATGTCCTTCTCGACAATTCCCCCGCCGCAGCTTACAAGCAGTGACTTCTTAGACTTGAGGGTTTGCAAAACCTCAGTTTCTGCCTCTCTAAAAAGCTCCTCACCGTCATCTTCGTAGATTTCTGCCAATGATTTACCCGCTATACGTTCTGCTAGACGGTCAGTATCTACATAGCGGCGATGAAATAGCTCGCCTAAATTACGCGCAAGCGTAGACTTTCCGGCACCCAGAAAGCCTACAAAAAAGATATGATCACAGCCCTCATGTACGATGTATCTAGAATCGCGAAACTCCATACTCCTCCAGCCTTTCAAGATGATTCTATCATCGAGTTGGAGCAAGTAAACTAAAGCCGTCTTTTATGACGTAAAAGTTACATTTTTTAAAATGCGGCGCTCTACGTGACGAATGATATTGGTGTACCAAAGGTCTTCAGTAGACTGCGGCTTTACCAAAATAGTTGAAATGCCAGCCAAATTACCTGCGATTACATCGGTAAAGATCTGATCTCCCACCATCACGGTTTGCTCTTTAGTTGCCGAGAAACGCTTCATGGCAGCAATTAATGCGCGAGGAAGCGGCTTGCATGCAAAGCCTTCTCCTTCAATTCCCAGCTCATGAGCGCTGCGCTGGACCTCATCAAAATGAATGTTGTTGGAGATAAGACAAAGCATAAGCCCAGCTGCATGAGCTTTCTCAAACCATTCAAATACCTGCGGTGGTGCCACTTTAGTATCACGAGGCACACAGGTATTATCGCGATCTAGAAGTACCAGTTTAATCCCCTGCTGAACAAGATCTTCTACAGATATATGCTCAACAGCAGAAACGTATTGTGTTGCTTTAATCAGACTCATTCCGCTACCAACTACTGCTTACTAGAAGCATCATGCTCACGTGCGTTTTCAATAGCTTGTTGATGCTCGTCATACGTCTCAGAGAATACGTGCTCATCTGAGGTGATCCAGAAGTAGTAATAATTAGTTGCTGCAGGATCCATTGCCGCCTTAATAGAGGCGTACCCCGGAGAGCAAATAGGCGTAGGGGTCAAACCCTTAAACGCATACGTATTGTACGGATCACTTGTCATTGAGCTTAGCTCTTCAGCAGTAGCTTCCCTACCCAAAGAATAAGCTAGAGTAGCATCGCTTTGCAGATACATATCATCATAGAGGCGGTTATAGAAAACAGATGCAACCTTAGGTCGATCCTCATCAGTCAGGGCTTCTCGCTCAATAATAGATGCCATGATGATGATTTGCTCGTTAGTAAGATTCAAGTTGTAACGTTTATTAAGCGTAATGCGAGCAGCGTCAAGATTAAGATCAGACGTCTCTGTTTCAAACTGATCAAGCATGGCACGGATGACGGTATCGGCCGTTACGTTACTTTCTGTAAAGGTATACGTCTTAGGGAACAAATAACCTTCAAGAGAATCGTTAGCATCTACTGCACCAGCAAGGAATGGATAATCGGCAACATAATTAGATGCTTTTGCCTGCTTTAAGAAATCATCGCGAGAAATACCAAAGTATTTTTGCACTAAATCTGCAACCTGAGAAACGGTATAACCTTCTGGCACCACAAAGCCACTACCAGGAGCATTAGGACCAGAAATAAGAAGGTTCACTATGTCTGCTGGCTTGGCGCCAGTGGTAATAACATAAATACCACTCTTGATTTTTTGCTCAGCATCCTGACGCTTGACCTGGTTTAAAAACTCGCTCTTTGTAGCAATAATCTTGTTCTCAAAAAGAATTTTTGCAACTGCCTGCGCACCAGCACCATCTGGAATAGTAACAGTAACTTGCTGACCGGCAGTTATTTCTTGAGAATCAGAATTGGCACGAGTAAGTTCTGGAAGTGCTACTTTCCATACAAAAATGCCAAGAACTGAAACCATAGCAAAAGCAATAAGCGCAGCAAAAATACGAGAGCGCTTTGAAGCCTTCTTGTCTCTATGCTTTACCTGCTTATTTTTTGCCTTGTGTGTAACTTGAGCACTTCTCGAAGAAAGCTTTCCACCAGTAAGAGCAGGAAGCGACCCTGTAGCCTCAGTGGACGGCTGCTGAAGTGTTTCTTGCAAGTCAGCACTATAGTGAGATGCGCCTTGTTGAGGCTGCTCCTGCTGAGTTTGCTCTTCCTGAGTTTGCTCTTCCTGAGTTTGCTCTTCCTGAGTTTGCTCCTGCTGAGTTTGCTCTTCCTGAGCCTGTCCTTCTGGTACAGGAGAAGAAAAATGTGCGCCCTGACGACGCGAAGAAGAACCGTTAGATAAGGTGGGCATTTAGTCTCCCTTATGTGTTTGCACGTCAAGCCATGATTGCAAAAAGAGCGATGCAGCAATCATGTCAACTTTTCCACGCATGGCTTTCTCAGACAAACCTTGCGCACGCAGAATCTTCTTGGCTTCGGCCGAAGATAATCTTTCATCAGTAAATTCTAATGGAAGTTGGCAGTTCTTCGCAATTTCCTCAGCTTGAGCAATAATTTTTTGGGCCTGCGGTCCATCCTCACCAGCAAGTGTCTTAGGACGACCGCACAAAAGAAGTTCTGGCTCCCAATCTTCAAGCACAGCTTTAAACGTACGTGCATGAGAGAGTACCTCTTGTGCGGGTAACACACAAACAGGTGACGCAATAGCACCATCGGGGTCACTTACAGCAACCCCGATGCGAACTTCACCAATATCTAAAGCTAAAACGCGCAAACGCTATGCACCAAGCTTTGTTTTTGCAGCCTCAAGCGCTGCGTCAATTCCTGCAGCATTTGAGCCACCTGCCTGCGCCATTGCTGGCTTACCGCCGCCACGGCCACCAACAAGCTCTGCAATCTCTTTGACAATATCACCTGCCGAGAAGCCCGCTGCAACCGCAGAATCAGTTGCACCTGCAAGCAGGGAAACCTTACCGTCAGCTGTTGCGGATGCGATGACGCAAGCGACAGGCTGGCCATCAGATGCATCTCGGATGCCATCCCAAGCAGAGCGAAGCTCTTTGCCAGAAAGACCCTCAAGCTTTGCAATTACACAGCTATAGCCATTAAGCTGAACGGCAGACTTAAGTGCTTCTGCCACCTGGTTGCTACCTGCACCCGTAAGAGCAGCTTCAAGTTTGTGATTTGCCGCGCGAAGATCTTGCTGCAGTTGCTCAACACGGTCTGCAACAGCAGAAGGACGAACCTTCAGGGCTGAAGCAACCTCGTCAAGCTGAGCCAAACGCTCATCAACATACTCAATAGCGCCCATAGAAGTTACAGCCTCAATACGCCTTGAGTTAGAGCCAACGGAGCTCTCAGAGATAATCTTGAAAAGGCCAAGGTCTGCAGTATTGCGTGCGTGAGTACCACCGCAAAGCTCGCGGGAGAATGGAGTGTCTTCTGCACCAGCAGAGACAACGCGTACGACATCACCGTACTTCTCGCCAAAGAGTGCAACAGCACCAGCAGCCTTTGCGTCTTCAATGCTCATAATCTGTGTGACGACAGGCTTAGCCGCAAAAATCTCTGCATTTACCATGCCCTCAATGCGATCAAGCTCATCTTTGGTAAGAGCCTCAAAGTGCGTAAAGTCAAAGCGCATACGATCTGGAGCAACAAGAGAACCAGCCTGATTAACGTGGTCACCCAAAACCTTTTTGAGGGCTGCGTCAAGCAGGTGAGTTGCCGTGTGGTTGCGGCGAATAAGCTCACGACGGCCAGCATCAATAGTGGCCGTGACAGAATCACCAACAGAGAGCGTACCTTCCTCTACCACGCCAACGTGGGACTCAAGGCCACCGTCACGGTGCTTTGTATCAGTGACGTGAACGTAAAGGCCAGGAGCTATGAGCTTGCCGGTGTCTCCTACCTGGCCACCCATCTCTGCGTAGAAAGGTGTACGGTCAAGTACAACCTCAACCTCAGAGCCAGCAGAAGCGGACTCAACTTCTTGTCCGTTCTGAACAAGAGCAACAACACGAACGCCAGAGAGCTCGTTGTTGTCATAACCATCAAAGACGGTCTCGTCAAGGCGGTCAGAAAGTGCAACCCAGATGCTCTGAGCATTGCCCCAGGCATCACGGTTAGCAGACTTACGAGCGCGATCGCGCTGCTCAGTCATTGCAGCATCAAACGCGTCCATATCAACAACGTGACCTGCATTTGCAGCAATCTCACGAGTAAGATCAATAGGGAATCCGTAGGTATCATGCAGAAGGAATGCAACCTCACCAGAAAGTTGTGCGCCGTCCTCAAGCTGCTCAAGCTCAGCAGTAAGCTTGGACTCGCCTGCATCGAGCGTAGCGCCAAAGCGCTCCTCTTCTGCTGTTAGAATGCCGTCAATAAGAGCGCTCTTCTCGACAAGCTCTGGATACTCTGCACCAAGCAGAACAGCAACCTCGTGAGCATACTCTGCCATGAAGGTGCCCTGGATGCCCAACAAGCGACCGTGATAGACAGCGCGACGAAGCAGACGGCGAAGGATGTAGCTTCTACCCTCATTACCAGGAAGAATTCCGTCACCAATCATAAAGGTAACTGCACGAGAGTGGTCTGCAAGAATACGCAGGCTGCGGTCAATCTCGTCAGTTGAATGATACTTCTTGCCAGAGAGTTTCTCGCCCAAAGAGATGAGGGTACGCATGATGTCACCCTCATAGTTAGTGCCCTCATGCTGCATGATAGCTGCAATGCGCTCAAGGCCCATGCCAGTATCGATGTTACGGTGAGGAAGCTCAGGTAAAGAGCCATCTTCCTGACGGTCAAACTGAGTAAAGACGAGGTTCCAGAACTCAAGGTAACGGTCACCATCATCTCCAGGAGCTTCTCCCTCAAACTCAGGACCCTGGTCAAAGTAAATCTCAGAGCAAGGACCACAAGGACCAGTTGGACCTGCCGCCCAGAAGTTGTCCTCCTCGCCCAGACGGGTAATGTGATCTTCTGCTACGCCAAGAGACTTCCAGATTTCAATTGCCTCATCATCGTCAGTAAAGACAGTAAAGTACAGACGATCAAGAGGCAGGCCAAGGTGCTCTGGAGAAGAAATGAACTCCATTGCCCAGGTGCACGCATCGCGCTTGGTGTAACCACCAAAGGAGAAGTTACCCAGCATCTCAAAAAATGAGAGATGGCGGGAGTCACCAATGTTGTCAATATCGTTAGTACGCAGGCACTTCTGGCAGGAGGTAGCGCCAATCTCCTTCATGGTCTTGATGCCCTGGTAATACTCCTTGAACTGGTTCATGCCGGCGTTGGCAAGAAGCAGCGAAGGGTCTGAAGGCACTAGAGACGAGGAAGGATAACGCTTGCAACCCTTGCTCTCAAAGAAGCTTAGGAAGTCCTCACGAATCTCTGCTGTTGTCATTGTTTTATAGTCAGCCATAAAGTACTTCTCCGTATTCAAATAACTACTCTTTTGCACTGTCTGAGTCTACCGCATCTGACGATGGTTTATCTGGTTTCTTAGTAACTTCTTGAGTATTCCTAAAAAGTAACTGAGAAAAATCATGACCAAGAATCTTTGGTGCGGGAATTGAAGACTTTCTACGCACATGAGCTGTAGTATCTTGATCAACAAGACGAGAGTCTTCAAAGAACTTTGGATCATCTAAGGCATCATATTCTGGCAGAAGAGCGCCTGTCTCATCCACATACTGCGTAGAGTTAAAAAGCGCACCCTTAGGCGAGACAATCTGTCTACCCGAATACTTCTCAAAAAAGTATACAAATATGCCCCTCAGCGCTGCAGTCATTGGAATTGCGAGGATGGTTCCAACTACTCCACCAAGGGCACTGCCAATAACAATGCCAATGAGCGAAAGGCCTGGGTGAACTTTGACACTAGTTGCCATAACCAAAGGTGAAAGTACATTATCAACAACGTTTTGTGCAACTACCAAAATAACAATGGTCCACACGGTCATAACGGGATCTACCAAAATGCTTAAAATAAAAGCAATACCAGCCGAGAAAACCGGTCCGACTACAGGAATAATGTGGAAGATTCCTGTAACCATACCAATAAGAGCGGCATACGGATTACCTAAAATCAAACAGCCAAAGTACACAAAAATACCATTCACCGCAGAGGTAATGATGGTGCCACGCATATATCCACTGGTAGACCTACTTAAAATAGCAAGAATAAGTCTGAACTCATTCTCTTTTTGAGGGCCTGCGATAATAGCAAGTTCACGAACAATAACGGGATAATCTTTAGCAAGCCAATACGCAAGCACCAGACCTAAGAAAAAGACCATGAGCTGATTTGCCATAGATGAAATGTTACCTAGAGCAGATGTTGAAAGCCAGCTTAAAATTCCAGAGGCAACTGATATACCAATACTGGATGCGCGCTCAATCACAAGTTCTACAGTCTGTCTTACCGCTGGGTTACTCTGAGAGTCAAAGTTCTGCCAAAACTCTCGAGCCATTGCTCCTATTTGACTTGCGTACAGAGGGGCATTTCTTAACAGCGTAGTAAGTTCAGTTACTAATGGCTGAGCAATCAAAATAAAAAATCCCACAAGCACAATGAGTGTAAGTACAAGCGCAATTAAAGCAGAAATGCCACGCGGTACTCCCCTGTCTTCAATCCAGTTGGTAATGGGACTACAAACAAACGCAAAAATAGCGCCAATAGCAAACAACTCCACAGCTTGTCCCAGAATGCCAAGAACATGAAGCGCGAGCGCAAACAGCATAGCTACACCAATAGCTGTCCACACCATCAAACCGCGTTGCTTCCATCTCAAAACCGAATCGGAAAAGTTTTGATGATTTTGATCCATTAACGATTCACACTTTCTGGGTCAATCTTTTCTTGAATGCGTTTTAAAGTGCGACGAAGCAATCTTGAAACCTGTACCTGAGAGATATTGAGTTTCTCTGCAATCTCTACCTGAGTCAGACCCTCAACAAAACGCATACGAATAATCTCTTGCTCTCGTGGAGAAAAGTCTCTGATGGCCTCTTCAAGAACAATGCGATCATCTGAACCAGCAAGGTCTTCATCTTCAGTTACATACTGATCAATGATAGACGGTGCTTCGTCTCCGTCAGCACCTGAGCCGCCTCCCTCAAG
Source organism: uncultured Atopobium sp. (assembly GCA_902373375.1). Taxonomy (GTDB): domain Bacteria; phylum Actinomycetota; class Coriobacteriia; order Coriobacteriales; family Atopobiaceae; genus Lancefieldella. Next base: position 13,225 of record CABKMA010000001.1, read on the forward strand.
AGGAACAGAACTGTAAGCACTTGAGGACTCCATAGCTTCAAGAACCTCTTCAACATTGGTGCCAAGACGCTGAGCTATCTCTTCAATTGAAGGACTTCTTTGAAGTTCTTTAGTCAAATCATCAGTAACCTGATTAATCTTGGATGAAAGCTCCTGCAAACGACGTGGAACTCGTACTGACCAGCCCTTATCACGGAAGTGACGTTTAATTTCTCCCATGATGGTAGGTGTTGCATACGTTGTGAATTCAAGACCACGATCAGGCTCAAACCTATCAATTGCTTTGATAAGTCCAATGGTTCCCACCTGAATCAAATCATCAAGAGGTTCTCCACGATTTTTAAACTTAGAGGCCAAAAAACGAACGAGGTTTAAGTGACTCACAATAAGCTGATCTCTTACCTCAGAATCTTTTGTTTCTTTATATTGGGCAAAAAGCTGGCGTGTTCTATCTTTATCCCATGCTGGGGTACCTTTAGAAGCACGACGAGCAGCTCTTCTTGCGGCTTTCTGCTCTTCTGCAGATGCCTGTACTGCCTCGTTAGCTTCAGATTTAGGCATGTGCACCGCCAGAAATCTTTACCAGATGTAACGTATAGCCGTCATCGCTAAGCGCAAACTCATCACAAATAGCGGAGAGTAGTAACTCTACAAGCTCTAGTGGCTGAGAATTATCTGCCTCGGACTCAACTGGATCCTCATCACCCAAGTCAAAATCAATAGCCATAGTATTGTCTTCGAGGGTAAACGTAATATCTACAGAGTCTTTCTGAGTGCCACAAGCAAAGACAAAACCTTCTTCTGCGGCCATTTTGACATCTTCAAGCTCATCAACATTCATCTTGCACAAAACAGCAAGGTTAGCAGCCATCATTCTGACTGAACGAGCAAACGTTGGGTCTGCTGGAGCGGAAAGTTCAACAATTTTTTGTTCCATAATGGCTTACTCCTCAGTATTCTGAGAAGACTCAGAACCATACTCGATATAAAACTGCTCAGAATGGGCTGACTTAGAATGCTTTTCCTTGTCATGTGAGAGCAAAGGAAGTTCCTCAAGATACTCTTGGGCACGTTGTGCACTCTGCTGCGCCGTTGCAGTAGCACCACTCAAGCGAGCCTGAGCTGCCTCAGCAAGCTTAGAAGGATTCAAAGATCCACCCAAACCAGTTCCCAGCTTTGAAACAGACTCAACAACGCCTGTCATGGCATCAGTTGCAGCTTTGCTGACAGTAGCGGTAACTGCAGACGCAGCACCAGAAACAGTTGCCACATCACCAAGAACTACGTTGAGGCTCTCAAGAGAGGTATTAGCGTTCTCTGTAGCTTCATCAACCTTCTGCATAAGTGCAGGTAGCTGCTTAATGGTTGGGTCAAGCTCATCAACCATGCCGTCAATCTTTGAAATAACAGGTTGAATCTGCTCAATAGTATTGTTAGCTGAGAGTGTAATCTCAGTAATTGACTTTCTTGTTGTTCTTAATGTCAGGGCAACCTCGACAATGGCCCAAACGCCAGCTACGGCTAAGACTACAAGGGCAATCTGTAGGTAATTCATCTATGCCATCCCTCAAAGCTAACGGTTACAGTTCTTTTTATTTTACCCGAGGAACGCTTTCTTAATGCTCCCACTTAGGTAATTCAAAATCCTAGATTTCCTCATGACGATCACGCTCTGTAGCTGCAATTCTCCACGCTTCCCAACCTCTTGGAGATGGCGAGAAGAACGCACCACGTTCAAGTCCTTCTGGAAGATAGCGCTGTTCAATCCATCCCCCAGGGTAATTGTGAGGATAGAGGTAGTTGCCATACTCCTCAGAACCAGGGCGTGTACGATCCCTTAAGTAACTTGGAACTTCTCGCCTTGGACCTGTTCTGACCTCATGAAGAGCAGCATCAATACCCGCTTCTGCAGCATTAGATTTTGGAGCAAGCGCCATATAAATAACTGCTTGTGCAAGATTAATTCTGCACTCCGGATATCCAATGACCTCGGCTGACCTAAATGCTGCATGTGCAACGAGTAGCGCCTGTGGATCTGCGTTGCCAATATCTTCTGAGGCCAAAATCATAATACGACGCGCAATAAATTTAGGGTCTTCACCTGCATCAATCATACGCGCAAGCCAATACAGCGCTGCATCTGGGTCTGAGCCACGCATTGACTTAATAAACGCGGAGATAATGTCATAGTGCATATCTCCCGCTTTATCGTAGGGAAGTCCTCGACGAGGATTTGCCTCAAGAACGTTTTGCTTGGTAATAGCAAACGGCTCAGACGCCTTACTATTAGCTGATTCTGGAACATCAACCATCTGAGAAGCAAGCTCAAGCGAGGTTAGAGCTGCGCGGCCATCTCCGCCTGCAAGCGTCACAATTTCTTTGCGAGCATCTTCTTCCAGGACAAATGCGCCAGCTAGGCCATCCTCTGACTCAAGTGCTCGCTGAATGAGCTCATCGATTGCCTCATCTGACAATGCATGCAGCTCTACTACACGAGAGCGAGAAATTAGAGCGCTGTTAACCTCAAAGTAAGGGTTTTCTGTAGTAGCTCCAATAAGTACAACGATTCTGTCTTCTACCGCGTGAAGCAGAGCGTCTTGCTGAGAGCGCGTAAAGCGATGAATCTCATCAATAAACAGAATAGTTCTTCTACCTGCTGTTAAAAGCCTTGATTCTGCTGCTTCAATCTCTCTACGAAGATCTTTAACAGTTCCCGTAATTGCAGATACTTCTACAAATTCTGCATGCGTTGTATGAGCGATGATACGCGCAAGCGTGGTCTTTCCGGTACCCGCTGGACCGTATAGCAAAACAGATGAAAGTGTGTCATGTTCAATGGCTTTACGCAGCCAAGAGCCAGGACCAACCGCATCCTCCTGACCCACGTATCCATCAAGCGTGGTAGGGCGCATGCGAGCTGCAAGTGGCGCATTAGCTTTTTTGGCGGCACGTTCCATGCCAGAAAATAAAGTATCCATGCAGCTATTTTAGCAGTTTAATTTCTGTATTGTTTATATGCGTATTAAGTGCAGTTTTGTTGGTGATAAGGTTCAGAAGATACGCGTAAAAATGCTATTTGGGACGCGCTTGGGACACAAAAATACCCCTCCCACCGAAGTGAGAGGGGTTGTGTGTTACTTAATTCCAGCGATGTATCCGTCATCGTTAGTGGTTACGGTAATGTCGCCTGTGAGAAGCTTACCGTCCTTATCGAACGCGCAGATATTATCTGCTCCGACTTCATACAAGCAATCTTCGACTCGTGAGCCGTCAGAGCGTAGGTAGAACCAGTCATTGTCTAGCTTCAACCAGCCGGTAATCATGCGCCCGGTTTCATCAAGATAGTACCACTTATCTCTATCTTTATCTTCCACCCAGCCGGTAGCCATGTGACCATCAGACGCGATCAAATACCAGTTGTTGTTATACTTCAACCAGTCATCGGAAAAAAGCGAACCGTCTTCATTGAAGTACCACCAAAGCTTCTCGCTGCCTTCCCAGGAAGCGTGTACCCAGCCGGTTAACATCCAACCTTTCTCGTTGAAGTAATACCACTTATCGCCGACCTTATACCAGCCTACAGCATACTCACTTGCACTCTCGCCCGTCTGGTACCACCAAGAACCCTTGCCGTCGGTATGCCAGCCAATCTCGGAAGTTGATCGTTTGCCCGTCATGACTTCATACCAGTAACACACACGCTCCATATAGTGAGTACTCTGTGAGCCGGCAAGCTCGCCAGGACAAGCAGTCGCCACGATTTGTTTGTGTGGACGCACGTTACCGCCCCAACGAGGGTATCCGAGTCCGTACTTAATGAGCAACGCAGCAACAAGATGTGCGCCACTCTCTAGGGTAGCTTCGGAAACTGTCCAGGGCGATGTGGAGTTATTCGCGTGCTCAATGGAGATACTCTCGCAATTAGCAACCCAACGACCACACGCCCATGCGGTGTTGCTCTCCAATACGTGCTGGGTGATGGTGCCCGTACCATCCACAGAATAGTGCGCAGATTGTGCCTGCATTCTATCCCACATGGCAGTAATGGCTGCACCATCCAAGCCTACGGCAGCTTCATGGTGTACCACGATATACTGCACGGAATGACCGTCTCGCCCAGCTGAATATGCCGACGTTGGAATATACGCATCGGCGGTGATCTGACCTGAAAAATCAGCCATTGTTATTTCTCCTCGGTGTCTAAAGGGCTTGTGCTTGGTTTTTCGTAAGTCATTGCACGTGCAGAGTCACCAATGCCCTTGGTAGTTGGGTCAACAGTCACGCCGATTGCACCCAAAACGGCAACCACGACTGTACCAATCAAATACGGGTTACCGACAAACTTAATAAACACATCAGCAAGGCTGCCCCAAGTCGTAAGGTCAGAATAAGCCAATCCGAGATAAGCCAAGATTGGACTCATGACAATTCCAGCCATACCCAGCCACCATGCGGGATTGTGTAAACGTACTTTCCAGTTAATCATGTTGATTCTCCTTAAACGATTTTTAATTTCCAATAATTACTTAGTGGGTATGCGCCTTTTCCAGACGCTCGAGCCTCCCCGCCTGTGTGCGGGTCACATCCTCAACCACAGCTAGACGTGTATCGTGTTGAGCGATCGTATCTTTGACGCTTGAAATAACTTCATCTGTGCGAGCCATGTAAGCAGCAAATGCTTTCTGGTTGTCTTCAGCGTCTCCCTTGAGCTGCTTAATTCCCTCTTCAATGCGTACAAGGCGCATGGCGTCTTCATTGCTTGCACGCGTCATAGCACGTGCGCCATTGATAAGGGAAACCATCATGCCAAGGAACGAGACAATAGCGATTATTTGCTCAAATGTTAGTGGGTTCATCGTTTCGCCTCCTTTGCGTATGGCCAGGAGACTGAGCCTACAATACGACCACCACCGTAATTGGCGAACCATAAAGCATCCATGCTTGATGATTGCGAAGTTATCCAACCAGATGCACTACTGCCAGAAGGATATGACAAAGCAGGGAAATATAAATCTTCTTCTAATGGTCTGTACTTTCTATCTGGTACTTTAGGAACATACCAGCCATTAGATGAAACACCGTGGATGTCGAACCATAGATAGCTCACGCCGTTATACGCTCTAAAGAAGCACCAGTCTTCATAATTTGAGCCTTTGTCGTAATAAAGCGTTTGTTTCCCTGTGTCTTCGGCCGTACCACCGCCGCCGTTATTCAATATATCGATAAACTTATCAATGCTTATCGTTGTAGATTTCTCTGACTTTGACTTGACATATTTACTAACGGTCAACTCTGAGCCGTGAAATGCCAGGCTTAAACCATCTGTTTTTAAGGTTGTATTAAATTCAATAACCGGGGCGCTTATGGATGAAGCCGCATTTCCTTGTAGCTCAATTTCTTTGGCAGATAGAACGGCGCGAGTAAAGTTATCTTGATCAGATTTATCCGCCATAGCTCTAATATTTAGAGCACCGTCAATCATATTGATGTTTGTATCTTTTCCCCCCTTGCCAAGCTTAATAAGATTTTTTCCAACGAACGATAACTCCTTGCCATTGTCAACGATATGCATACCTTGAGCATCAATTGTGGTATGCATGCCCGCTTTATCACCAACATGTGCGCCGTCTGCATCGTATGAGAATGTGTTGGTCAAATTCGCAACCGTGCTCTTGGCTTCACTAGCGTCGCTTTGCGCCTTTGTGGCCATAGTTTTCGCCTCCTTTGCTGTCGTATTAGCCTCCTTAGCGTCTGTGGCTACATGACTCACTTCCTCCGCTGCCTTCTCCGCTTTAGCCGCAACAGTATCGACCTTCTCCGCAGCCTGTGTTGCTGTGGTTGCTACGTCGGCAATCTTCTCTGTGGCTGCGTCCGCCTTCTTCTCAACCGCTGCTGCCTTTTCCTCGACTGCTTGGACCTTAACCGTGGTCTTGTGGGTGTCTTCTACGGTCTTGCGTGTGGTCGATGCGAGGGCGGTCAGACGCTTGTCTGTGGCTTCTTGCGTGCGTTCCTGGGACGTTGTTCCACTCTTGGTCAGCGTGCCTTCGATTGCGCCGAAGCTGTACTTTGTGGCCTTTGGGTCCACGAGGTTAATTGTTCGACCAACACAGAGCATCATGCGATCAATGCCGTGTGGCTCGCTTGTAACCTGGACGCGCTGTAAGTAATCAATCTGTTGGACGGACGGGTCCGCGTAGTGCAAGTCCGTAGCGCTTACCGTAATGGAATCGGAAAGCTTGCCCGCGGCGAGGTCAACCACTGCTTTGTCCGCGAGTGCTTGTGGCTGGTTCAGATGGTCATACTCCATCAGCTTTTCGATGACGCCGTAACGCTCAGCCATAGCAGTATCAACAACCGCGTCGCCAACAATGTCGTAGCCACCACCAACGTAAGCGTGTTCATCGTCGATGGTTACGTCCTTCTCGTCTTCGCCTTCGCCGGTCTTTCCTACAGGCACGATGGCCGTGTAGATGTCTTTACCATCCGCGCCGGTGTTCAAGCTAAGAAGGTTCTGACCAAGCTCTACAGACTGAGCGGCCTCGCTTGAACCGTCCGCATTCAGCCAGTCGAGGTAGTTATCCTCGCCCACATAGCGAACACGGAAATACCCACCACAGAGCTTCGTGAGCTTCTCGCGCATCTCCTTCAATGTGGTCGGACGTGTGCCGGTACCACGCTGAAGCGCGCCGAAGTTAATGCCGGCGTTAATGCCTACCTTGAACTTCTCGCATCGGTTAGACACGCGCGAGTTATGTTGCTCGATGAACCACTCGAACAGCTCGCCAGCTTTAGCGGGGGCGTTAATCTCGCAGTCAATCTCGTCAGTGTCATATGTCTTATATGGACGAACCGTGGTGTCGTTGAGGTACGCCATAGTGCCCTCGCAGATGACATCAATAGATCCGTTCATGGACATCGACACTTTACGGATTCGACCACGGAAGAGAATCTTCTGTGTCTCATATTCCGTGAGCTCAATCTCGCGCTCGGTGTTCATAACCGATTCACGGTTGAACGCGCGCCAGAGCGGGTGTGTTGGCTGCACGGTAAAAGAAAGAGTCGGAGATTGCTCCGACTCTTCTACAAGCTTACCGGCTGAAATCTGCACGCCTTCCTCACGCGGATCATGAATGACGTTTCCCGCATAAGTCAGCACATACATTTATGCCACCCTCTCCCACATATACACGGCGCGATATGGCGGCATATTGTTGTGTGGCTGACCGCCGCCGACTGGGTCAACCTTAAAGCGGTAGTTTGTAACATCACCGCTGGAGTATGCCGTCCACTGGTTACCGCTGCCCCAGGTATGGCCGTAAAGCATCGAAGTGTCATGACTGTGGTTTGGCATCTCGTTAACAGTCAATGTATGAGTATCCTCGCCGCCCGTAGAGCCTGCGGGGAACTTCTGCGACTGTCCTAACAGGAATACACCATTTAGTTGCTGCCATGTGCCACCCAGAAACGTAGAGGGATCTGTTGGTTTAGTTAGCTGAATAATAATTCCCACTGGATACATAGCGTCCAGGAGGTCGAAGTTCTTGGCGAGGTCCTTAATAGTCTGAACAGTCTCGTCTGTGACGTCAGGCTTCGTGAGACCCAGCCTTGGAGTCTTTGTGCTCATTAAATGTCCTTCCACTCGAAGTCGAGCGTAACTGTTGTGTTGTTGTGCGTCTCTGCGTCATCAACGTACGCATGTTCGCGCCACGTTCCGCGCATATCCTGCCACTTCTTGCCGGCAAGGCTGGACCACTTCAGACCCTTGAGCCTGTTCTTTCCAGCGCGGCCGACGTATGCCAGGCTTGTGCCGTCGAGCTGCTCCCATGTGAGCCCCGCATAATCGCTCCAGATTGCCGTTCCGTAGTCTGGAGTGGTGTTTACGGTTACGCGGTTTTTTCCGTTGTGCAGCTCCAGGTCGCGGTTTATCCACACACCCGGCTGAAGGTCAACGGTTCGCCCGTTGATGTTAACCAGGGCGCGCGTTTGGCATGTGATGGCAGGAACCACTGCATGAGCAGGACCGTCGATGATGTAAGTCTTGCCAAGTTCACCGTCAAGCTCGTAGTGCATAACACCGCGCGACTTGTACGGATCTGCAGTAATTGTTAGCTTGATGGCCGCCGTCTCGTCGTAGAGCGTCTGGGAGGTGACCTCGAAGCGTCCCGTGTACGTATAACCCTCGTCCCAAGACAGGGTGAACTCTAGGCGCCTACCGTGAAGCATGTTACGCAGGGCGGTTAGTGTTGTTTCAACGCTTGCCCAGTCGTGCGTGTCGAGCGGTGAGAGCGTGATGGCGATTGTTCGCTTGTCGAACACCGGAGCACCTGTCAGCCACTCAGACAAGTCCAGCACGCCATCGCGCCCAGGGATAGACACCGTAGACGTTCTGGTGGCTGGCGGCTTGTCTGTGTAGTTCGTGACCGCTAGGCGGTAGGTAGCGCAGAGAGGCACTCCATCAACCACAACCTCGTACGTGTCTGTTAGTTCCGTCATCTGTTTGCCACCACCTTAAATTCACCAAGATTCGAGTCTACATAGGGCGAGACGATTGAACCGACCGTCTGGCCATCCATTACAACGCGCATATTGCGCACATCTTCACGCAGTCCAGCAATCTCGCTAATCAGCTCATCGTCACTCTTAGAGTTGTTCACAGCGTCGCTGATGTAGCCTGTGAGTATGCTAACTGGCGCAACCGCTTCTGGACCCGCTTCTCCGCCAGCCATGGCTTTGTTACCATTCATTCCGAAAATAGTCGGATTCATCAAAACACCACCATTGGCGTACCACTCAATGCCAATGTGTGGGATTGATGGAGGATTAAGCGAGAAACTTCCTGATATAGAGAAGTGCGGAAGCTTAATTTTAGGAAGCTCAAGATGTAGTCCACGGAAGAAACCACTAATGGCGTTTAGGCCATTAGATACCGTGTTCTTGGCGTCGCCCATGATGTTGCCAATAGTGTCTGCTATGCCATGGAAGGTATTGCCGACAATGGTCGAGATACCGTTAAATACACTGGAGAAGATGCCCGAGATTCCGTTAACGATTGCGGATAAAGCAGACGAGAGACCGTTAGCAATGCTCGTGACGGTTGTACTCATGCCCTGGAACACTGTCTGCGCGCCATTTGCAGCCATCTGCCAGTTACCTGTAAAGATACCAACAAACACGCCGATAACCGTCTGAATCACGCCGACCGTGGTCTGAATGGTGCCGGAAATAGTACCCATGACCACCTGGACGATTGCACCTGCAACCTGGAAAGCTGTACCAAATACCGTCGAGACAATCGTTGCAACTGTTTGTAGGTAAACACCCAGGTTCTGTAAGTACACATCAATCAGTGGCTGGATAGCTGCAGCAAACTGGGAAATGGCGTCTCTTGCCTGTTCAATGAATGGCGATAGAGTCTCAAAAGCTCCGCCGACAGCTTCGCCGAATCCGCTGAACGCTTCAACGATAAGACCCGCGCCTGTGCTTAGTCCGTCAAGTGCAGGCTGTAGGATACTCATAACGAAGTCGGCCACCGGCTGCATAGACTGAAGCCACGCGTCAAATCCTCCGCCAGTGGATAGGTTGGTGATTGCGTCCGCCAGTAGCTTGATTAGATCCGCTGCGCCATTGATGACGGCCGCGAACGCTCCACCCAACACATCAACGATTGAGTTTAGTACCGGAACGATGGCGTCTATTGCAGCACCGAAGATTGGCCCTAGCGCGTTGCCAAGCTCACCAAGTGCGCCCATAAGATTGCCAAGCGCTTCTTGTAGTGGTGGAGACACCGCAACTAATCCTGCAAATGCGGCGATGGCAATTCCAACGGGGCCGCCTAGTGCGCTAAGCAAGCCGGACAAGGGGCCAAGCAAAGCACTAAGCACCGGGATGTTGGCGATAACCGGAGCAAGGCCACTGAGAGCCATAGCACCAAACGCCGCCGCGATAGGCGCCACGAACGTCGGAATGTTTCCGAGTTGCTTGCCCATGGCGTCGATAGCCGGTGCCGCTTGCTTGAACGCATCAACCAACACTTGAATGGCTTGTGTGAAGATTGGAGCGGTCAGACGCGACAGAGCGGCTCGAACGTTAGCGAATGAGCCAGCCAGTGTGTTACCAGACGACAGAGCCGCTTCGCCTAGACCGATGCGCATGGCTTCCGAGAATGTATGGAAGTCAATCTGACCCTTGGAGACCATCTCGGAGACTTCTGCAGAAGTCTTGCCAAGGTATGTTCCAAGGAGTTGAAGCACCGGCACGCCAGAGCTTGAAAGCTGCAGCATGTCGTCGCCCATCAGCTTGCCACGCGATGCGACAGACGAAAAGATGACGCCGATATCGTTGAACGCTCGACCAGATGCCGCCGCGACATTCGCGACGGACTTCAGCGTGTTGGTCATATCCTCGCCGGACTTAATGCCAGCTGCAGAAAGCGTTGCTGCGGCTGTTGCTGCATCGCCTAGGCCAAACGCGGTGCCACGGACTGATTGAGTGGCCGAGTCCATGATGGACTCAATGTCCTGGGCGTCATGGCCAAAGCCAGCGAGCTTCTTTCGTGCGTTGTCGATATTCAGCGCACGGTCGATACCGCCCTGGATGGCCATACCAGCAACCGCAGCAATTCCCGCCTGGCCTACGCCAATAAGCGAACTCGTGATTTGCTGTGTGTTGGTACGCACGGCGTTCCATGCGTTGGTCAGTCCGTTTCTCGCGCTTGTCGCGATGCCGCTGAAGATATTTTGAGCCCGCGACCTAAGCTCTGCAAACGATGACTGCACGCTGCCAGACGCGTCGCCCACGCTGTGATCCATAGAGCGCGATACTTCCTGCGCCTTGTTCTGGATCTGACTGAGTGAAGACTGCGCCTTGTTTACGCCATCAATGAAGCCGTCGGCATTAACGGTTAATTTCGCGGAGAGTGTATAGTCACTTGCCATATATACCTCCTCTCATGTTTATTTCTGTTGATTCGATAGAGCCTTCTCAAGCGCAGCCATTTTGTCGTGCGCTTCTTGTGCGCTCATGGTCTTTTTGTCCGGCTTGTTTGCTTCAACCCACAGAAGCTCAGGCTCTTCGCTCTTCTTCTTGTAACCATTGGTAAGCGCGTTAGCTATTGCTTCATTGAGAAGCATTTGGTCAGACGCGACGCGGTCATGCTCAGCCACTTGAAGAAGGGCAATCTGAGCCGCTGTGAGTCTGTCAAACTCGTCCGGCGTCCATCCAAAACGAACAGCCGCCCACGCCCATAATTTGTCGCGCTCGTAGCCCGTCAGAGGCTTCTGTGTCGCTTCTTGTGGTTGGTTGTTGGCTTGTTGTGTTGTTGTGGATGGCCTGACCCAGCGCGGACTCAACAGATCTACTGGAATAAAAAACCGCAGTCCTTCATGAGTGAGTCGCTTACGGCTTCAAGCGTCTGGGCGTAACCGTGCTCCTGCAGGTACTTTCCAGCAAGCTCGATGGCCTGTGTTGGGTTAACCCATGCACTCTGACCACTCTCACGGATGCCGTACGCAAAGAGGGTCTTAGTCTCGCGCAGAGTTGGCTGAGCGGTGAATATGGAAATAATGCTCTTGTTACCCATCGCACTTTCAGCCATCTCAACACGCTTCTCCGCGTAGAGAAGTTCGTATGTAGTACCGTCAACCTCGAAGGTAAAATCTGCCATTTCTTACTCCTTAACTAATAAAAAAGGGGCAGCCGAAGCTACCCCGTGAGTTGTGTTTGTGGACGCTTATCGTCCTGTTGGCTTGGTAATTGCTTTAGCCTTGGCGGCTGCGTCAATGTCGAACCACGTCCACTTGCCTGTACCTGTGAGAGACACAGACGCGGTGCGTACGTCGTCGGTTGGCGAGTCAGCCTCGTACTTGGTAACGATGACAGCGCCACCACCGATTGGCGTGAAATCTGTATTGTCCAGGAACTCCTTGACGCACAGAATAGTGCCGTCGGCAAGTGCCTGGCGGAACAATTTATCGCTCTCAGCGTCCTTGACAGCCACCGTATCAACGGAAACCTCGAAGGAACGGGTGGATGCGCGGTTAACCTTCCAAGCACCGCGAGAAGACTTTGTGGAGACGCTCGTAGTATCAGCGGAGAGCGATACCTTGTGAGACTTCTCGCCAGCGATTGCGAGAAGCTTAGAACCGTCCGCGCTGAATACGCCAAGCAAGACCTCTGCGCCGTTTACAGCGTTCACGCCACCGGCGGAAACGTCACAATATGCGCCACTATCGAATGCAGTTGGCTCTGGCATAGTAATGCCCCTTTCTACTTAATAATCAGACCATAGGAGACGACCACCTCGAACGGCACGACCGCGTGCCACTCGCCTGTCTCGTCTCTCTTAATTGTGTTTAGACCATTATCTGTTTGACGGATAACCTGGAACGGACAATTCAGACTAATTGGCTGGCTCATGGCTTCTTCTAGAGCCGTCACCATCTTGAATATCTCCTCGCGCGTCTTAGACGGCTTAGAGATTGCGTGAAGCTCGATGGTGTAAACATCTAGCCACATTGTTTTTGTTTTGTCCGGACGAACCGAAAGTGCGCCGACAGAATAAAGAGGAGAGGGTTCTTTATTCGCGTCGGTCACACATTTAACGCCCGTGCCTTCTTTGACACGTGCCACAACCGCCGCGACAAAGTCGTCGAGCGGGAGTCGCCTTAGTGCTTGCCTCATAAGCCCTTACTCCTTAGATACTCACCGCACCGCTTCTTCAGAACAGCGCGCGCCGCCTTGATTTCCGTAGCGAAGAAGTGCTGGCCTTCCACGAATGGCGCTTTGAGACGCTTCCCAAGCTTCGGAACGTACTGACCAACATTTTGCCTATGGCCATACTCAACATGCGGAGCGTACTCGCCTGTATAGCCAATCTCTCCTTCGCCACCTTTGACGCTCTGGCGAATGGATCCAATCAACTCGCCTGTGTCTCTTGGTGTGGTTGCGCGTAGGTCTTCGGCTATCTCATTCACGGTGCGCTTCATAACAACTTCAGGCTTAATGTTTGCAAGCTCTTTCAGTGCGTCGCCAAGTCCGCCATCGTCAAACTCCAGGCGAACACTAGGCATACGCATCACCCTTTAGCTTCTTCAGTGACAGAACACGACGACGTCCGAAGTCACTCACATGGATAACCTCGAAGACGTCGCCAGCGTCAATCACGGGAAAGCGAACAAGAGACGCGCGAAGGGCAAGCTCGGCGGGAACTGTCGTGATAAGCGTCAAATCACACGCCACGTAGTCGTTGCCTTCGTTTTGCGTCTCAACAAGGGACGCAGGGCATACCCTCGCCCGGGTGGTTGTAAGCACCCGGCGCGAGAGCACGCGGTTTCCTAGTTTGTCGCGCGCGTCGGTGTCCGCGAGTTCAATCAACTCGCACATCCGCCACTTCATACGAATCTCACCTTTGGGAACCGCAGAGCGGAGGTAGTATCCGCCCTAGCAATCTCGGCCAAAGCGGAAAGCTCCGCGGCGTATTCCGCGAGCAAATCATCCACAAACTGAAGGGACAAGGTTCCGCCCTGTCCCTCCGCCTCCTGCGTGATACCTTCGTCGAATCGACGGTTCACCGCCTTGATGGTCGCATCGACCATAAGAGACTCGGCTGTGGTGGGTAGTGTGGATACACCAATGCGCAAACAGATGCGGTCTGTGAGCGTATGCGTGACCTCTTCCAGCCACTTATCGCTCGGCTTATCCTCGACCGCTTCGAGTCGCGTCTTGACACGATCTAATACGCTCATACGCTCACCTCCTTACTCGTGGATTAGACAGCCTTAATCTCAGCCTTAACAACGCCGTCAGTAATCTCTGGGAAGATCTTGACGCCAGACATAACAAGCGTGTCGCAAGTTGCGGTATGGGTGTCGATGTTGTGAGTGATACCAACGAAGCCAGTAGCGTCGGAGGTTAGGCCGAAGGTGGAAGCAAGGTCGGAACCGTTTGCTGGGATATATGCCAGGTTAAGGTTCATAGCTGCAGTACCAAAGAGAGAGCCGGCCTTAACCTTGGAAGAGGTGATTGCAGTACCCAGGCCAAGGAAGTCCTTGAGGTAAGTAATGCCCGCAGCATTCTGGGTGGATACAGTTGCGGTGCCGAGGTAATCAGCCACGTCAAGAGGATTGACGAAGAAGACGAATGGGTTAGCTGCATCGGTGTCAAATCCATCGTAGCCCTCGAACTTAGCGGTGAGAGAAGCCCAGAGGTTGGCCATAGTTGCCTGGAGGGTTTTGCCATTCTTTGCTGCAGCTGTAGTGGTGGACACACTTGCAATCAGATCGCTACGAATGCCGTTCTGAATGGTGCCGATAAGCTGAGCGTCAGCTTCGTTGATTGCACGGTCGCGGCCACGAAGCTGGATAGCCTCGGCGGAGGTTACGCGGCGATACTTGTTAAGCGGAAGCTCGATGGTCTGGTCAAGCTGGCGCTTGATGTTGGACGCTGGAATGGTGTCACCCTCGGCAACAACGCCACTCTTAACGTCCTTTACGAACTTGTAGGTCTTAATGGTGCCGCCCTGTGGTACTGGGATAAGGTTGGTAATACCGAGAGCCTTCTGAAGCTCCTTGATGCCCTGAGTGAATCGATTGACGTAATCAATAGAAATCTCAGGAGCGATGTCGGTCTTTACAGTGAGTCCGGTTTCTGCTGGCATAATAAGCCACCTTTCTTTAGTTAATTAAACAATCCGATGTTGTCGCGGATGGCTGCTTGGCGAACGATAGGGTCCTTGATGGCCAAAATCTCTTCTTTGGTCATCGTCTTAGTGGCCACACCCGCCGCAGGAGCTTTGCCCGCGAGTTGTTTCTTCACGGCATCTTCTACAGCCGCCGTGAAAGCCGTTGAGAAAGCGTCAACGGACGCCTTTGTTTCCTCCGCAGTTTCACCCACTAAACGCGTGAGAATGTCATCGCTGACTGCGATACCTTGCTCAGAGAGTTGACGACGAGACTCGGCCACCATTGCGTTTACGGTGTCACGACGCTTGTACTCGTCAAGCTCCTTCTGGACCTTGTCACGTTCGTACTCTGCCTTTTGCTGAGCGTTCATCTCAGCCAGTTTTGCAGCTTCCTCGACCTTTGCGGCTTGCTGCTTTTCCCACTTCGCGAGACGCTTGGAGATAATCTCGTCAACATCAGCGTCCGTGTACTTTGGCTGCTGCTTGTTGTCGTCCTGGTTTGGCTCTGTCTGTGTGGTGGTCGCGTTCTTGTTAGCGCCCTCGCCATCCACTACAGAAGTCTGAGCCTGTTGTGTTGGCTCCGTGGTCTCTGTGGTTGTTGCTGCGTTTGTTTCTGCACCCATTGTTTTTCTCCTAATCCCCGGCGCTCCAAGGCGCGTCGGCGTGCCTTTTCTCCTTAGCTTTTAGCGACATCAAAGCTTGGTCGACGCATTAAAAAAGCGACCGTCTAGTCGCTTTCAATACACAGTTCAACGATTTTCTCTAGTACCTCGTCCGTGGGACATCCTCGGCAACGCATGAGCTCGCGCTCCCCTGCATCCACAACACACACCGTCGGAAGGTGAGTGATGCTCTTCGCGTCCCTGGATCTCGGTGAGCAGTCCACGTCGATAATCTCGTACTCGATATCTTCTTCAGATAAAGCCGGCACTACCCTCTTGATAGTCCCGCGGCAAAGACTGCACCACTCGGCCATATAGATCACTACTCGCGCCATATTCTCACCTCCTAAAATTAAAAAACCTTATTGACTGATATCTAAAAAATAGGGTATATTACAGATAAAGCGAGGTACGCCCATCCAGCCAATTGGAAGGACACGGCCTCGCATTCTTTATCTCGACAAGAATATCGACTTACTTCCATCGCGATAGATATATATGACTTCAACTGCATATTTCTTCATACGAAACTTGATATCGTCAATAATATCCTGCTCGTCTTTCGTTGCATTATATGATGTAATCACCATGCGAGACTCTGACGGATTTATTCCGAGTTTTTTCCATTTGTGATATCCGTCGCGCATTCTGTCTTCAACGGCATGCTTTCCATCTCCGACATTCTTCATCTCCCACTTTTGTCTTTTTGGACCAAGCTCAAGATCTATATTCGCCGGGGCATCTGGATCTTCTCCAGAAACAACAACTTTATAGCCAAACCGCACCAAATCATCAACAGTTTTTACTTCATGCGGTTCGAGGTTATCTCTAGGCTTTTCATAAGTAACACTTCCTTCACCTGGCTTTGGATTAAGTGGGTTACCTGAGAGCTCGCCAATCTTACGCTTGCTTGCTTTCTTCGCTCCAACGCCTTCCCAATTCTCGCGAGCATCTTCCGTAGCTTTCTGTCTCGCCAGCTCCTCCTGCTTCTGCTGCCAGGCGTCCCAATCGTCCACAGCTGGCGCAATCTGACAGCGGCAATATGGATGGAGCGGCGGGAAGTTCACGCCCACTTGCATATCCTCGAAACGGAACGTCTTACCCTCAACACCGTGGCACTGCTCACAAGCTTTGCCGTCGTGTACTGCTTGCATGGTATAAGAATCAAAGCCTTCACGCTTCAATTCCTCAACCTGCGCCATTCGTGAGACGTAAGTTCCCTCGGTGTAGACCAGGCGCATGAGTGACGATTGCGGAACGTCCACAAAACGCTTCTCAAGAGCCTTCGCGATTCGCTGGTATGAATCACCGCGCGCGAGTGCCTTCGACATGTCCTGCGCCACGTAAGACGCGAGGGTCTCCGTGTTATCCCAGATGCGCTGAGAGTATGAGGTGTTGCCCGTCCACACTGTATCGACAAAACGGCGAACCGCGTCAGAGTCCATGCTGTAGAACGCTCGACCAAATCCCATCGCTTCAGCCGCTGTGTTTGCACCGCGTAGAGACTGGCGCATGATGTGGTTGTCTATGCGCTGAACCATGTCTCCTGTGGCTTGGTAGAGGTGCAAGCGCGCAGACGCCTGCAAGCCTTCGAGCCTGTTCAGTTGGTAGATGCTCTTACGCACATCCACAATGGACTGCATATCCGGGTGCTGGCGTAGAAACTCGTCACAGTCGCGAATAAGGAGCTCACGGTCTTTCGAGTCCATCGTCTCCATGAGACGGCGATACTCCAGGACGCCATTCTCTCCGTAGCGCTGATAATACTCCGCAATCTCGCGGTTCAAGCGGCGGAGCTCGCTCTCGTAGGCGTTATGGACGCGTAGCGACAGAGCGCGTTCGTCTTTTTCCATCGCTGCGTCAGCGAGTGTTTGGCGGCTGTGCCAATACGAGTCCATGTTGCTCCTTACTTAACAACTTCTGGCATAGCATCGCCCAGAAGAATCGAGCGTGCTTTGTCATGATCTACTCCAATAGACGCACTAATGACGCTTATCGCCTGAGCTTCTGACAGGCTTCCCGCGGCATACTGTGCAATGACAGAGAGAAGTGATTGGGTCTGTGCTCCGTTGAGCGACTTCAGACCTCCTCCATCACTCGCCCCTCCGTCTGTACGGTCTGGGACCATCTGCGCAGCCTGCTCGGCGCGTTCATCGGCCATACGCTGCATTTCAGCTTGTGGCGAATCAACACACGACAGAACAGACAGCTGCGTCTCCTCGGATGTAATGCCGGAGAGGTTGCCAGCAATCTGAGACTCTTCGAGCAGGTTCGATGGTAGGTTGCGCGTGAAGGTGGCGCGGACGGTCGTCCATGCCTTAGCGTCTAGGCGTGTATTTCCTGCATAGTTACAAAGCAACTTCCAGCGCCTAGAGAGTGAACGACGGAACTTCCTCTGCTTTACTACGGCAATATCGCTCATAGCCTGCAGGCGGTACTTGATGGCAATGCCGGAGCTGGTATCGAACTTCTCGCTTGAGAGGTCTGACACCATCGACAGAACGAAGATAAGACGCTCCACGCGATCAATGAAATTTTCCTGTGTGCCGTCTGCGTCAGGCTTAGACAGAAACTCAACGATGACGTTTGCCGCGTCCCTCGAGTCTAGATTGATGATGCGCGAGTCTCTCAGATTCTGCAGTGTCTTCTCGTCCAGACGTGCGCCGAGAATCTTAAGATAAGCGTCTGCGTAGTACTCGACATCGTTGGCCTTCTCGGAGATGGCTTTGTTATACGCGTTAATAAGCGACATGACGCCCTCAAACAATCCCAGGCGCTCCTCATTGTCTACATACTCAACCACAGGCACATCGTCAAAGCCGTGGATGACAGGCTCACCGAAGACGACCTTCGAGCCGTCCATCACAAACGGTGTCTCGAACATAGGGTCATAGAGTGTTCCGCGAAGCGTGTCCTTCTTGTCGTCGAAAAGGTTATCGTCGAGCCAGAAGCGCACCGCGTAGATGATGTCGCTCTTTACCGTGTCATCGCGAACAACGAAACAATTCAGCGGTGTCACGGAGCAAGAACACGCGAAAGCTTCCTCGTCGCGCCACATCAGCTCGTAGCCTGCGCCGTAGATGTCCGCGAGTTTAGAAAGCTCTGCGTCTAAGTCGTCAGAGTCATTGACCGCACCCCATACATCCAGATACTCCGCAAACGCTTCATTGTCTGCCGTAATACGGATAGGAATACCGAGAAAGTAGCCGACCATTGAGTCCACGATCTGCTTGGCGAAGTTGGCCACGAGCCTGTTGTCCGGTTTGTATTCTGCCTTCTTCTCTTGGTGCAGAATGTCGTGGTCGCCCTCGTATGCTTTGCGAAGACTGGACAAGCGGTTAACCTGCTTCGAGCGATAGTCCGTAATGAGCTTTCCGAGAAGCTCTGCAGTCATCTGTGTGTCTTTTGGTAGGCGATAGCCGCCCCTTTGCTCAAACGTGGAAGCGTTTGCTCCCTTAACGTCAGCATCCACTAAATGCCTCCTCTAAATAGTCGAATGGTCGGCGCATTGTCGTGCAATCTGATAGCGCACGAGAGGGAATCAGGCGCGTCATCGTGCTCCGCTCCCTCGGTGAAGTCCATGACTTCGTTCCAGTAATTGACGCTGGCTTCGCGGACACTCTCAAGCCTGGACAGCTTGGACCATGTACCGCGACCATACGTCGCAATCTTTATGAACTTGTTGGCGGTCTCTGAGTATGTATGGACGGGCAATCCGTACCCGTCGAGCTTGTCGGCCACGTATCCTTTATCCGCGTTCTTCTCCATGTACACCGTGCCAAGTCTCAGCTCGCGGTGAAGCTCCAAGATGCGCGCCATGCATCTATCAACGTGCGTCTCGCGGTACAGCTCACCGTGAACATAAGCTTTATCGTCCATCCACTTGATACACGTGATGGCCGTACCGTCTGAACCGCCGTAGGCCGCATCCACATGCATAATGCCATCGTAGAGAAGGCTCTCGTCTTTGAAGGTCTTACAATCGCCCTCGAAGACCACGCCCTCCTCTGCCACGTGGCGCAGTTCGTAGTTAGCCGCAAAAAGTGAGTGCGTCATTGACGCCTTCAGTTCTGTGGCAGCGTCCACACTCACGAGCCCCGTGGTATCCCATGGCCACTTCTCAGCGGGTGGCATGATCGTGAACGCGTCATCTTTATGCCACGGGGTTCCCGTGTTGATGATGCGTCCGCCGCGGTTCTTGACGTTCTGAAGCTCGCGGTAAATCTGCTTTGTGCGCTCACGCTCAGCGCGGCTCACGCGGTCGCGCAATGTGACGATGTCATCCGTAAAGATGATGTCCCAGTGCTTACCAGTAAGCGAACCACCAATGCCGATGCCCGTCAGCTGTGGTGAGCCGGAGACATTACACGCCAGGCTCGTCGAGATTGCCGTGGAGCTTGCCGTGGTCAGCTTCAGTGGCTGGCTGTAGATGCTCTGTGCAATCTCCTGAGTAAGCGGATGTTCAACCATGCGACGGACTGCCGCGAGTACTTCCGCGACGTCATTCTCGCCTTTGCGTTGGAATCCCACGGTCAAGTCTGGACGGGTGAGCAATATCAACCACAGAGCCACCTCGACGCAGGTCGTCTTGTATGAACCACGGTGAGATTGAAGCGTCATGTCACCGTGGCCAAACACCATCGCGTGGATCCATCTATCGTGAAGTCCTTCGCGCAGAAGGTCGTAACCAAGCTCATGCGCCAAGCGCACCGGATGCTTGGTCATAAGCGTCGCGAGTGCTCTATTGGTCTCCATCGCTCTCTACCTCGTCGAGCAAACTCTTGAACGCGGCGCTGGCTTCCTTAGCGTTGGCGGATACTTCCATTTGTTGCACAGGCTTCTGTCCTGAAGAATCGCGAACGAACTCAGCCGCGCGGACATCTCCTTCAAGCGCCTGGGTGAGCATGGCAAGCGCCATGGCTTCACTGGCGGTCACGTTCTTTCCCGTGAGCCCTGAGATAGTAGACGCTTGCGAGAGCTTGCCAGGCTTCATCGGCATGGCCAAGAGATCTAGAAGCGTCTCGCGAATCTCACGCCTGCGCTTCTGAACCACGTTAGACTTCTCGCCACCTTTGCGACCCATCGCACTTAGCTCTGCTTTAGTACGCTTGCTGTTAGGCTTCAGGTTCTTCGCCGCGTTCGGATTATTTGCCATTCGTGAATAAACCTCTCCACTTATGCATAAAAATGAATATTGAGCTAACAAAAAAGCGCCCTCATTTCTGAGAGCGCCCGAGTCGCTTTGTTAACTTTCGTACATTCCTACGGTATCAAGATAGCACGTTTTAATATGAATATAACTGTAATATTATGCATGATTTATGAATATTATTCTTGATTTATACACAGCTTAGCAATACCCACTGCGTTTGTAAACTCCAAAGAACGTTCGCGCAGCTTGAACGCTTGACGCATAGAAACATGCGCCCTCTTGGCCGTCTCCGCCCACGTGTAACCTTCGACGAAGTACAACTGCATCACGAGGGCCGCGTCTTGGCCAAGAGCTTCGCCGATTGTGTTGCACGCGGAGTATCCGTCAAGAATGACGCTCTCCAATTCATCCAATAAACCCTCTAGAAATGCCTGTGCGGTCATTTCCGCTATGCTTACACGCGCCGTCGGGTCAGAAGTCGAATTCTTAGCTCCCGCGCTGCCTGAAGCCTTTAGAGGTTCTCTAACGGCGTCCAGCCTGTTGCGCGCGCTTTCGATGTCTTTCGCGGCCTGGCGAATACTACCCCACCATTCCTCACCTGTCACGCCTATCACCTCGCCTTTTCTTGCAACTCTTCAACACAAAACCAAATGCCTTGCGGGTCTTTGTAGCCTTTTGCGATGTGCTCGTCCACGATGAAACGGTCGTCTTCAATTATCCCACACCTGGTCAGACAGTCTTCAAACGTCTTCAGCATGTTCGACATATCCGGCTTCTCCATCATCGGGGTACCATCGGGGTGTAGAACACTTGTTCCAAAACACCATCGCACGCTTAAACGCAGCGGTCCTTTTGCTAACTTGACGAAATCACGCTGCGCACACACCGTCCGCATCAACCACGTACAGATCTCGTCTTCTGCATCTTTGAGCCTGTCCGACTTACGGATGGCGGCGTGCGCTCCTTTACCACCGCCCACGATGTACGCCACAAGGGCGTTATGCGTCACGCTAGGCGGCTTCATGGGCAAGAATGCCGACACACGCCTTTTCGCGTCTTGTGCGGGCTCTGCGTGCCTCTGACGGCCGCCCGCGTTACTTCTTGGGTCAATCACATCAATCAATCTCCTCAATGTGAATCGTGAATCTCAAAAAAATGAACCGCGCCAATTACGCGGACGCGCGCGGAAATGTTCAAGAGCTTGTGGCAAACGCACACAGGCGTAGCGAAACACATAGCGTAGGGCGGTTGGCGCGCGCCCTTGGCGCCAACTGCCTAGCCTGTGGCGTATTGTCCAAGGATTGAATACGAAAAAATCACCGTTGCCACCAATATAGGGAGATATACCTATATAAGCGGTGTCCCGTTTTTGGTGGCATTAGTCATCTTCATCGTCTAAAAAGCCTTGTTCAGCTGCGGAAATGGCATCAAAATACATCGTCATTTTGCGAGTGCGGCCTCGTGAGCCCTCAACCTCAACTTTGCGCTTCCCAATCGGACACCAATCCTGCTTCGTCCAGTACTGAATATCGCGTGCGGAAGGCTTCACTTCATACCCCTCCGGGTCTATGCGCGTGCCGATTCGCTCCAGCAGATCCTCTTGGGTGACGTATCCGTTATCATCCGCACAACCATCCGCCACCGCCCTGTCGTAAGCGTCTTGCATCAGCTCCGCCGCTTCCTTCTGGATGCGGTGGTTCTTCGCCAGCTTGCTCTCGCGTCCCTTGGCAAACGGGTCAGCGCCTTCCGTCTCAAACTTGGCGAGCATGCCTGTTGGATCATCGTAGAACCTCGGCCAGTTGAAGATAACGTCGCGCTCTGGCGGCGTCGGAAAGCTTCGTGTGGTCATGGATACGCGATACGCCGGGCAATCATTCAAGCGTGTACGCCTAAACTCCTCCGGAATCTCCAGCGGTGTAAAGTCACACATAGAGTCCGCGTCACGCGCATAAACGCCAGAACCACTCATGCGGTCCATTGCCTTCTTCTGTCCTGCGGTACCCTTTGGATGGTGGTGCGCGTAGACTACGGCACATCCGCACTCCTCGGTGATGCGGTCAATGGCGTTGGTGAACTCTGCCACCATGCGCGAATCGTTATCGTCTCCGCCATTGACCTTATAGACTGGGTCAACGATGACCATGGTGAAAAAACCCTTCTCGCCACGTGCCAAAACACGTCGAATTAAAAGGGGTGTTAAGTCCTTCATAAGGCGAGCCTTGCCGCGCAGATTCCATGAATAAAAATTGGTCTTTAAATCATCGAGCGCGCCAGGCTGCTTATCACCGTGGCGGGCGTCCCAGACCGTGTGTAAGCGCTGTCTAAACTCATTCGCTTCGATTTCTAGATTTACGTATAAAACACGTCCTTTGATACATGGCATACCCAACCACGTGCTACCCGTGCAGACCGCCTCGGCTAAGTCAATGAGCGCATAGGATTTACCCATCTTGGAGTCGCCTGTCAGAATCATCTTCTGGCCCTGGCGTAGAAGTCCTGCGCCCTCGATACCGATAAGCGGTGCGTTTAACTCCACCGGCTCGTCCCAGTCTGAACAGTCTGCCTCGTCTGGCAAATCGTCTTCAGATTCGTCCGCCCACTTCTCCCATTCGTCCCAGTCCTTGCAGCCAATGTTGAGCTTTAGAAGTCTCTGACGGTTTTTGCCGCGTGTGATGCCTGGCATACGTGAGAGACGGCTGGGATTTTTGTTGGCCATGTCCGGCGAGAATTTACGACGCGCGCAGAACTGATAGAGCTTCTCCACGCGCTTTCTGTACAGACTTTCATCGCTTCCCGCGTCAATGTGGACGATAGCGTGAACGCTTTTGTTACCGCTTGATACCACGGCCACACACGGAAGCTTCATTGCCTGGATCATGCCAAGCTGCTTTTCTACTTCCAGTGTGTCAGACTCAACAAGGGCATATCTAAACTCTGTAATGTTTTGGTTGGAGCGTCCCTTACCATCTACCGGATTAAAGCAGATCCATGCGCCAGCCTCCGGGTTCCAATCGCCCAGCACTTTGCCAAGGTCTCCGCCGCACTTGGCGAGCTCCTCTCGAAGCTCGCCTGCGGTCCTGTCCCAGTGGCCACGCTTAGGCATGTAGCGCCCATCTTTTTCGTAGACCTCATTGACGTAGCACACACGGTCAGAATCCTCAAACACTGCCGCCAGGTAGTCCGTCAAGTCCTTAGCTTGGTCCCACTCACCGTCCATAACATCGACGTCAACCTCGTCCGCCCAATCTGGTGTAATGCCAGAAACGTCGCCTGGGTCAATGATCTCATCATCCCATCCAATGGCGTAACTTTTCACACCTGGAGACCATCCACGAGCACGCGCGAACGCGATAATGGTTCCGCTCTTAATACGTGACGGTGAGTTACCGAAGCTCTTCCACTTGCACTCACACTCGCCCTCGTGGTAGCGGTAAATGTCCATACGACTCCACGCGTCCCAGTCCTGCCATGAAAAGCCAGACTCATGTAGCGCCATGCCACAGTCCACCCACTGTTGGTAGTCAAGCTCGGAGGGGTCTATCCAATTAAGCGCTTCCAAGAGGTCTTTGTGGTCGTCTCTATTCCCCATGGTTATTCACCACGCCAATGAGTGCGCGATAGAAAGGCATGATTTTTGTAAATGCCGCATTCAATGACATATCGACGACCTCAATACCACACGCCTCGGCCACGCGGTTTTCAATCTGCGCGCCTTTGCTTTTCACCCATCCAGGAAGCAAAATCATCACCCCATACATCGGATAATAGGGCTCGTCTTCACCGTCTCGGACTCTAAGCGATAGAGCCTGTAGGCATGTGGCCATGGCGGCCTCGTATGGAGAGTCCGAAGGTATTTCTGTGGCGGGGTTGAACACCATGCCATCGCTTACTTTATGCAGAACTTTCTCCATGAAGACGAAGGGGCATCTGTAACCCTTCACGCCAGTAATTGGTCCAGAGAGATACACGTTTTTACCCTTTAGAAAATAAAGGTCGCTCTCCGTGACATCTTCTGCAGCAAGCTCCGCGAGCTTGTCTGTGTATTCATCGAGGTTCATTGCTTCTCACCTTCTTCAAGATCTGTTACATCAATTACGATTGACGATTCATCGTCTTCACCCTCGTGAGCGTTGTAAAACTTGCGAGCTTCTTCTATCGCTCTCTCGCTACCTAAGTCATCAGCAATCTGAATAATCGACTTGATACCTTGGCAAAATCCAGCGTGTCTATACCTTGTTGCGATTTCTGCAAGCATAGTATCGAATACTGAAATTTCGAAATCTTCATGATCCATTAGTGCTCCTTTTGATCTAGTTCTAAGCCGATGTAAACAAAAAAGCCACCTACAAACGCACCACACAAGGCAGTTATTGCGCTAATGGCATAGTCCCAGTCGCCTGTTGCTGGCGTTGAGGTTGTCTGAGCCTTTGCGTGCCTGGGATAAAGACCAGGCACGCAAAGACAGCAACAGCCAGCCATTGAAGAATCTTCTTCATGGTGAAAACCTTTCTTTAGTTGTTAAAAATAGGGAATTTATGCGCTCATAACAAAAGCAATACCAGCGAGAATGCAGAAAATTAAAATAACAATGTCTTCAGCACCCATGTGGGTCTCCCTTCTATTCGATTGTTAAAAATAAGGAATTAAAATAAATCGTTATTTATCTTGCAGAAATTCATTCATTTTTCTTACTATGTAAACAGCAACTGGGAAAAAAGCAGCTATTGCAAGTAGACAAAAAATCATGAAGAAAAAACTAAAGAATACTTCTCCGATATTTTCCATTTAACCTCCTAAATACAATCAGATTTAACTAAGTCAAAAGTTATTCTAGAAGTGGCTACAAAAGAACTAAGAACCAGCACGGGAAGTGCGACATTATGCTTAACGTTTTCCCAAAGAAACAAAGCGGCTAGAAACATTCCACATGTAACGCAGAAAACCAAGAAATAAATGTCAATAAAAACCAGCAATACTTTAATTGCTTTCATCGCTCTCCTTCATCTTGCCCCATGAGCAAAAGCCGTCTGGGTTAAATTCTTTGCCAACACAACCGCCGAAAAAGTGATGTTCTGTTGCCCAAAACTTGCAATCTCGACATCTCACGATTGGTTCGTTAGTGAGCCAAAACTTACTGATACCGTTAGTACCACCGACGTATTCGAACTCTTTCATTGCTGATCCTTCCACGCCAGCTTCTTGTAATGCTCGATTGCTGCTTTCATCTCTTCAACAAGAGGACCATGGTCTATTTTTAATGTTCCTACTTGAGACGCTTTGACGATGTAATCAGCCCGTATCTCTAAAGCTTTCAAGTACAGTTCATCAGCTGTTGGTTTGCGCTCTGTCACAACGGGAATGCGATAGTTCCAAGTGTTAGGATTCATCACGCACCACCCTTGCGCCACAGTCGGGACAGTACGGGCGGAAACACCAATAATCTTCTTCCGACTCGTACTCACCTGCGAGTATATGGTCGCAGTTGCCACAGCAGGCGTGACCGTCTTGAATTTTTAATTCGCATGTAGGGTCGATTAAGTCGGCTAGACGGTTAAAAAATGGCTCATATTGTGCGCTGTCATCTGTGTCGATTATCTCGTCAACCGTATCAAACGCAGCGTTTTCATCAAGCCAATCTTTAGCACCATTTGGATACTCTTTATCAAACGTCCTTGCAGCTTCTCGCAGCTTCTTTGCTACTTCTTCACGGTTAGTCATCGCAATCACCTAGCATTTCGATTTGGTCGGCGATTTCCCAAAGCTTCGATGTCGCTTCTTTGTTCATAATGGTGTTTTGGCTTAGAGTGCGCCTAATCTCGCCGACCAGTGATGCGATTGTTACTGGCTTTTTGTGTGTGAGCTCGTCGGGGCGGTACGTGGAATAGTTACCATCGGTACGAGCATAAATACAAGCACCATCAAACGGGAATCTGAATTCGCTAACTTCCCATTCTATTCCAAAGTCGTCATATACCACGTCGCCAATGCGAATAACCTCGCCGTCTTTATCTAACGGTAGTTCAATCATGTTGGATGTGTCGCAGAGGTCGAGAATGACTTGAATCATTGTTTCTACATCTTCGTTGTATCTCGTTGTTCTAGGTACACTCTTGCCTGTTATCGCAGTGTAAAGTGTACGGTCACAAAAATCGTTAATATCCTTTAATCTCTCAGCGATTGCTGCACGCTCTTGTTTAGTTAGCATTACTGCTCCTTTCAGTTGTTTGGGTTATACGTTGCGGGGTTAATGTCGCGCGGAACAATCCAGCGGTTCATGGCTAAGCGACTCATCATGTGGCTGGCTTGCTCAAACGTCCAAAGCCCCGGATGCTGGAAGCCCTTGCGCTCTAACATGCGCACCTGCTTAGGTGTGGCCAAGTGTGCGTCAATACGCTCGTGCGCTTTCTTCAGCACCAACTCCGCGTATCCCTGCGTCATGCCGGCTGGGTCAATGCCAAGCTTCTCCAGCTGCTCAGATTGCGCCTCTGTGGCTGGATTTTCTTCCCACGCAAACGATGGCTCGAAGGTCTGTAGATCTAAATCGCAAATACTGACCGCGTACTGAAGAGGGTTCACGAACTGCGCTTTGCGTTTGCGCATACGCTCCAGCTCTGCCGCCACCGCAAGCTCACGCTCAAGGGCCACGTCTTGCTCGGCGATTGGCTCGGCTCCCATAAGGTCAACTGCGCCGCCTGTCTCCTGTGTCATCTCGGTAATGCGCTTAGCTACGTCATCAGACGTGGCGAAGAGCGCAGCCGGGCGCACCAAATTGTGGCGTCCGGTCATCCACAGAAAGTCGAGCAGAAGAAGCTTCTCTTTGCCTGTCTCAGGCGAGAGACGCGTTCCACGGCCTACCATCTGAACATATAAGCTTCGGCTCTTGGTTGGACGAAGGCACACGATACAATCCACTGCGGGACAGTCCCAGCCTTCCGTGAGCAGCATGGAATTGCAGAGTACTTGGTATTTTCCGCGGTTGAAGTCCGAGAGAATCTCCTCGCGGTCTTCGCTTTGTCCATCCACTTCGCACGCCGTGAGCCCGCGCTGGGTAAGCTTCTTCGTGAACTTCTTAGCTGTTCTAATGAGTGGCAAAAACACCACCGTGCGTCTGTCCTGGCAGCGCGTAACCATAGCGTCCGCGATTGCGTCCAGGTATGGCTCTAGCGCGTCTCCAAGTTGTCCTGCTTGGTAGTCGCCATGCGTTACTGATACGCTCGACAGGTCAACCTGTAGAGGTACCATCTCGGCTTCAATGGGACACAAGTAACCATCGTTGATGGCGTGCGCCATGTCGTACTCGTAGGCGATGGAATCGTATACCTCGCCGAGGTCTTTGCGGTCTGCTCTGTCGGCGGTTGCGGTAACACCTAGAACATTGGCGCTATTAAAGTGGTCGAGGATGCGAGTGTAGCCTTCCGCCAGTGTGTGGTGAGCTTCATCAACCACAATGCAGTCGAAGGCATCTGGTCTAAATTGAGAAAGCCGGCTCTCGCGCATGAGCGTTTGAACCGAGCCGACCGTAACCGACGTCCACGAGTTGAGACTTGTATTCTCCGCTTTCTCAAGCGCACATTTCAGATTGGCAGTTTGCTCAATCTTCGTCGCGGCTTGCTCCAAGAGCTCACCGCGGTGTGCCAGGATAAGGGAACGCCCGCCGCGTGATGCCACACGACGGACGACCTCGGCGAAGCATATGGTCTTACCCGTTCCGGTTGCTTGAACCAGCAACGTGCGCTTTCGACCTTGCTCCCACTCTCTGAACACTGACTCAACCGCCTCGACCTGATAGGGTCTCAGCTCCATAATTACAGCCCCTGATACTGGCTAGGCTGTGGCGCTACCTGTTGAGGTTGTATAACGCTCTGGGCAGGAATTGTGGCCTGCTGTGGCTGTGGAGCGTACACTGCCTGCGCCTGTGTTAGTGGCTGAGCGTAGTACGCAGCGGGAGCGGCCTGTGGCATTGGAGCTGGCGCGGGTGCGGCTGCTGAATCTGGAACGATGAAGTCGTCCACATCGTTGTAATCCTTGCCGTTATAGACGCGCGTCTTGATTCTGCACTTGCCGCTCTTGCCGATGATATTGTTCCAGTCAACGTGGAACTTCTGGCCTTTACTGTCACCCGCGGGCATATCTCCGATGGACTTGGCAAACTTAGAAAGCTTGAAAGCTACCGCGCTAGACAAGAACAAGTTAGTATATACCGTGGTCTCCTGGACGCCGTTTGTACATTGAAGCGTCAGCTTGGCCATGGAGCAAGCGTCCATCTTGTCGCTACCGTCGAAGTGTCCGCGCTCGAAGCCTGTGATGGTGAAGTCGTAGATTCCAGGCGTGAGCAGAATAAACTCTGGCTCTCCTGGGTCGATGATCTCGTCGTCCCAACCGATTGCGTAACCTTTGGAATTAGCCATGTTTTATCTCCTTTTTCTAGCTAATAAATACCGATTTAATTGAACGGAACAGGCGCACTCTTTGCCGCTTCAATGGCACGTGCAGGCAGGATGTACTTGTTCATGACGGTGTCCCAGCCACTCACAAGGTAATCTGCGAAGCCTTCCGGGTAATCCACAGGCGAGCACTCCGCAGGGAAGTTGCCCGTCTTGCCGACGGCATCGCGAAGTTCTGCGTCTGTAACCTTGTTGGCCACCATCAGATCTACAAGCTTCTTCATACGCTCTGGGTAATCTGGCGCGATGTATTCGCTTGTTGTGGTTGTTGTTGTGGTTGTTGTGGTCGGCTCAGCCTGTACAGGCGCTGCTGGCGCGGCTGGAGCGACTGGCGCAGTCTGTGGCGCTGTCGTGGCCACCGGAGCCACTGGAGCGGCCGCAGCTTGTTCTGCCACCATGTCCGGGATAACCTCGCCCAGCTGTACAGGCATCTCGCCTAGCTTCAGTGGAAGCTCGTCAGGTAGTCCGAAGCGGTTCTTTGCGTCCCACGTGGGGGCGTGCGTGGTGCGGATAACACGCGCTCCGCCTGTGGCTTTAGCCTTGCCGGACTTGTTTGTCTCGACGTAGGTCTTATAATCGCAGAAGAGCACCATGTCCGCCCACTCTTTAACCATGGGCGATACTTGCTTCGTGAGCTTCAACTCGAAGCGGTCATAGGCGCCTGACTCGTCAGGGCGTTCAAACTTGCGCATGGTTGAGTGTCCCAGGACTACAACGTTAATGCCTGAAGCGGCGGTGTCCGTGAGGTAGTCGAGTAAGCGGCCAAACTCCTCTTGGAGGATGGTATAACCTTTCCCGTAACCCCATTCTTCGATGCTCTTCTTACCATCGCGCGCCATGATGTACTCCGCGCACATGCGCTCGGCTGCGTCCATGGTGTCGATAACTACCGTAGAACACGGAACCTCGCGGTTCTTAATGGCGGTAAGTTCTGCGCGAAGCATCGACCAACTTGAAGGTGATTCAAATCGTACAACTGGCAGCTGGTTTGTGCCACCCTCCAAGTCGATGAAGATTGGGTTTGGCCACATAGCCGCGAGGGTGGACTTACCAATGCCCTCGGGGCCGTAAATCAGCGTTTTAATTGCGGTACGCTGCACTCCGCTAATAACATTAAACTGTGCCATTAGAGTCCCTTCCACTGTTGAGTTACAGGCTGCGTCTGTGTGGCTGGCTGTTCCGCGTCGCCGTCCCAATCAAGCGCGTGGGACTTCTCCGGAGTTGGCTCTGCGAGGTCTTGGCCTTCAATGCGACCGTCCACAATAACAACGGTGCAGGAGTCGTCAGTGGCTACACGGGTACCAATAATCTGCAACCCCTCGCCTTTCGCCCACTCACCGAACTTCGCGAGCTCGTCAGTGTCGAACTGCTCAAGCTTATCGACCAATACAAAACCACATTCTGGCTTGGTGGCGCGAACGATTGCGGTAGCCACGACCAACTGCTCAGCTCCACTCATGTCGCCCCATGTATGATCCTTGTAGGTGAGCGCGCCCTCGTCATCAATAGACAGTTCTGGCAGTGGTAGCGGTGCGCCGTCGAGAAGTCCGCGACGCTTTGCGCGCAGGTCTTCAAGTTTCTGTGTAAGACCGTCGTACTCTTGCTCTACGCGAAGCGCTTCCGCGTCTGCTTCCGCCTTCGCTTGGTTGTCGCGCACCTGATTGTTAATCGTCTCAATGTTTGCGATGGACGCTTCGATTTCCTCGGTGCTTTCAAGAACCAACTCGGCGGTGCTCTGTGCTAGGACCTTCGCCTTTTCTTCAGCTTCCTCGGCTTCCTTTGTGCGTCTAGCCAACTCGGCGCGTGCTTCTGTGAGTTGCTGCTCTAGATCTGCCACGCGCATATTAGAGGCGCTTACCGCTGTGCGCGCAAACTCCGCTTTCTTTGCGGTGTCTTCCGCGTCTTGCTTGGCTTTCAATTTCTCGCCGTTGCGTGCCAGGATTGCTTGCTGCTCCTGGATAAGCTCGGCAGCGCTCACTGGCTCGGCTGGTGCGTCCTGGTGGTGTGGAAGCTTCTCAGCGTGTGCGCGCTTTGCCTTGGCGTCTCGACCAACCAGTTGGCGGTCTTGGAAGGTTGCGCGAATTGAACCGTCAATCTTCGCGAGCTCCGCATCAATGCCAAGCGTCTGCAGAAGCGCGGTTGCTTTGTCGGCGTCCGAGCCGTTCATGAAGCGCGGAATATTGAGCGCCAACTGACTGATAAATTCATTTAGTAGTTGCTGGCCGGCTTTCTTTCCCGTTGTGTCGGTGACGTGAAGCGAGCCGTTCTTACCCTTACGCTCAACCACGATGCCGTTAGACAGCTCGACGCGCAGCCTTGCAGGTGTTGCTCCGCCTTTGCGGTTTGGGTCGGAAGGCTTCATCTTGTCGCCACCGAGCGCCCATGCGAGGGCGTCGAGTACGCTCGTCTTGCCCTGGGCGTTCTTACCACCGATGACGGTGAGCCCGTCCTGGGCTGGTTCCAACTCGACGGCGTGAATACGCTTGACGTTTTCCAACTCAAGCGATGCAATCTTTACACTCATGTATTACCTACTCTCTGTTTCTATTTGGTTAATCCAATGGATCATGACTGCCGCGGATGCAACCGCGACTAAGAATGCAGGCGCAAAGCCGAACTTCCACATCAGCCACAAGATAATGAGCGGCGTAACACCGCACAAGCTCATGGCCACAAACAGCTGCGGGATGAACCTCTTTGCCTTACCTGCTAAAATAGAGAGGTCAAACGTCCGGGATGGTTTGTTTGACCCGCTCCTGCGACTCTGCAAAGTCGTGGGAGCACTTTTAATTACTTTCAACTCTTAAACCTCCATTTCTTTCATCCATTTAAGAAGTTCAACCTTCTTAATACGGCGGCCACGAACGTAACCATGTGGCATTAATGACGAAAGCTCTCCGCGCTTGATAGCTGTTTGAATAACAGCACGCGAAAACCCTGAAATCGTCGAAGCTTCAGCGATTGAAACCGTTAACTTTTCAGGCATCTCTGTTGTTGGTGTCATGTAACCTCCTCGCTCATGCAGGAAATAATTACTCGCATAGAAAAAAGCGTCTATGCACGCTCTTCACGCTTAGCGTGGCGAACTGTTAGGTTCTACATGGTTATCACTGCGACCATGCAACGCTACTGGCAACCATTGGCCATTCACTTTATTTCAACAGGTACTCACCAACTCAAGGCTCGAGCAAGTGTTGTTGTTTTCCCTGTAACGTTTTACGTCTATCCGGTTTTCAAGGTTCAACAATCAAGTCGTGCGTAGTGCTTAGTGCTTTACTGGCTGCTCATCGATGATGTCGTCGAGCGAGCATCCAATCGCATTGCAGATTGCAAGCAAGGTTTGCAATCTGGAATTCTGCTGCTGACCGCTCTCGATGCTCAGGATTGTGTTTTCCGTTACTCCGCTCTCATACGAGATCTGACGCAGCGTCTTACCGCTTGATTTACGTAACTCGCGCAGCTTCTGTCCGTCCATGTTTTCACCTCCTTGGATACACGGTGACCTTGTAGCATCTGTATATAAAAACTTATATACACGCTAACCGTGTACTATTTATAATAAGTAACCGTGTACTTGTCAAGTATATTTTTATATAAAATAATTAGTAAGCGAGTATTTTTTCAGAAGGGGCAGGTTAAGATATGCTTTACGAGTTAAAAAATCTCCGCAAAGCGAGTGGTTTTACTCAAGCAAGCATGGCCGAAAAACTTGGAGTGCCGCTTGGAACATATAGAAACTGGGAGCAGGGAATATATGCTCCACAAGACATATCGCTCATTAAACAGATTGCTGACATCCTCCATGTAAGCATGGAAGCACTGTTTGGATACGATGCCTTTGAGCCTGGAGCACTTGATGAAGGACTAAGTGACGAAGAGCAATTCGTCTATGTCCCTCTCTATGGTCGAATTGCAGCTGGCCAGCCACTATATATGGACGCAGTCGAAGACCACATTCTTGCACCACGTGAAATTCGCCGCCGCCACCCTAACGCGTTCTTCTTGACCGTTGACGGCGAGAGCATGAACAATGTCCTGCCAAACGGGTGCTACGCCTTAGTAGATCCGGAGAAGAAGTCTCCCGTAGTGGATGGAACGGCGTATGCGGTCTGTGTGAATGGCTACGACGCGACTATCAAGCGCATCAAGCAGCTAGAGAATGGCGTAGAGCTTATCCCAGACTCTAAAGACCCTACCTTCCACGCTCAGATCTACGATAAGACGGTGGAAGGCACGGAAAGTATTACCATCATCGGTGAAGTGGTGTGGTATTCCATACCATTTGATTTCAAGATTTAGAGGACTGTACCATGCTCTTTAAGAAGCAAGAAAAAACTTTGGATGAAATGTTTTGGCATGAAGAAGATTTACGCCTACAAGAACGAATTGCTAACCTCCCTAAGAGAGAGAAGCTTTTCTTCAATGCTGACATACCTTTATTTCCGTTCAAAAAAGCTGAATATGTAGGTACACAATCCTTCGTAGCTGAAGAAGATAGTTCTGTCAGATATTTGTTTTATGCAGATCAGACTGTAATAAATGATTTATATCAAATAATCAATTCGTTATGTCGAATGATTGATACAGTTACACAACCAACTGTCGTTCGATTTGATTATTCCAATATACGTGCAGTAAATGATATTTATTCAGTGCTGCCAGAGCATTATGCGTGGATGTATTTGAATCCATTAACCAATACTGGAAAACAACCTAAATACTTTGCCACTATTGAATTAAAAGCTGGACTTGAACAGCCAAGACATATGACCAGCAAGGAACTCGACGAGTTTCTAAAGTTACATCCATCGTCAGAGCAATCATTCGCAAAACTTGATTATTTAGTTGATGGAAGATTAGGAAAAGCGCAACTTAGTATGTGGTCAAAACCATACTTTTATGTAGCTTATTACAAGTTAATTGCTGGAGAGTTATCACTTTCAAAACTCACAAGGACAGGAGATAGTGGAAAAACAGAAATACTATTTAGGTCAGAGTAAAGAAAAGCTCCCTGCGTCCGCCAAGACAAACAGGGAGCAACTTCCACGAAATGAGCGATAGCGAGGAAGGTATATACATTATGCCACGAAAAGCGATGCGCAGTAACTGGGGCAGCGTAACTGAAATCGAAAAGAATAA
Organism: uncultured Atopobium sp.; assembly: GCA_902373375.1. GTDB lineage: Bacteria > Actinomycetota > Coriobacteriia > Coriobacteriales > Atopobiaceae > Lancefieldella. Next base: position 47,299 of record CABKMA010000001.1, read on the forward strand.
ACGCTACCGGATTCGGTATTGGTCGGAAACGTCCAAGGGGTATCGCCGCGCGTCTGAGACGGTACGCGGTACTAAGCGCCAAGCATACGACAGATTGGCCGAGCTTCGGCTCAACCACTCAGAAGATGCACCGGCGCCCACGTTTGGCCAAGTATGGGATATGTGGGTGCTTCCACGTCTAGAAGAACGCCGCGTGTCTGGTGACATCTCAGCGTCAACCATAGACGTATATAAGCGCACCTGGCGTCTCGTGTTTACAGATCATAGACGCGACAAGAACCCCGTTAATACAGTTCGCCCGTTGGTCGTCCAGTCGTGGTTTGATGAGATGACCGTCACCCATGCGAGGGAAGCGAAGGTTATTCTCAGGCTTATATATTCAGAGTGCGAGCTCCGCGATATCTGTTCCGCTGATATTGCTAGACGCCCCTACCACATGCCGAAGAATGGCCAAAAGCGCGAAAACGGTATCTGGACGCTTAAAGAACTACACGAGCTTTATGGATCTATCCGTGGCACATACTTAGAGGCTTGGTTTATCGCGGCGGCCTTCGGTGGCGCGCGCGTTGGTGAAACGTTGGCCATTAGAAACGATGAAATTGAGCTGGTCGAGTTCAACGGTGTTCCCGTGGCCATCATTCCGATTACTCGGCAGATGACGCAAAAATACGGCCTCTCTAGCCGCCTAAAGACCACGCAAAGCGTTCACGCGTCTGTTGTTCCAGGACCTCTCGGAGCGCGTCTCTATGAGCTTGTACAAGCGTCTGAAGATGAATGGATACTGCAAGGGCCAGACGACGTGCCAATGACCCAGAAGCGTTTGTTTGATGTATGGCAATCGTTAGTAAAGCAAGTGGACGGCGTTCCCTATCGTCCAGCGAGCCGCCTGCGTAATTCCTGGCAAACGTTCACTAACTGGGAGCTTGGCGTCGAGCGCGAGAAGATTGAGCGCATGATGGGCCATAAAGGCACGAGCGTCACAGAGGTTCACTACGATAAACCAGAAGCGGAAATGCTCGCGAAGACCATCGCCGTCGCATACAAAGCGCATCCATATGCAGATAATTGGGACGAATTGGGACGGAAATAATATCTATATAGCTGTTTACCTGCGGAAATAATAGATATGAATAGACGCAGCTATTTTACCCCGTCTCAAACATAAAAGCTTGGCGAGAAACCCGCTCAACACAAATGCTCTTTACGTGACCGTTTGCTGCGTTATGACCAACCCCAGTCCTACGCATGCACCCCTTCTGCAAAGTAGCTCCTCTTTGGAAAGAGCTCCTGAGCTTCTGGGAAAAGTGCCTCGCAGGTAGCCACAAAGTAGTCATCAGTCATTGCAGAAATAAAATCAACAACAGTGCGATGCAAATCACTCTTCCAGTCATAGGTATGACCGTACCTAGAAAGATGCCTACTTACTGGCTCAATATGATGCTTAAAGATTGCAAGACTCTGATCACCAGATTTAAGTGCTAACAACTCGTATTCGTACAACTTCTCAAACAAGTGCTTAATGTCCTCAGAGAAATCACCATTGGCCTCTGATGCGCCATAAATCTTCTGGTAATTCTCGCGCTTTGCTCGTTTCATCTCTTTAAACGCCTCTTCAGAAAGAGAAATCTGAGGCTTACCAAAACTGTTCTGAACAATATCTGCAACAAAAGCAGAGGTAGCCCATGCGTTATAGGCACCACCAAGGCCATCATCAAACGTTTCTTCTGTTGCGGCGCCTGCACGAAGCGCATCCTGCCTATCTTTTCCTACATATGCAATGATGTCGGAGATGCGCATAACGCAACCTTCGAGCGTCATAGGGCGCAGGTGTGCAATAGCCTGAGGGCCTCTCTCCCAGCAATCTTCTACCACCTTATCAAACTCATCAAAAGTAGAAAGATCACTCATTTGAAGTATCTGCTGCTCAAACTCGCCGTTGTGACAAATTACTCCATCAAGCGTCTGCAAAGAGAGGTTTCTTGCATAGAGGCCGTCAAGTACGCGCACACTTTGTACGTTGTGAAAAAACCAACGTCCCGTTTGCTCGTGATAAATATCATTGAGGAAATACTCCCCTGCATGACCAAAAGGAGTATGTCCTACGTCATGACCAAGAGCAATTGCCTCGATTAAATCAAGGTTGAGGCCAAGCGCACGTCCAATATCTTTAGCAACCCTACAAACAAGCTGCTCATGAAGGCCGCGGCGCGTAATGTCATCATGCGCACGGAATGAGAAAACCTGTGTTTTGCCGTTTAGCCTGTTATACGCAGGAGTATGCATGATTTTCTCGACATCTCGCATGAAAGCGGGACGTAAAAGTGATGCCTGATCATGGGTGGAATCTCGGCGAATGATATCTTCATTTTTGCACGCGTAAGGACTTAAGGTGCCCTTAGCTATTTGCTCAGCTACAAGGGCCTTCGTTTCTTCTGAAAGTTGCCCGGTCATATGAGGTGCAAAAGGATTAGTGATGTTCATGTGTATCCTCTCTAGATGTTTTTCACCTCTAGTGTAGAAGTTTCACCGGACAAAAACTCGTGTTGAATTTTGAGAGAGCTTCTAGGAAGGCTTGATGTCTAAAAAAGACTGTCCTGAGCTGGTTGTTTTAAGGCCTCAAGCAGGTTTTTTGCCAAAAGTGCAGCGCCCTTTGAATTTGGATGTACATCGTCAGCAAAATATTTCTTCTCCTGCGGCAACAGCTTTTCTCCAGAGATACACTGCAAACCAAACTTACCAGCAACTTCTCTAATTATTTGAGGAACCTCGGCAAAACAAGAATAAGGGTGCGTGGGATACGTATCCTCAAAATAAGGCGTAGGCGTCAGAACCACCACGCGCGTATCTGCATACATCTGAGAAATCTGCCAGAGCGAATTTTGAATATCGTACGTTACCTGTGACTTTGAGCATTTCTCGTATCGATAATTTGCTCCAAGTGCAACAATAACTAAAGAAGCATCCTCAACAAACGTATACGAGCCTGGCTGATAAACTTGTCCACCAATTCCCTGGTTAACCACCTCAAGCTTCATGCGCTTAGCAAGACAGCGTGACCAAGTTTTATCTGGGCGCTCCACAACAAAACCCTGCGCAATAGAATCGCCAAACACCACCAGCTTTTTCTTAGGCTCATCGGACGAGAAAAACGTGCCATTGCCACGGAGATTTTTAACGGAAGCGCTCTGCAGGCAGGGCAGGTAAACACAAACGTGATGCGTGTCATTAAAACCTGGAAGTCTAGCAAGGTTATCTTCAGAGGTTTCTGTTTCTAGGTGCATAGAAAGTGTATGTTCGCCTGTATCATCCAGCGAGAAAATCTTACAAGGTTTACCATCAACCGTTACAAATACAGAGCTAAGTTTTTTAAGATACGCAGCTTTAAGTAACTGTAAAACAGACAAAGATCCCCTAAGAAGTTCGTCAATTTTTAGATCAAGCGCCACTTCTGAGCTGTCCGTGGTAAAGGAAACTAGAATATCTGAAGTACAAGCAGCCATCTGTTTAAAAAGACCGGGGTGCCAGGAAGAGCAAGAGCCAATGACTCTAAGTTGATTGGGTGAAATACGTAGTGGATGAACCCATCCGTGAGCAAGCTTTTCTGACCACGGAGCACCAAGTAAAAATTTAGATGCTGGAGAACTAATGCTCCACTCCCCAACTTCCATACGCACCTCCAATCACAAGTCAAATTACTATAGTTATATACTACGAGGTTAAAAGACAGTATTACAATCTTTAGCAACAAATAAACTGCTCTTGTTGTCCATAAGGAGGCAACAGATATGTTTGGCGAGAAGATTTTTAATTTTTCAGAACCGATTTCTAGAAAAACAGTTCGTATTGTAACATTAATCAGTTTTCTGACTTATCAGGGAATGCGGCTACTGTGGAAACAAGGATTTATTCCACCATTGCTGTTTTTTCTAGTATTAATTCTGACTGAGATTATCGATTTTTATGTCTTTTTTAAAAGCGGTATCAAAAAATGGGTAAGAATTTTGTTCTTAGTTTTACTCATACTTGCGCTTATATTTGAGATAAGCCACATCATTTATTTTCTTTAACCGGTGAATAAAACCCTCTTCTGCCTGCATAGAAGAGGGTTTTTCATACATCGTATATAACTTACTTAATTACTCAACAGCAGGTACTTCTTCTGAAGTCTGTATCTCACCGGAATCGTCCTTCTTAGCCAGCTTCTTATCAAGCCAACCAGTAAATGCTGGAGCTACCAGTGCAGTGATGACTACTGCGGCTGCAAGCTGAGCATTTGCGTTTGCAACAATCTGAGTTGTATAGGTTGGATCAACGCTAGCAACCGCAGCAGGAGTAGTTGTTGCGGTACCTGCAATAGTTGCACTTGCAAGGCTTGCCTTACCAGAGCCACCAAGAAGGCGCTCAACAAGCATGGTAAGAATACCCGTAATGATGCACAGAACTGCTAAGAGAATACCTGATGGACCACCAATAATAAGATTCTCAACACTCATACCGCAGCCAAGCGCAAAACCAACAACGGCAATGCAAGGGTTAATACCAGGAACCAAAAGCCCTTTGATAAAAGGACTAAGGTTGCCAAAAACAACGCCAAGAACCAAAGGAAGCAACGTACCAATAAGCGCGGTAGGAGAAATTGCGGCAACGCCTGCTGCACCTAGGGCAATCATGGTAACCGCAGGACCTGCAACAAGGGACAAAACTGCAGCAGCACCCTGCTCATCAGGAGTTCCATACTCAGCAGTAATGCCAATGTACAAGGCAACATTACAGAAGGTAATGCCACCAATGATAGAAAGTGCATTAAGACCAAAGAAGTTATCGTCCATGAATTTAGCAACAAAGAGGCCAAAAGCTATAGCAATGGCAAGCTTTGGAATAAGAACGGTGAGACCAGTCTTTAGAACCTTTGGAACCGTCTTAAGATCAATAGAAGCACCAACAAACAGCAAAACAATGCCAACAATTGCAGGAGCGCCCTTAGCAACAGCTGTAGTAAAACTACCAATTTCTAGAACCTGCGGGAAAAAAGAGTGAAGCAGTAAGCCCACAGAAAGCGGATAAAGCATAATATCGCCAGGGAACCTGGGGACACCAATTTTACGAGTTGTCTTTTGCTGTTCAGCTGCCATTATCAGCTCCTTTGCCCTCATTAGTCAAAAAATAGTTGACCTACTTTATCAGCACAAAGAGACATTTTAAAAAAGCACTGTACAAATTAACCATTTGGCTACAAACGCGAGAAGACCTTACAAACTGCAAGGTCTTCTCGCGAAATGGGTGTATTTGAGCCGTTAAAGATAACCTAGGACTTAGATCTTGCCACCTTCGACGACCATAGTATTTGGATCTACTTCGTCACCGTAGATTGGAGCAAGCGTCTCTTCATAATCCTTATGGAAGAAGTTCTCTTCTGCAAGAGGGCCGGTAATCTCGTTGTTGATAAACTCCAACAGCGAGGAATTACCCTTGTGAACTGCTGCAGCAATAGTATCGGAATCGCCCAGGTCATCAATGCCTACAACAAAGCCAGGGTTAGACTTGATCCATGCAAGTACCTCGGTATTATCGGTTGAGAACGCATCGCCGCGGCCGTCGAGCAGTGCGTTATACGCATCAGCGTAGCTATCAAATTTGACCAGCTCAACCTTAGGCGCATTCTTAGCAAACCAGACCTCAGCTGTAGTTCCCTTAGAAACAATAAGCTTCTTGCCGTCAAGCTGGGAAACATCGGTAATTGGCGCAGAAGCTGGAGAAACAACGCCCAGCTTAATCTTCATGTATGGTAGAGAGAAATCAACCTTCTCTTTACGGTCATCAGTTACCGTAAAGTTTGCCAACATGATATCTGCCTTGTTTGACTGCAAGAAAGGCACGCGGTTCTGTCCATCCGTGGAAATGTAGTTGATTTTAACGCCCATGTCTTTTGCAAGTCGCTCTGCAAAAACAATGTCATAGCCAGCATATTTACCGTTTGCATCAACGTAACCAAAAGGAGCCTTGTCGCTGAATACGCCAATATTTACGGTACCAGCCTTCTTAATATCATCAAGGGTTCTAAACTTTGAGTCTGCATCAGAAGATCCACCTTGAGCTCCATCAGAGTCCTTTTTCTTGCAAGCAGCCAGAAGAGCTGCAGCAGAAAGTGCGCTTGCACCAAGGAAAGCGCGGCGAGAAAGAGAAGTGGATGCATTTTCAAAGAAGTTCATTTTAAATCCTAACAAGTTGTATCTATTACTGCATTATGTACGTGTAAAACACGCTATTTACTTTTGTACGCGTTCAAATTCAAAGGTGTGCAAAAACTCTTGTGCTCTTTCTGTTTTAGGTGCCGAGAAAAACTCTTGTGCATTGGACGACTCTTCTACGATGTGTCCTTGATCAATCAAGATGACTCGATCAGCAACTGCTTGAGCAAAGCGCATCTCATGAGTTACCACTAGCATGGTCATTCCCTGCTCCGCCAGCTCCATAACTACCTGCAAAACCTCATGAACCATCTCGGGATCAAGAGCTGCGGTAATCTCATCCAACAGAAGTACCTCAGGGTTGGTCATCAGTGCACGCACAATTGCCACACGCTGCTTTTGGCCACCGGAAAGCGCTGATGGATAGGCGTCCTTCTTCTCCCATAGCCCAACTCGACGTAGCAGCTCTTCAGCTTGCGTCAAAACCTCATCCTCTGGGCGTTTCTGCACCACCAGAGGGGCCAGGGTTACGTTTTTCAAAACCGTCATGTTAGGAAACAAGTCGTAGCTTTGAAAAACCATTCCAATGCCTGTTGCAGCACTTTCTCTTTTCTGGCCAGAAATAACCTGATTGTGGAGAAGCACTTCTCCCCCTTGGATATCTTCTAGGCCAACAATGGCACGAAGTAGCGTGGACTTACCGCAGCCAGAAGGGCCTAACACTACCACTACCTCGCCTTTATTGATGGAAAGTGAGATCTTATCCAGCACGGGTTTCTTACTTGAGGGATATACCTTAGTGAAATCCTTAACTGCTAAAACGGTGTTACTCATGTGAGGCACTCCTCTCAAGCCTGCGTGAAAGATACGAAAGTGGGAAGCAGGCAGCAAAATACAGGAAGAAAATAGCTCCGTAGATCCAAAGTGCTCCGTCAGCTGGGAACTTGAAGCGGTAAAAATCGGTGATCTGACTACCAACTCTGAGCAGCTCAACCACGCCAATCAGATTACAAAGTGACGTTGTCTTAATCATGCGTGTAATCAAGTTGATGGCTGGAGGTAAAAGACGCTTGAAAGCCTGAGGCAAAATGACCTTAATAAACGTCTGCTGGCGAGAAAGGCCAAGTACAAACGCGCCGTCATACTGAGATGCTGGAATTGACTCTAACGCTCCTCGTACCAGGTCTCCTAGCTCGGCAGCCCCCCAAAAAGTAAAGACCACAATTGATGCCTCAATACCATCAAAATTGACATCAAACCACGCATTAGTACCAAAGAACACCACAAAGAGCAGTACTAACTGAGGCATAACGCGAACAATCTCAAGGTAAACACGAAGAATTGCGCGAACAACTTTGTTATTGGACGCCATAAAAAGTCCAACGAGAATGCCAAGGGGAATAGAAAGAGCCACGGAGATAAGACCAATGTATACCGTTGTTGTAAGGCCTCCAAGAAGGCGTGTTAATACCCCTTCTTGTAACAAAATGTTATCGACGGGCATAGTCAAGCCTCCTTTCCAGCCAGCTGCCAAACAAAGAAATAGGAACAAGGATAATCACATAGGAAATAACCAGCATAAAGAGGGCTTCTGTAGTGTCATACTGCATGCCAATAATATCCTTGGTTACATACATCAAATCTGCCAAGGCAATACCAGAGACAACGGAAGATTCCTTGATCAAGAAAATAACGTTAGCAACGAGGCCAGGAAGCGCAACAGAGAGTGCTTGTGGGAGAATAACGTGCTGGAGAGCTTGAATCTTTGAAAGACCCAAAACCTGTGCAGATTCAATCTGAATAGCTGCAACTGATTCAAAGCCTGCACGAAATACCTCTGCCATATAGGAGCCGCCAAGAAACGTAAGGCCCACAACAGCAGCTACCTCTGCGTCCATTTTGAGACCAACTTTAGTCAGACCAAAGTAGATAAGAAACAGCTGAATAAGCAGAGGCGTTCCTCTAGAAAGCTCAACGTAAACAGCATTAAGCTGGCTCAAAACAGGAATTTTTGTCAGCGAAATCTGAGCACTTATCAAACCAACAATAAGCGAGAAGAAAACTCCAAAGAAAGAGATGGTAAGTGTTATTTGTGCAGCTTCTGCATACAGTGGGAGGTGTTCCCCTATGAAGCTCCAGTCCATGCGAATAAATCCTCTCGGGATGTGCGAATGTTCACACAAGAGTTACAAAATAGCTTTACGCCCGAGTCTATACCAGGAAAATTTTGCTCAGCGACAATTACACCCTGGTCGTATGTGACCCGGGCACCAGACACATCGCGGTGCATGCACAAAGTGCAGTGTATGTCGTAGCCATAATTCGCATGTGTAATATCCTAGTCTCAACTAGGATATTGTCAACTCACAATTAGTAAATTTTTTGATAATAGAAAATTCTTCCACTAAATCATCAACTGACATGCGCGCATTAGCGGGGCTTGTAGACGGTAGTTGACGTGCAGGAATACCAGTTTGTTGCTCGGTATAACGCTTGTAAAATTTTGTTGCTGTTCCACCAAGCGTAAAAATGGCACAAATTGAACAATCTTGAATAAGTGCTCCAATGTTGTGCGGAACCGGATTTGCAATAGAAGCATCACTTGCACCCTTAATATCACAAGCCTTAAGCACATCACAAAGAGCAAGATGATGTCTTTTACAGAAATCAATTTTTTCAGATATGGACTGCAAGGGTTTCTCGCCATATAACGTGGCAACGACACGCCAGAATCTATTTTGAGGATTGCCAAAGTAAAAGCCAATTTCTCGAGACTTGGGGCTAGGCATAGACCCTAAAAGCAGCACGCGAGAGTCTGAGAAGATAATAGGGTCAAGCGTGTTCTCTACATGCGTAAGCGCAGTTTTGGCAGCATCGACGGCAAGCTGCGGCGTCTTTGAAGCCACAACTACTCTCCCTCTTGCAGCGGCTCAACAAACTCCTGCAAATCATCAAGACGCAATACGGTTACCTGGCCGTAGCCGGCTCCGCCTGTAGTGCCCGTGTCAATTCCCCACTTATCGCCATCTGACTGGACCCATTGCGCAAGGCCATCAGGAGTAGTGGCGTTGCGATTCAAGTTTTTTGCACCAAAGCTTGCTAACAAAGGCGTGGGCGTATGACCGCAAATTACAATGGGATACGATGCGTCTGACGTACGGAAATCCGTAGGATATTGCCAAAACTCTTCACGAATCCACAAAAGATCATTTTCAGACTGCTTGGTTAAGTACTGTTCCAAGGAAGCCTTATTCCAGGTGGTTGGCAGGGGAACGCCATTGGACTTTACACCCGCATGCACCAGAACAAAGTCCCTACCCTGAACTTCAACTGTGGCGTACAAAGGAAGTGCTTGTAACCAGCCTATCAGCTCACAATACTCTTCTTCAGGAAGCGTCTTGAGCTCAGCAAGTGTTGCGTCTCCCCCGTTAATCTGCCACATAAATTGAGTTTCAATGTCAGCTTTTGGGTTCAATGCTTGCAGCGCAAGCTGCTCATGATTACCCATTAAAACCGTACAGTTAGGAAGCGAGCGAACTGTCTTAATGGTGGCAAGCGAGCTAGGACCACGGTCAATCATATCGCCAAGACAATAAAATACATCTGACTCGGTTGGATTAATGCGCTCTAGAGCACGCCTAAGCGGCTCCACATGACCGTGAATATCAGAAAAAACGTACGTTGCCACGAAAACCTATTCTGTCGAACCTTTATCTGCAAGCATCTGACCATCAAAGTTCAGATTTTGCGTAAGCTCTTTTGCAGTATCAAGATTAAAGTCTGGCGAGAAGAAAACGTCAAGTGCATACGGCACATTTGCCAGTGCATGGTCATACAAATCCCAGAAGCTTTCTTTACGCGCCTCTCCCGTAAAAGGATCTATCCACTCATTTCCTGCTCTATTATCAAAGTCAGAATCAGAGGATTCCCTTGCCCCGTGAGAAAGTGCCTCAATCAGAGAAAACCTGTTTGTACCAAACGTGCGCTCAAGATGACCCAGGAGCTTTCTTTTCTTGCCCGTTGGCGAATACGCCAGATGCTGAATAATCCTAAAATCAACAGCAGCTGACGAGAAAATCCTGGTATCGGTAGGTTTTTCATACGTCCATAGCAATGCAAAGAAAAATACCCTGTCTAAAACGTAGAGCGTATGCAAGGATGCCTTCAAAACTTCACTATAAGGCCTATAGGTAGCTACCGTTTTACCAAGATGAGCGTAAAGAATTGCCTCATCAAGGTCCTTCTCGATCTCTGCATGTACTTGATTTTTAGCAGATTCATCCAAGCCCTCAACACCTTGAGAAGTAAGCATGTTTTGCCAGTAGTAGATAAAAGGATGAGCGGTGGAATCAAGCATATAGTGACAGAGGAATCCCGCAATATAAGCGCGGGCAACTGCAACATCTTTAAGCGGCAGAGGCGCAATTGCATCTCGCATAGAAAGAAGGAGTTCGGGCGTTTTTTCTTTATGCATGATTGATGCATATTTGGCGTAGCGATGAAGCAACGGGTCTGCCGATAAGTAAAACAGAGGATCTGGACCTTGGTTGCCCAACAGAAAAGCTTCTCGCTCCTCCATGGTGGAGAAACCAAGTTTGCCTGCAGCTATGTCAAAGGCGTCCTTACCAAAGAAGTCATGAGTCAAAATTGCGGGCATGTCCATTCCTTTCAGATAGCTACCATCTATTTTACCCAGCAATGACAACTGAAGTCCAAGAGAATACAAGAGATGTATTGGTATGATGTAGCTACCTAGTTTGCGCTCTTTACGCCAAAGCATACATTTCTTGTAGGAGGCGCCATGAGCTCCTGTGCTCTTATCGATTTGCATGTCCATCTTGATGGATCAATTCCACTATCCGCCGCAGCTCAACTTGCAGCAGATGCAGGACTTGATTTCTCTTTGGCCGAGCTTCAAGAAAAGATGCAAGTCCCAGCTCATTGTCAAGATCTTAACCAGTATCTTGCAACATTTGAGCTGCCGCTCAAGCTTATGCAATCAGCACAGGGCATCCACGCGGTTGCAAAGGCATTTCATGAGCAACTTGACGCAGAGGGCATTCTCTATGCTGAGCCTCGTTTTGCACCAGGAAGCCTTACTGCAGGAGGTCTTTCTCAGCAAGAAGTTCTTGAGGCTGCTCTTGCTGGTAGGGCTGACTTCTATGCAGAGAACCCACAGTCAGAGCTCCACACGGCATACATTATTTGCGCTATGCGTGGCATAGGTGAAGAGCTTAAGCACAAAAATGAAGAGTCAATTAATCTGGCTGCAGCGTACCTTGGAAAAGGTGTTGTAGCTGCAGACTTAGCAGGAGCAGAAGCGCTTTTTGCCACAGAGAACTTCTCGTCCCTTTTTGCTGACGCACAAAGAAAAGACGTTCCTTTTACTATCCACGCGGGAGAAGCTGCTGGTCCAGAAAGCATCAAGGCTGCACTTCGACTTGGCGCACAACGCATTGGTCACGGTGTTCGCTCTTTGGAGGATGCGGGTGTTATCCAGGACCTTAAAGCTGCAAATGTTGCCCTTGAAATCTGCCCTACCAGCAACCTTCAGACGCACATCTTTGAGTCAATAGAGCGCTTTCCTCTTGAGCAGCTGCTTGATGCTGGCCTAACGGTCACTATCAACACGGACAACATGACTGTCTCCAACACTACTCTCTCGCACGAGTTTGAACTTTTGCAGCAGCACTGCGGTCTAGACAAAAATACCGCACGTGAGCTGGCTAAAAATGCTGCACGTGCGGTATTTAGTAATTCTGTCGAGAAAGACCGTCTACTTGCCCACCTTAGGCAATAGTAGCCTCATATCCTGCCTGAACAACAGCGTCAACCAATGCACTATCTGCGACATCAGAAGACAGCTCAACTACAGCGCTCTTCTCGTCAAGTGAAACGGTTGCCTTAGAGACACCCTCGACAGCCTCAAGAGCCTGTGTGATGTGTGCAACACAGTGCTGGCAAGTCATACCCTCTACGTTTAGTTTCTTCTCCATATACGATTCCTCCTTCTGTGACGCGGATGCGTCGTTTGTGGACTTAGATTGAGCAGCAATAACTGGTTTTGTGTCATGAACGTCTTGACGAGTTACTAAGCTTGCATTCTTTGGCTTCCAGGTACGCAGGCGCAGTGCATTGCATACAACAAAGACTGACGAGAAGCCCATGGCAGCTGCGGCAATCATAGGGTTCAGCGAAAAACCAAATGGATACAACAGACCCATAGCAACAGGGATACAAATGCTGTTATAGAACAGAGCCCAGAACAGGTTTTCTTTGATGTTGGTCATGGTGGCGCGAGAAAGCTCAATTGAGGTAGCAACATCAGCTGGATCAGATTTCATCAAAACAATGTCAGCAGACTCAATAGCAACATCAGTACCTGCACCAATTGCAATTCCCACGTTTGCTCGCGCAAGTGCTGGAGCATCGTTGATGCCATCACCTACCATGACAACGTTGTCTCCAGCATCCTGGAACTGCCTAATGTAAGACTCTTTCTGACTTGGCAAGACGTCAGAAATAACCTGGTCAACGCCAAGCTCCTTACCAATGACGTTTGCTGTTGTCGCCTGATCTCCGGTAAGCATGACAGACTTAACGCCCATAGCACGAAGACGAGCAATGGTAGATGCGCTAGTTTGCTTAACCTTGTCGGCTACAGCAATGACACCAAGAAGTTTGCCCTCAAGTGCAAAGTACAGCGGTGTTTTTGCCTGTTCAGCTAGCTGCTGAGCCTGAGAAGTCAGCTCTTGTGTGCTGATGCCCTCCTGCTCCATAAGACGAGCGTTTCCTGCTACAAGGCGTTTCTCGCCAACCTTTGCCGTAAGGCCACCACCAGCAACCTGTGAGAACTCCTGTATGTCAACAAAGCTTCCTGCAGACTCTCCAAGCTTCTCTTGAGCGTACGTAACAATTGCCTGAGCAAGTGGATGTTCGCTCTTTTGCTCAAGCGCATATGCATACTCAAGTAGCTGGTTCTCGGAAGTTCCACCTGCACAAAGTACGTCAGTTACGCTCGGCTTGCCCTCAGTGAGCGTTCCGGTCTTATCAAGAACAACCACGGTTGCTCGAACCGCACCCTCAAGCGCCTCGGCAGACTTGACCAAAATGCCATTTGAAGCACCTAGGCCGGTGCCTACCATGATGGCGGTAGGTGTTGCCAGGCCAAGTGCACAAGGGCAGGAAATAACCAGAACAGCAACAGCGTACGAGAGAGCAACCGCAAAGTCACCAGGAGTTATAAAGACAAACCATGCTGCAAACGTTACCAGTGCGATTCCAATGACAACGGGGACAAAAACGCCAGCAATGCTGTCAGCAAGACGCTCGATAGGTGCTTTGGAGCTTGTCGCCTCGTCAACTAAGCGGATAATACCTGCAAGCGTTGTATCATCACCAACAGCGGTAGCGCGCATCTTAAACCAGCCGCCAGTAGATACCGTAGCGCCTGTCACGGAGTCTCCAACAACCTTGCTTACAGGAACGGGCTCTCCGGTAATAGCGGACTCATCGACAGATCCTTCTCCTTCAATGAGCTGGCCATCAACAGGAATCGACTGACCTGCCCTTACCACAAGAACGTCTCCCACCATAACGGTCTCTGCAGGAACTTCCTGCTCAATACCATCTTTGACGAGAATAGCCGTCTTTGGAGCAAGGTTCATTAGTGCGCTAATTGCACCTGTGGTATGACCCTTTGCGCGCGCCTCAAAGAACTTGCCCAGGGAAATCAGAGCAAGAATCACACCTGCGGTCTCAAAGTACATGCCGTGCATTGCTTGGTGAGCTGCAACAATATCACCTGCAACAAAAGCATTTGCCATCTGATACAGGCTAACAACACTGTAAGCAAACGACGCTGCTGAACCTAGTGCAATGAGCGAATCCATATTAGGCGAGCCATGCAAAAGCGCGCGGAATCCGCTAATAAAATAGTGACGACAAATAAAGAGAATAGGAATGCAAAGCAAAAGCTCAGTAAGAGCCAAGTTCATCATGCCATTCATTCCAGAAACAGCAGATGGAATAGGTGCTCCTATCATCTCACTCATGGCAAGATAGAGCAGTGGAATGGCAAACGCCATTGAGGAAATAAGCTCGACTCTCTTCTGCTTTACCGCCTTTTCTGAAGCATCGGTAGCATCTGTCGTAGTAGCTGCAGCAGAATCTTTTTTGTCGCTACGAGGTGTTGCCTCATAGCCTGCTTTATGTACTGCGTCAGAAATCTGCTTAAGAGTGTCTGGGTTACCGTCATAATCAACTTCCATAGAATTTTTAAGCAGATTAACACGTGCCTCAGAGACACCAGAAACAGAGTTTGCTGCCTTCTCCACGTGTGCAGAACAACTTGCGCATGTCATTCCTTGTACATCAAAAACTTTCTGATCCATAACGCCACCTTACATAAATCGCTTAAAGAGGTCCATGACCTCATCAATAACTTCTGTATCACCCGACTGGATGCGGTCAACTACGCAAGACTCCAGGTGATCTTGCATTACTTCTCTTGAGACAGCCTTAACCGCAGACTCAACTGCCGCAAGCTGAATAAGGACATCTCCGCAATAACGATCCTCGTCAATCATTGTTTTAATGCCATTTAACTGGCCGATTGCACGGTTAATACGACGAGAAACCCCGCTTTTAAGTTCGCTTGAGCGAGGGGTTGTCTTGTGATCACAATGACAGCATGTCTTTTGTGTTTGGCCGTTGTTCTGAGCCATCTCTCCTCCTTTCTATACCCTAAGGGGGTATTAGTTTCTATAAACAGTATACCCCCATAAGGTATTTTTATGCAACAAAAAAATAGCGACCGAAGCCGCTATTTTTATCTACCTATGAAAGAGCACGTCAGCACTTAAAAACACGCATTACTCATAGTCTTGATCTTCAACACTTCCCTCAACAAGACCAAGAGTACTCTGAGCATCTTCAAGGCTCTCTAAGGCCGTAACACCTCTGAGCTTGCGATTCATGGCCTTAGTTCTGGTAGTAAGAATCTTATCAATGGTGGTTTCTGCAGTTCTAATCTGTTTCTGAGCTTTCTCAAGCTGAGCTTGATATGTCTCAAACTCTGTCTTAACTGCAGAGAGAACCTTTTGAATCTCATCCGCGTGCTTCTGAATAGCAACAGACTGAAATCCCATTTGAAGACTATTAAGAAGGGCCGCCATAGTGGAAGGTCCACACACATTTACACGATACTCTCTCTGGAGCTGCTCAAGAAGACCCGTCTGACTGACTACCTCTGCATAAAGTCCCTCAAAAGGAAGGAACAAAATAGCGAAGTTGGTTGTCTCTGGTGGAGCAATATACTTTGAAGAAATATCTTTTGCTTCAGCTTTAATTCGAGTCTCTAGGCCCTTTTTAGCAGCAGCAATAGCCTCTTCATTACCTGCGTTGATTGCATCCACTAAGTGCTCATAGGTATCCCCTGGAAACTTTGAGTCAATAGGAAGCCAAACAGTCTCCCCTGACTCTCCAGGCAACTTAACTGCAAACTCAACACGCTCAGAAGAGCCAGAAACAGTAGCAACATTTTCTTCATACTGCTCTGGAGAAAGAATGTCTCTAAGAATAGCTCCAAGCTGGATTTCTCCAACAATTCCGCGAGTCTTAACGCCGGAAAGAACTTTCTTTAAATCTCCGACGCCCTCTGCAAGTCCACGCATTTCTCCCAAGCCTTGATGAACTTGCTCAAGTTGCGTAGATACACGCTGAAACGATTGAGTCATACGCTCATCAAGCGTCTTCTGGAGTTTCTCGTCAACTGTCTGACGCATGAGCTCAAGTTTTGCCTCGTTCTCTTTACGCATATCACCAAGCTGCTTATCAACAGTCTCTCTAACCTTGCCAAGCTGCTCAGTTGAGGCCTGAGAAGTTGTCTTCATGTTCTCATCAACACGACGTTGGAAGGCATCAAAGCGAGCATCAAGCTGGGCAATACGTTCATCAGTCTGCTTTGTCTGAGCCCGCAGTGTAGTAGTGAGTTTTTGATCTACCACTTCTCTAACCTGCTCAAGCTTAGTATCCATAAGCTGCTGCATAGCCGCCATATTGTCTGTAACACGGCGATCCAACTCTTGAGAGTTCCTTATAAGCTCTGCAGATGATGATTGGTTTTGCTCTTGAAGTATCTTTACTTGCGAAAGCTTAGAGGAAAGCGCGACAAGACTCACGATAAGCACGATAGCGACTACAGCCAAACCAAACAGCACAAGCAAATCCACAAGACTCCCCTAACTCATAGCGCAGCAAATAGTAGATGCATCATTAGAGCTAATGCCAACTGTACATTAACCAAAAATACCGTAGATTACCTGAGCAATGCTGTTGGTAACGCTCTCAACAAAGTTCTCAAATGGATTATCAGAATTAACGCCCTTATCTCCATCAGGATCAGTAAAGTAATCCCAGAACTCCTGCCACCAATTCTGCTGACGATAGTACCTATAAGAATCATCATCTTCAGTACGATCTTGCTTATCGTCAGTATCGTTTGTATTGTTCTTGTTGTTCTTTTCTTTCTCTTTCTTAGAAGAAAGTGACTCATCAGAGCCAAGCGTGACGTTGATGGTAAGACGGTCTCCTCCACGCATAATTTCTACAGGAACCGACTCCCCAATCTTGTGAGAACGAACAGCAATGATTGCTGCGTCAGCAGAAATCACACGCTCCCCACCAATGGAAATGATGACGTCTCCCTTTTTAATACCAGCACCCTCTGCAGGACTATCATCAAGAAGGCCTGCTACATAAGCGCCATAATCTACTGAAAGATTATTGCGCTTTTCAACACGAGGAGTAACAGTTTGCATAGATAGTCCAATGTAGGCATGCCTCACTTGCTGACCAGAAAGAATCTGATTGGCAATATCAATGGCATAGTTAGCAGGAATTGCAAAGCCAATACCGGCAAACGACTTAGTATCTGACGAGAACAACGTACAAATACCCACAAGCTGACCATTAGAGTCAACCAGAGCGCCGCCAGAATTACCTGGGTTAATAGCAGCGTCCACCTGAATGAGGTTGGCGTAAATAGTGGTTTCTCCGCCTTCCGTTTCTAGCATATCTCCACGAGAAAGAGCTGAAACGATACCTGCAGAAACAGAGTGATCAAGACCAAATGGACTACCAACACTCATAACCCAGCTACCAGGAGCCAATTTATCGGAATTGCCAACCTCAATAGGAGTGACACTATCCCCCTTGAGGTCTGCGTGTAGGACAGCAAGGTCAGAAGTGGGGTCTTTACCCACAACGGTACACTCATACTCTTTATCATTAACGGTGATAGAAAACGTATCCATACCCTCAATAACATGATAGTTGGTAAGGATGTCTCCATTTGTGTTTAAGATAACGCCAGAGCCTGTTGAACCAGATGAGTCACTGGTAGCCTTAACAGAAACAACTGAAGGCAATACCTTAGCAGCAACCGTCTCTGCTGTCTTTGTATCGGTGGGTTCTGCTGCAGGATGAACCACTGCTGCTTGAGAAATACTTGCCTGGCCAGATACTGCAGGAAGCTTAGAAATTCCCTCTCCCAAAGCAATGGTAGGAACACAGGCAACAGCAAAAGCAATTGCACAGGCTGCTCTTTTTACGCTTGAGCTTCTGAGCTTAGGTATAAATCCATCGTGCTTAATTGGCGAGAAACGCTTATAAACAGTGGAATCTGTGGTTAAACCATGTGCTTGGTTCTCCATAGACATCCTCCTAACATCACTTTGATGCAAATAGCTAACGCAGGTAATTCTGCGCTTAACATCAATTTTTCTGTATATGTATTCTACCCGTTACACCGGACAAAAATTCGTTTCTCGTTGTGGGAAACATGTCAGATATTGCACTGATAAATTTTGAGCATACAGATTGCAATAAAAACTTCCTGAGCCTGCAATTATGCTCTAAACAGATAGCCTACGCCACGCACTGTCTCAAGATGAGCAGCTGCCTGAGGACCAATCTTTGAACGAACACGCCTTACATGAACGTCAACTGTTCTGGTACCACCGCAGTATTCAAAGCCCCAAACGCGCTGCAAAAGAGCCTCACGCGAGTATGCACGAGACGGATGAGTTGCCAAAAATGACAGCAGCAGATACTCCATATACGTAAGATCAACTGGAGATTCATCGATGTAAACTTGATAGGTAGCCAGGTTAATCTTTATATTGTCAACAATAACCAAATCTCTTGAAGTACTCTCGGTACCTGGCCATAAAAGAAGCGAGCACCTGAGGCTAAACTCCTGGATAGTTGCAGTAGACAAAATAAAATCGCTCTTACCCTGAACAGGCAAAACAAACTTAGAAAGATTATCAAGGTCAGCAACAAACAGGCGAGCAATTCCACCATTTTGTGCAGAATAATTCTCAACCGTGCTAATAACATCTTGAGGAAGGTCTTTTTGATCAAGAATAATCAGGTCAAAGGTATGACCAGAAGCTGCGGCCTGAGAAAATGAAGCTGCATTTGCAAGAGCAATAGAAACATCAATGACATGCGAAAGTTCACGCATACGTTCATGTAAGCGTGTCGTTGCAGATACAAGAAGAATATTCTTGTGATGCATCTATTCCCCCTAGAATAAACTTAATCTCATTAAGCATACCACAAGCTGCTAATAAAGAGCAGCTATACCTTATTGTTTGCAAGTAGGGCGAGAAGATTTTCTCGCCCTAATTTTTAAATATATACGCACTAGTTGTAAAAAGTATGGGTTTTACGCAATAGCGCCAATGAACTCTGCTGTTCGAGGGTTCTGTGGATTGTTGAAGATGACATCAGGAGTTCCTTGCTTAACTACCACTCCCCCTTCCATAAAGACCACACGATCTGCCACGTCTTTTGCAAAACCCATCTCGTGTGTTACCACAATCATGGTCATGCCAGAGTTCTTTGCCAAATCGCGCATAACATCCAAAACACCACGAACAAGCTCAGGGTCAAGCGCAGAAGTAGGCTCGTCAAAAAGCAGTACGTTTGGGTGCATTGCCACAGCGCGAGCAATTGCCACTCGCTGCTGTTGTCCACCAGAGAGAGCACCAGGCTTGAAGTCAGCTCTATCGGCAAGGCCAACAGCCTCAAGCTGCTTTAGAGCCTCTGCCTCTGCCTCTTCTTTTGACTTTCCTAGAACCTTAATCTGACCAATCATTACATTTTCTTTGACCGTTAAATGACCAAACAGATTGAACTGCTGAAAGACCATTCCCACATCTCTACGAAGGGCGTTAACCTCGGCCTCGTTTGTACCCGTAATCTCTTGATCTTCAATAAGAATATGACCTGCAGAAGGAGTTTCTAGCAAATTAATACAACGGAGCATGGTGGACTTACCGGAGCCCGAAGGACCAAGTACAACCACAACTTCACCTGGCCAAACAGTAAGATTTACATCATTCAAAACATGCGTTGCACCAAATGACTTATTAAGATGCTCAATACGAACAATAGGATGCTCACCCGCTTCAAAGGAATGATTAGTAAGAGGCTTATCGCGCTCGTATGCCTCTTGTGCAGCAACTTCAGCGTTCAAGGCAGGATATTCTGTGTTTGACTTCTTTTG
>CABKMA010000002.1 GCA_902373375.1 uncultured Atopobium sp.
GTTCTATCGACGGCGATCCACCAGCAGCAATGCGTTATACCGAGGCACGTCTTACCAGAAGTGCTATGGAGATGCTGGCGGAGCTTAATAAAAACACCGTTGATCTTCAATCAAACTATGACGAATCTTTGACAGAGCCATCAGTTCTTCCTGCTCGTTTCCCAAATCTTTTGGTTAACGGTTCTTCAGGTATTGCAGTTGGTATGGCTACCAACATTCCTCCTCACAATCTTGGTGAGGTAACTGACGCTGTCTGCATGATGATTGAGAACCCTGACGTTACCACTGAGGAGCTCATGACCGTTTTACCTGGTCCTGACTTCCCAACAGGTGGCATCATCATGGGCACTCAGGGTATCAAGGACGCCTATGAGACTGGTCGCGGATCTATTACTGTTCGCGCAAAAGTCCACGTTGAACAGGTCAAGAGTGGTCGTCAGCGTCTTGTTGTTACCGAGATTCCTTATCAGGTCAACAAGGGTCTTCTACAAGAAAAGATTGCTCAGGCAGTCAACGAGAAGAAAATTGAAGGCATCTCTGACATGCGCGACGAGTCCAACCGTAAGGGTATGCGCATTGTTTTGGACCTTAAGCGTGATGCTGTTCCACAGGTTGTTCTGAATAACCTGTACAAGAAGACTCAACTCCAGTCCAACTTTGGCATCATTGACCTGGCCTTGGTTGACGGTGTTCCTCGTACGCTTTCACTTCGTGAGATTCTTCGTCACTACATTGATCATCAGATTGATGTTGTACGTCGTCGTACTGAGTTTGACTTGGACAAGGCGCAGAAACGTGTCCATATTTTGGAAGGTCTTCTGACCGCAGTTGATAACATCGACGAGATTGTCCACATCATCCGTAGTTCACAGGATGATGCTGAGGCAAAGAAGCGCATGAACGAGCGTTTTGGCCTGGATGAGATTCAGGGCGAGGCAATCCTTCAGATGCGTCTGCGCCGCCTCACCGGTCTTGCTCGTCAGGACCTTGTTGACGAGATTTCCCAGCTTAGACTTGATATTGCTTACTACGAGGATCTTCTCGCCCATGAGGAAAAGATTCTGGCAGTTATTGCTGATGAGCTCCGTGAGATTTCTAACCGCTATGCTGACAAGCGCCGTACGCAAATCTCTGACCAGGACATTCAGAACCTGGACGTCGAGGACCTTATCGCTGAAGAGGATATGGTTGTTACCGTCACTCACGCCGGTTATGTAAAGCGCGTTCCTGTTGAGATTTATCGCTCTCAGAAGCGCGGAGGCAAGGGTGTTCAGGGTGTCTCTCTCAAAGAGAACGATTTTGTCGAGAACCTCTTTGTTGCTTCTACCCACGATTACGTGCTGTTCTTTACCAACCTTGGTAAGGTATATCGTCTCAAGGTTCACGAGCTTCCTGTTGGTAGCAGAACTACAAAGGGCAGTGCCATCATCAACGTCATTGAAACGCTTGCAGAGGGCGAGAAGGTCAAGGCAGTCATTACTACCCGCGACTTCCCAGAAGACAACTACCTGATGTTTGCTACTAAGCAGGGAATGGTTAAGAAGACAGCAATGTCTGAGTACGACCGCACCCGCAAGGACGGCCTCATTGCAATTAATCTTAAGGATGGCGACGAGCTTGTTAACGTCCGTCGTGTTCACCCAGGTGACAAGGTTGTTCTGTGCTCCTCCGACGGCAAAGCAATTCTGTTTGATGAGGCTGAAGCAAGAAGCATGGGCCGTGGAACCTCGGGCGTTCGTGGCATTACGCTCAAGGGTGACGCAACCATGCTTGGCATGGAAATTACCAACGGCAACGGTGACCTCTTCGTTATTACTGAGAAGGGCTACGGAAAGCGCACAGCTATTTCTGAGTATCCAGTTCACAAGCGTGGTGGCCAGGGCGTGTTCACCATCACAATGACGCAGAAGAAGGGCAATCTGGTTGCTTGCCGCGTTGTTGGCCCTCAGCACGAGATTATGATCATGTCCGAGGAAGGCGTTGTGATTCGTGTTAAGGCTGGTGAAATTTCTAAGCTTGGTCGCTCAACTCAGGGTGTCAAGGTCATGAATCTCTCTGGCACTGACGTTGTTTCTGCTGTTGCTCGTATGGTTGCTAACAAAAAGAAAGCTCCTAAGCATGCAGAAAACCAAGGAATGCTTGATTTGATGGCGGCAGGTGCTCGCGACGCAGACGAGGCGGACTCCGTTGACCTTGGAGATGAAGAGGAAGTACTGGACGATTCATTGCTAGATGATGACGAATAAGCACTTCAGCCATAGGTAAATTAAAAAGCTCAGGAGAAGATTAATTTCCCCTGAGCTTTTTCTTTACAGATAAAAACCCCGCCTTATTGACGCGATTTTGTAAAGAAAGCAAATCAGTTGTTTAAGTGCGAGTTATATAGCGGGAACTAAGAAAAATCCTCAGGAGAGACGTCCTTAATAAACTGATGAAACTCTTCAAGTTCTTGAGCTTGAACGTCTTTCTCGACATCAGTAAAGTCAGGAGCAGCAGCAATTTCTAAAACGCTCTCATCAGCAAAAATAGGCGCATTTGTTCTTACCGCTAACGCAATTGCGTCTGACGGGCGAGCGTCTATGTAGATATGCTCTCCCTCTTTAGAAATAACTTCAATTTGCGAGAAAAACGTGGTGCCCCGAACACCCACAATGCGCACGCTCTTAATGTCTGCATCCAGTGAATCAAGAACAGAACGAAGAAGATCATGAGTCAAAGGTCTCTCGGTAGATTCTTGGTCAATGCCAAGGCTGATGGCCGATGCCTCGATGTTACCAATCTTAATAGGAAGGCTTAAAGAAGAAATGCCGCGTGGGTCATGAAGACGCAGGACAATAACGGAAGAGATGGGTCCTCCTCCGACAACAACCGTTTGAATATCCATACGCTTCAATGACACAAATACTCCAAATACCACGTCATATAGCATTCTTTAAACGAATAAGTTACGACTTATTATTTTATTTTCATACCCAAATCAAGAAAGTTTAAAACAAAACAAAAAAAGTGTTGACCAATGAGAATTATGGAGGTATTATTTTTCCCTGCGTTGGGCCTGTAGCTCAGTTGGTCAGAGCGTCCGGCTGATAACCGGGAGGTCACAAGTTCAAACCTTGTCAGGCCCACCACTTTATGTGACAATAGTCACCCCAACGTTAGCCGAGTCGCCGTTGGGGTGATTATTAAAACCTTCTGGGCTCAACCAGAAGTTAGTACGGGGAATTAGCTCAGCTGGGAGAGCGCGGGCTTTGCAAGCCTGAGGTCAGGGGTTCGATCCCCCTATTCTCCACCAAATGTTCAAGGCCAGGGATTTATCCCTGGTCTTTTTGCTTAGTCAAACTAAATCACATACCGATAGCCGCTAATATTGGCCACTTATCGAATAGTTGAAATGATTTCGAAAAAATTTAAGTACGATTTATACAGGAGTATGTTTTCCATTAGAGCTGTGGATAACCACAAGGAGAGAAAAAGGATCCTTATGTCTAACCTTACTCGTCGTAATTTTTTTGGTGTTGGCGCAGTTGTGGCAGGTTTAGGTATTACTGCTTGTAAAAAGTCTGATTCTGATGCTGACAAGAAAGAATCCGATACTAATTCAGCTGACACTGTTGGTGCTCCAGAAGAACTTGTAAAGGCAGCTAAAGAAGAGGGTAAGCTCGTTGTTTATGGCTCTTGTGAAGAAGAATATCTAAATGCGGTCTGTGCTAATTTCAAGAGTTTGTATGGCATTGATGTTCAAGCACAGCGTCTATCAACTGGAGAAGTTGCTGCAAAAGTTGAAGAAGAAAACGGTCATCCTTCAGCAGATGTATGGTTTGGCGGTACAACTGATCCTTATAACGTGAGCTCTTCAAAGGGCTTGCTCGAGCAGTATGAACCAAAGAACGCATCACATCTTATTTCTGATAAGTTCAAAAGTACTAACAAAGATTGGTATGGAATTTACAAAGGCATTCTTGGAATTTTGTACGATAAGGAAGAGCTCAAGCGCCTTAAGCTTGATGTTCCTCAGGACTATAAGGATCTTATCGATCCTAAATATAAGGGCCTTATTTGGTCTTCCAATTACAACACCGCAGGTACTGCAAAGTTGATTATTAACACGGTCATTCAGAAATATGGTCATGACCAAGGCATTCAGTATCTGGTTGATCTTGATAAGAATATTGCTCAATACACCAAGAGTGGCTCTGGCCCCTCTAAGGCTATTGGAACAGGTGAGTGCACTATCGGAATTGGTATGCTCCACGATGGCATTTATCAGATTGTTGATCAAGAGCATGAAAACGTCGGACTCCAGATTCCAAGTTCTGGCGCATCATACGAGGTTGGCGCAACAGCAATCTTCAAAGGTGCTTCACATCCTAATGCAGCAAAACTCTGGATTGAATATGCGTTATCCCCAGCTTGCGTTGATCTTGCTCAGAAGAATGGCTCCTATCAGTTCTTGGTACTTGATAATGCAAAGCAACCAGAAATTGCAACTGAATACGGCCTTGATCCAAACAATGTAATGGACTACAACTTCGAGGACGCTAAGAAAAATACTGAGCAGTACGTCAAGGATGTTATGAGCGCACTTGGTGGTGGAGACAGCCGCTTTAAGACTGAGTAAATACTTCATCAGCTGCAAATAAACAATGCTGTTGCTCAATATTAGAGAGGCAGATTATACTGGGTGGGCAGATCTCTGCCTACCCAGTTCCACATAAAGCTTTACGTATTGATTTGGTGTTTCAGAGTTAGGACCAGTATGGCAAAATCCCAGAGCGCGCGGCTTGAGCGAAAAAAGCTCTTTGGCGACCCAATTTTGATATCAACTATTGTTGTTCTTGTCGCCTTTCTTACTCTTTTTATTTTGTACCCTCTTGCCATTCTTATGGTTGACTCTGTAGTTACAGATAAAGGGATTACCTTTGATGTATTTACTCGTATTTTGTCCTTGCCTTCTTTTAGTCATGCAATTACAAATACGCTGAAGGTTGGTTTTGCAGTAGGTATTTTGTCTGCACTTGTCGGACTACTTTTTGCGTATGTTGAGGTTTACGTAAAGCTTCGAACAAAATTTATGACAGGACTTTTTCGTCTAGTATCTATGCTTCCTGTTGTTTCTCCGCCTTTTGTATTATCCCTCTCCATGATTATGATGTTTGGTAAAAAGGGACTTATTACTCGAGGTCTTTTAGGAATCTTTGACAATAACATCTATGGATTCTGGGGCATTTTTATTGTCCAGACCATGTCATTCTTCCCTGTGTGCTACATGATGCTTAAGGGTCTGCTCAAAAATATTGACCCGTCTCTTGAAGAAGCAGCTCGCGATATGGGAGCAAGCCGCTGGAAGGTATTTACAAGCGTTACGCTGCCCCTTATTTTGCCAGGTCTTGGCAACGCTTTTCTCGTTTCATTTATTGAGTCAATTGCAGACTTTGCTAATCCAATGATTATTGGCGGTTCGTACGATACTCTGGCAACAACGATCTACCTGCAGATTACTGGAGCATATGACAAGCAAGGCGCCGCTGCTATGGCTGTTGTCCTTCTTTCAATCACGCTGCTTATGTTTGTTGTTCAGAAGTTTGTTTTGGAAGCAAAGAGCACGTCTACGCTTTCGGGTAAGGCAACACGCGCCAGGATGCTTATCACAGACAATTCTGTTCGCATCCCACTTACCATTCTTTGCGCAGTTGTAGCGCTCTTTGTTGTTGGTATGTACCTCTGTGTTCCTTACGGTTCATTTGTTCGCTCTTGGGGCTCTAACTATGAACTAACCACAAAATGGTTTGAGCAGGTATTTAATAAGTATCACGGATTACAGGCGTTTAGTGATTCGTTCATGCTTTCTCTCATTGCGGCTCCAATTACCGCTTTGCTTTCGATGATTATTTCCTACCTGGTGGTAAAACGCCGCTTCCGTACCCGCGGTTTTATCGAGGCTGTTTCCATGCTTGCAATGGCAGTTCCTGGTACGGTTTTGGGCGTTGGTTATATTCGTGGTTTCTCAAGTGGAGTTATGCACACAGGCTTCCTACAAGGTCTGTATGGCACTGGCCTCATTCTCATCATTGTGTTTGTAGTGCGCTCACTTCCTACAGGAACTCGCTCAGGCATCTCAGCACTTAGACAGATTGATAAATCAATCGAGGAATCGGCATATGACATGGGTGCTGATAGCTTTACCGTATTTATGACCGTTACCTTGCCGCTGATTAAAGATTCGTTCTTGTCTGGTTTGGTAACAGCATTTGTCCGTTCTATCACCGCAATTTCTGCAGTTATTCTTTTGGTCACACCAGAGTTCCTGCTTATCACTGTTCAGATCAATGAGTTTGCAGGTAAGGGATCGTATGGTATGGCCTGCGCCTTTGCAACTATTCTGATTGTTATTACCTATGGCTCGGTATTGCTTATGAATTGGGCCATTAAACACTTTGGCACCAGCCGAGCACTCAAGGAGGAGTAACACATGGCTACAGAGAAAAAGGGCGTACGCCTTGAGCACATTTCTAAGATTTACCAGGATCAAAAGACTGGTAAAGACTTCTACGCGGTTCAAGATGCCAACATCACTATTGCTCCTGGTGAGTTTGTAACCTTGCTTGGTCCTTCTGGCTGCGGAAAGACTACTATTCTGCGCATGATTGCTGGTTTTGAGAGCCCTGATGAGGGAAAGATTTTTCTTGGCAATGAGCAGATTGACGAACTCACCCCAAATAAACGCGATACAGCTATGGTGTTTCAGAGCTATGCATTGCTCCCACACTACAACATCTTTGATAACGTTGCTTATGGTCTTAAGCTGCGCAAAATGGATAAGGATGTAATTCGCGAGAAGGTCCTTCATATCCTGGGTCTTGTTGGACTTGAAGGTATGGAAGAGCGCATGACCAACCAGCTTTCTGGTGGTCAGCAGCAGCGCGTAGCTTTGGCACGCGCTCTGGTTATTGAGCCAAGTGTTCTTCTCTTTGACGAGCCTCTTTCAAACCTTGATGCAAAGCTGCGCGTTGACATGCGTAACGAGATTAGGCGCATTCAACAAGAAGCGGGAATTACTGCTATTTACGTTACACACGATCAGTCAGAAGCAATGGCGCTGTCTGACAACATTATCATTATGAAAAAGGGTGTTGTGGATCAGATTGGCGATCCACAGACGGTTTACTATCACCCAGCAGACGAGTTTGTTGCAGACTTTATTGGTGAGTCAAACTTCCTGCACGCAACCATTGCAGATAAACTTGATTCTGAGACCGCACTTTGCCGCTTTGAGGGCCATGAGTTTAAGGTGAGCGGATGCTCTCACCTGGACAAAGGTAAAGAATGCTGCATTGTTCTTCGTCCTGAGTCTGCTCGCCTTGCTGATGAGGGGACTCTTTCCTGCAAGGTAGTTCTTTCTCGCTTTATGGGTCACTACCAGAACTACCACGTTATGGTTGGCGATACACTCATCAAAATTACGGACTTTAACCCACGCACGCATAAGATTTACAACGTTGGAGATCACGCGTTTGTTGACTTTACTAAAGACGAGGTTCACGTCCTGTAATTACGTACATAAATCAAAAATAAAGCGAGAAGATCAGTCGGTCTTCTCGCTTTTTTGTTAGATGGTTGATTTGAGCCAGTTAACTTTGCAGGTTAGAAGTTTGTGTTCAGGTTCAAGTGAAGGATTGTTAATTCTTTCAAGAAGCATCTTACAAGCGGTATAGCCTTCTTCATAAACAGGCTCAACAATAGTTGAGATGCTCTTAATGGGCAAATCAGTCCAACTAGTGTTATTGAACCCCAGCAACCCAACTTGGTTTGGGATTATTTTTTCGTAAGAATGCAAAGAACTATATACGCTCTTGAGGGCCCATTGATTTGGAACAAAAACCAAAGTTTTCTTTGATGGAAGGATGTGATTATTAAGCCACTGCGTGATATCGGGAATAGAAAGCGTATTTTGCTCGATGATGAGGTGCTCGTAAGGTTTATTTGAGGCCTCCAGAGCATCGATAAAACCATATTCGCGTTCAATCCTGGTGCGTCCTTTTGGCTCTCCTCCAATAATCAAAAAGTTTTCATATCCTTTTTCAATGCAGTGAGTAGCGGCCGAATAAACACCGTCGTAGAGGTTACTTTTTATCCAAGAGGTATTAAAACTTAGAAGATCGCAGTCAAAATAGACAACAGGCTTTCCAACTTTAGCAATTCTTCTATCTACTGCTCTAAATTGATTGGTGGGCTGGATGAGCAAGCCGTCAGCTCCAATTGAAAGCATTTTTTCAACCCAGTCGGCTTCAAGAGTGGGATCAAAGCGAGAATTACAGATGATGGTCTGATAACCTGCTTCAAGTGCAGCATCTTCAATGCCATTGGTCATTTGAGCTGCCCAGGCATTAGTGTTGTCTAAAATCAAAACTGCAATTAACCCCGAGCTTTTCTTTACCATGGCTTGAGCTTGTGCGCTCGGAATATATCCCGTTGTTTCAATAGCGTTTTTTATTCGCAATTTGGTAGCTTCGGACATTTTTTCAAAGTGTCCATTAAGGTAGTTAGATATGGTGGCAATGGACACATTTGCTAATTTAGCAAGGTCAATAATTGTGGTTTTAGACATTGTCACTCATTTCACCGAATTTTTTACATTTTTCTTGCAAAATACCGACTCAAGTGATTGTGCTGGATTTCATATTAGTTAAACGTTTAACTTAAAATATCATAACACAAGGTAGATAAGTCGTTTACCGAAATTTGCTTTAAAAAATTACATAAACCAGTCAAAGTATTTTTTGGAAACGTACGTCGTCAAAAGACGTACTTGTGCACCCCTTGTGGGGTGCACAGCATATATTTGCGAGAGGATAAAAACATGAATGTCGTTGCTGTTTGCGCATGCACGGTCGGTATCGCACATACTTGGATGGCAAAAGAGGCTATCGAGAAAGAATGTGAACGCCGCGGCTATGAGTTCAAGGTTGAGGCTCAGGGCGGTTATGGTATTGAAAATGAGCTCGATCAAGATGAGATCGATGCTGCCGACGCAGTTCTTCTCGCTATTGCTATTGGTATTGAGGGCGATGAGCGCTTTGACGAGAAGCGCGATGAGGACCGTGTCCTTACTTTGGACCCATCTCTTGTTATCGCTGATCCAGCAAAGGTACTCGATAAGGTAGTCGCACTGGTTAAATAGACCAGAGTGTATAAGGTAAAGCGTAAGGAAGAGTAAGAGAGGAGAAACCCATGGCAGAGGAAAAAGGCACCTCAGTTTTGGGAAAGGTTGGAAAAGACCTTTTAAAGGCGTTTAACACCGGTGTTTCGTACTTTATTCCTATCGTTGTAGTTGGCGGAGTCTTCTTGGCATTTTCGCTTGCTACAGGAACTGCAGGTAAGAACGGAATTGAAGTTACTAACCCAGTAATGCAGAGCCTTAACCTTATTGGTATGGCCGGCATTAAGATGATGATTCCTGTTCTTGCTGCATACATTGCGTATTCTTTAGGAGGAAAGCCTGCTCTTACGCCTGGTTTTGTCCTTGGCTATCTGGCAAGCAACCCTGTTCCAGTCGGAGAGCTTCAGGTATCCACCGGCTTTTTGGGTGCAATGGTTCTTGGTGTTGCTGCAGGTTATTTAGTTCAGTGGATGAAGACATGGAAGGTTAATAGCACTATTCGTACTATTATGCCAATTCTGATCATTCCAAGTCTTTCCTCACTGTTCCTTGGCATGCTGTACATTTATGTTTTGGCAGCACCACTTGGCGCATTCATGGACTGGCTGACCAGCCTTCTTTCAAGCCTTCAGGGTGGCTCTGCAGTGGTTCTTGGAATCGTTATTGGTCTTATGACTGCATTTGATATGGGCGGCCCAGTTAACAAGACAGCTTCAACTTTTACCTTGGCACTTATGACTGCAGGTGTTTATGGTCCTAACGGTGCATTCCGTGTCGCAGTTGCTATTCCACCACTGGTATGCGGTGTCGCATCTCTTATTGCTCGCAACAAGTTCGATGATACAGATAGGCAGATGGGCATCTCAGCTGTGTTTATGGGTCTTATCGGCATTACCGAAGGCGCAATTCCATTTGCAGTAAAGGACATCGCACACACTCTTCCTGCAATTATGATTGGCTCTGCAGTTGGTGCTGGTCTTGCTGCTTGGCATGGCATTGAGTGCTATGTTCCTCACGGTGGAATGATTGTTGCCGCTGCTACTAACAACATTGCCCTTTATACTCTTGATATGGCAATTGGTGTTGCGGTAGGCGTTGCAATCCTTATTCTTACCAAGCCAAAGCTTGAGAGCAACAAGTAAGCAGTAACGCTAAGGCACGTTCTTTTGGGATTGTATCCTGAAAATTAAGTTAAAAGGAGAGGGGCGTAGGGATTCAACCCCACGCTCCTCTTATTGTCAAAATACTCTTCGGAAGGGGTACTTATGGAAAAGCTACCAATTAAAAAAGCTGTTGAAGGATTGTTAAAGCTCCAAGATACAGGAAAATCGGCCACACTCCTTGGAATTGGACCAATGTCACCAAATCTGCTTCAGGCAGCTTTTGAGCTTGGTAGAGACTGTGATTTCCCACTGATGTTTATTGCTTCTCGCAATCAGGTTGATATTGATGAGCTTGGCGGAGGATATGTAAACGCTTGGGATCAGAAGCGTTTTTCAGAGGATATTGCTGAGGCAGCTAAGAAAGTTGGCTTTGATGGTCTGTACTATCTTTGCCGTGATCACGGTGGTCCTTGGCAGCGCGATGAAGAGCGCAACGCGCATCTTCCAGAAGATGAGGCCATGGAGCTTGCTAAAAAGTCTTACTTAGCAGACATGCTTAACGGCTTTGATTTGTTGATGATTGACCCAACAAAGGATCCTTTTGAGATTGGTAAGGTTATCCCTCTTGACGTTGTTCTTCGTCGTACCGTTGACTTAGTTGAATGGTGTGAAAAAGAGCGTGTTTCTCGCGGTCTTCCTGAGATTGGATATGAAGTTGGTACCGAAGAGACTAATGGTGGCTTAACTTCGACCGATAAGTACCACACCTTCATCGAGCAGCTTAAGAGCGAGCTGACCGCCAAGGGTCTGCCTATGCCAACCTTTATTGTTGGACAAACAGGAACACTTACTCGCCTTACTGAGCAGGTCGGCCATTACGATTTTGAAGCTGCAATTAGCCTTGCTGAAATGGCAAAAAGCTATGGAGTTGGTCTTAAAGAGCACAATGCTGACTACCTTGACGATGTGACACTGCTTGAGCACACTCCTGCAAATGTCACTGCTTCAAACGTAGCACCACAATATGGAACAGAAGAGACTCGTGCATATCTGAAGCTTTGCGATGTTGAGGATCTTTTGGTCAAGGAAGGACTGTTAAAGGTAGATCAGGTTTCTGGTTTGAGAAACACCCTGCTTGTCAAGGCTATTGAGACCGAGCGCTGGCGCAAGTGGATGGTTGGCGATCAGGTCAATCTAACCGTTGAGCAGATTCTTGCTGACAACAAGCTTTCCCTGGAGATTCTTGACATCTCTGGTCACTATGCATTTAATGACAGTGAGGTCAAAGCCGCAACCGAGCACCTGTATAAGAATCTTGCTCAGTTCAATATTGATGGACAGCGTTTTGTTGTTGACCACATTAAGCGCCCACTTCGTCAGTATGTTGAATGCTATAGACTTGAGGGTGTTACCACTCGTATTCGTGAGGCTTTAGCAGAGTAACGTTACGCAATAGTTGTTAAAGAAGTCTAAATAGACTCAATTTTAGACAGATAACAAACAAACTTAAGAGGTCGGAAGTCTTTTGCTTTCGACCTCTTTTCTTGTGAGATGTATCATAGAGAACAATCATTACAAAAACGGTGCTAAGGAGCTGCATGGCTGAAAACAACGAGCGCAAAGATGGAGTTTCTTCTGAGCTTGATATGCTCTCAACCGAACTACTTGGGGATGCATTTGATTTACTTGCAGATGGCCAATCACTTAATGTATTGCTTGTAGTTGAGGACGCGTCAGGCACTGTTGCAAGCTATGAGTTCTCCGACGACGGCCCAGAAGAGCTACTTGAAGGCGCCCATAAACGCGTGCTTGATCTGGCAAAACAGAAGGGCGACAAAGAAGCGGGGCTTAAAGATCCTGTACGATACGCGCTTGTGTATGAAGGCGCTATCCAACTGCTCAAAGAGGGCAGTTACGAAGATGCAGTTCTCCTTGAGTTTGGCGAGAAGGGCTATAAGAGCTTCTCGGCATATTCTTTAGTTCACGGAAAGGGTCAAGGCGATCAGTTTGTGTGGTCTGATCCTGCTCCAGCGGGTGAGCTTGAACCGCTTCTGTGATGAAAAAGCTGCGTTCATTAAAATTTCTGGGTGCTCTAGGCACGTAATTGCACTAAAGTTCTAAAGCTGATAAAAATTGGACCTGAAGTATTCACGTCTAAGCACATACCTACGAGAGATAGAGACTTATGCGTCAAGATAACATCAGAAACATTGCTATCATTGCCCACGTTGACCACGGTAAGACCACAATGGTTGATCAAATGCTTAAGGCAACCGATGCGTTCCGTGAGAACCAGCAAGTTCAAGAGAGAATCCTGGATTCTAATGATCAGGAACGTGAGCGCGGAATTACCATTTTGGCAAAGAATATCTCTATTGAGTACAAGGGTGTCAAGATTAACGTCATTGATACCCCTGGTCACGCTGACTTTGGTGGAGAGGTAGAGCGTGTTTTGAAGATGGCTGATGGTGCGCTTCTTCTAGTTGACGCCGCCGAGGGCCCTATGCCACAGACGCGCTTTGTTCTGCGCCACGCTATCGATGCAGGTCTTTCTATCATGATGGTTGTCAACAAGATTGACCGCGACGGTGCTCGTCCAGAGGCTGTTGTCAACGATTCTCTTGATCTGATGATGGACCTTGGCGCAACTGATGAGCAGCTTGAATTTACTATGGAGCACGTCATCTTTGCTTCTGGCGTTAACGGTTACGCTCGCCTTAATCCAAACGATGACAATGACAACATGTTCCCTCTTCTTGACATGATTATCGATGGCCTTCCAGCTCCAGATGTCGATATCGATGGACCTCTTGCTATGCAGTGTGTCACCATCGACCACTCTGATTATCTGGGCCGCATTGGTATTGGCCGTGTATATTCCGGAACCGTTCATACTGGCGATAAGATTCTTGTTGTCAAAAATGATGGCTCTCGTGCCATGAGCCAGGTCAAGCAGCTGTTCACCTTTGACTACCTGGGTCGTAAGGAGTGCAGCGAGGTTGATGCAGGTGATATTGCAGCAATCGTTGGCGTTGACAACACTGATATTGGTGACGTTTATACCGATCCAGAGAACCCTGTTGAGCTAGATCCAATTGAGATTGATCCGCCAACTCTTTCCATTATTTTTGAGCCCTCTACTTCGCCACTTGTTGGCCGTGAGGGAGACATTGTTGGCGGCCGTCAGCTCAAAGAGCGCCTGATGACAGAGCGCGAGAATAACGTCACCATGCGTATTGAGGAACTTCCTGATAAGACAGGCATTGAGGTTTCTGGTCGAGGTATTTTGCACCTTTCCGTTCTTATGGAGAGCATGCGTCGCGAAGGCTTTGAATTCCAGGTTGGTCGTCCTCGCGTTCTGTTCAAAAAGGACGCTCAGGGCCACACACTTGAGCCTATTGAACAGGCTGTTGTTGAGTGCAACCCAGAGTATGCCGGCAAGGTCATTGAGGTCTTTGGTAACGTTGGCGGCACCATGTCTATCATGGATACCGGCGAGACTCAGACGCACCTTGAGTTCAAGATTCCAACCCGCGGCATTATGGGCCTTAAGACGCGCATCATGAACGTTACCCACGGTGACGCTGTCTTCTACCACACCTTCCTTGAGTATGGTCCTTTTGCAGGCGATATTGGCAGCCGTCAAAATGGCGCCATGATTTCTATGTCCACCGAGAAGGCTGTTGCTTACGCACTGGGTACGCTTCAGGAACGCGGTCAGCTCTTTGTTTCTCCAGGTATTGAGTGCTATGAGGGCATGTTGGTTGGCGAGCGTTCAAGGCCAGGCGACATGGTTGTTAACATTGCACGTACTAAGTCTTTGGGTAACCAGAGGTCTTCAACTGCAGACATTTCAGTTCAGCTGACTCCTCCACGTCTGTTTACGCTGGAAGAGGCTCTGGAGTACATCATGGATGACGAGCTTGTTGAGATTACGCCACAAAACATCCGTATGCGTAAGCGTATCCTTTCCGAGACCGAGCGTCGTAAGTGGGCAGTCCGTAACGGTATGGTCAAGAAATAACAGCGTCGTTTACAGATAGTCAATCTGGCGAGAAAAACTTGCAGCCGCAAGGGTTTCTCGCCAGTTTTGTATCTTAGGTTAGTGATTTGGTTTCTGTGTTTTGTGACGCAGCTTGTTGACGCTGCGCATTACGTGTGGCGTCAGATCAACATCTGCAGGTGAAAGCACGTTGTATTTGAGAGACCAACGTCTTAAGAAAACGGTGACTAAAACGCAGACAATAGCTGCCCAAATTTTAGTAATTCCTGCATAAGAGACAAGCGCCCAATATGAAGTAGTGCCGGCGACTGCGCAAAATGCATAGAGATTGCTTCGTTGAAAAATACGAGGAATATCGCCAAGGAAGACATCGCGAAGCATACCGCCACCAACGCCGGTAACACTTCCCATTAAGATAACTGAAAAAGGAAGAAGGTGGTATACCAGGGCTTTATCAGCACCAACAACCGCAAAGAGACCAACAGAAATAATGTCGGTCCATTCAAGCATGCGTGGGAATCTATCAAGTGGCTCAGGAAACATAAATAATAAAACGGCAGTAAAAACTGCAGCAGGAATAGCATACGGCGAGTTTAACATGTAAACACCGCCCTCTTGCATCATGACGTCTCTGATTAGTCCGCCACCCAAGCCACATAAAAGTCCAAGACCCACAAAGCCTACAAGATCTAAGTGACGATCTCGTGCAACCAAAATTCCAGAGATTGCACCAATAATAACTGTCAGAAGGTCTAGCCAGTAGGGGATGCCTACAGAAATAGCATCTGTGCCATAAGGCGAGAAAAACGGTGGCATCCATACCTCCTACTGGTGTTTTATTTTTTATTAGTATGACAATACTACACAAGTATTAAAAATACACAGAACTTCTCGTCCTATATTGGTGAGAAATCCGCTATACTGTCCCGTGCGGTTTTATATGGAGAGTTGTCCGAGTGGCCGAAGGAGCACGATTGGAAATCGTGTAGGCGTCTAAAGCGTCTCCAGGGTTCAAATCCCTGACTCTCCGCCAGAATTTTCACGGCGCCTACGGGCGCCGTTTCACCCTTCGGAGGGGTGGCAGAGTGGTTGAATGCGGCGGTCTCGAAAACCGTTTACCCCTTCTAGGGGTACGAGGGTTCGAATCCCTCCTCCTCCGCCATTTAACATTTTGATTTGATTAATTGCTACTAAAAAAGATATATTTATTTCTCGATTTTATATAGAATGTTTAGGCTTAGTAATTCGATGTCATTTTTGACACGAGGGGAGAATTAAATGGCTGTTTCAGCAGATGAGTTGAATGGCTACAGGCGTGATAGATATTTTGCACGCTCCTGGGCACTTCTAACTTTGGAAAAGGGCTGGTGGAAGCCAGTTCTTATTATGGCTTTGTTTGGCCTGATTCCAGTTGTTGGAATCCTGGCACTTGCTGGATATGTGCTCGAGACTGCACGCGTAACTGCATGGGGCATTAACGCTGGTCCTAAGCAGAAAGATCTTAAGTTTGGTACGTATATTGTTACCGGCTTTAAGGCGGCCATCATTGCACTTGCGCTTGGTTTGGTATATGCCATTGCTACTGGAATTCTTTCTTTTATTCCAGTCATTAATCTGATTCTTATCCCAGTCTTTATTGTTGCGGCACTTTTTTATCCTCTGTGCATTAGCGTTATTCAGGTGCGCGCAGCAGTCTACGGTCGTATTTCAGCAGGTTTTGCTTTTAAGAACATCTTTGAGATGATTAAGCATGATATGGGTGGCTTGTTCCGTATTTTTGGTATGGGCATTGTGCTTGGTATTGCTACCTCTATTATCATGGGCATCATTGGTGGTAGTGCTGTAATTAGCATGCTCTTTAACATTGGCACGCAGGCTGTAACTATTGCAAGAACTCAGAGTATTTCCAGCCAGGACCAACTTTATATCATCATGCTTGCTCTGCTTGCACGTGGTTTTATTCAGATGGGACCAATCTTCCTGTTCATTGGCTATATTGGTAACGTTGTCGGTCTTGTTGTTATGCTTCTTATGCAGAACGCAATTGCTCTTTGGATGCGTCAGTTTAATGTTGCTGCATGGGGACAGAGCAACGATCCACTGCCACCATTTATTAACGATCCTCGTGATGGCGCAGCTGCTACTTATGCAACTCCAGCACCAGTTGCTCCAACCGCACCAGCCGCAACCGCCGCTCCTGCAGTAGCGCCTGTTGCGGCACCAGTGGCAACCGCTGCTCCCGCGGCTCCAGTTGCAGCTCCTGCCGCACCTGCCGCTCCTGCTGCGCCAGCGGCCCCAGTTGCTCCTGCTTCCCCAGCTGCACCTGCAGCACCTGTGGCTCCAGCTCCAACCGCCGCCCCAGCAGCCCCAGTTGTTCCTGCTGCCCCAGCTGCCCCAGCTGCACCAGCTGCACCAGCGGCTCCAGTTGCTCCTGCTGCCCCAGCTGCCCCAGCTGCGCCTGCAGCTCCAGCAGCACCTACTGTACCTGTAGCTCCGGTTGCTCCTGCAGCTCCAGAGCCTGCACCAGCTTCTACTGTTGTTGTTGAGCCAATTATCCCTACAGCCCCAGAGGCTCCTGCAGCGCCTACTGCTCCAACAGACGCACCAACTCAGAATCCTGAGGGACCTGCAGCTCAGTAATGTAAAGT
The DNA here is from genome assembly GCA_902373375.1 of uncultured Atopobium sp. Taxonomy (GTDB): domain Bacteria; phylum Actinomycetota; class Coriobacteriia; order Coriobacteriales; family Atopobiaceae; genus Lancefieldella. The sequence continues at coordinate 16,912 of CABKMA010000002.1, forward strand.
ACGTTTAAACGAAACGGCCATCATGCAGATTGTGTGATGGTCGTTTTTCTTTTTTAATCCCATGTTTTTCAAATTGTGTATTTGACCATTTCTTAGAAAGATTCATGTCAGTCATTTGCAAGATTAGAGACAAAATGGCTACAAATTGACAAATTAAGCTTTATATATGGATTGCATGTGAGAAAGTTTATAGGCCAGTTTCGTATTTAAGCATTTATGTGGTATGATGCTTGGTCGAACTTTCCTGCTTCGGGTGCACCTTCACTTCCCGAAGCCATTAGCCCAGAGGAGGTGACAATATGAAGGCCTATGAACTGCTGTTTTTTGTTGACCCAGCTTCCACAGAAGAAGTCCGCGCTGGTGTAATGAAGCGTATTGACGTTGCTATCACCACTGACGGAGGAGTAGTCGACAGCGTCGAGGACTGGGGTAAGCGTAAGCTTGCTTTTGAGATCGACGATCTTACCGAGGGTGACTATACCCTCATCAATTTCCATGCAGATCCAACGCAGATTGCAGAGCTTGATCGAGTTCTGCGAATCAATGATGCTGTTAAGCGTCACATGATCGTGCGTCGAGTCGATAAGGACTAAGTCCTTGTAATGGAAAAGTGGAATTATTCCACGATGAGAGGTAGTGAGATTTATGAGTATTAACAGGGTTAACATTTCGGGCAACCTGACCCGTGACCCGGAGCTTCGCTCCACAGCAGGCGGTACCCAGATTCTATCCTTCGGCATCGCGGTTAATGATCGTCGTAGGAATCAGCAGACTGGTGAGTGGGAAGATGTTCCTAACTTCATTGACTGCGTAGTATTTGGTCAGCGTGCTGAAGCGCTTTCCCGCTTCCTCTCCAAGGGTTCGAAGGTTGCTCTTGAAGGCAAGCTTCGTTTCAGCTCCTGGGAGACGAAGGAAGGACAACGTCGCAGCAAACTTGAGGTTGTTGTCGATGAGGTCGAGTTCCTTTCTAGGAATCAGCAGGGCGGAGCACCTATGTCACAGAGTGCGCCATCTTATGCAGCTCCAACTCCACAGGCACCCGCTCCCGTTCCGGCTCCGCCAGACGAGGAGTTCTACGATGCTGATATTCCGTTTTAAACGTCAGACAGCAACACAGTTGTTACTGTCATCTGAAAGGTAAAAGACATGGCTCAGCAGAAACAAGATTTCCAGCGCCAGCCGCGTCGCAAGTATTGCCAGTTCTGCAAGGAGGAGACTGAGTTCATCGACTATAAGGATACTCAGCTTCTTCGTAAGTACATGACCGACCGTGGCAAGATTAAGCCACGTCGCGTTACTGGCACCTGCACGCAGCACCAGCACGACATTGCACTTGCTATCAAGCGTGCACGCGAGATGGCACTTCTGCCCTACACCGTCCCTGTGGTTTCTAGCCGCGGTGGCCGTAGTCGCGGATAACCTATCTGTTCTTTAGGTAGAGTTGGTTAGCAATGGATAGACCGGATTCAAATATTCCTCAGGCACCTGAAGGGTATTCTCGCCCAGAGAGTAGCTTGCAGAATTTCGCCGGTCCAAGCAACCAAAACGGAGGCAAGTCGCATCCGTTTGATACTCCAACCTACAAGCAAGGCTTTATTCTTTGCGTTGTTGGTGGAGCAATTACCGGGCTACTTTCTTTTATTGGAGCTGCTCTGGTTGCGTATGGCATGGTAATTGCTGTCTATTGCAAAAAAGGTCACGGATGGTTCGGTCCAGCCATTACCTCAGTACTTGTTACAGGTGTGGCAGCTTATTTGCTTTCGGGACCAACAGAAGCGGCAACTTCGGTTACTGCTTGTGCACTTGCTCTTGGAGTTGGCTACGCTTTTGCAACAGAGAAGCTCACCGTTGGTGTTGGATCTCTTCTTGTGGGAGCAACAGCCTTGGCACTTCTGGGATACGATGCGTTCTTTGCCGCCATGGCAGGAACAAGTCTTCCCGAGCTTGTTCAGAACGTATTCAATCAATACGCTTCACAGGTCTCAAGTGCTTCTCCAGAGATTAAAGAGGGTCTTTCAACTGCAAAGTCACTCTTTATGCTCTTCTGGCCAACCAGCTATACCGGTATGGCGCTTTTATATTTTGTAATTGCGCGTTTTGGAGCTCGAGTAGTGTATAAAGCACTAACAAGAGACCCACAGAAGCTGCCACAGTTCCAGCTCATGGATGTTCCATTTTGGATGTGCGTTCTTACCGTGGCCAACTTGTTTGTGTATGCACTTTCAAGCACCATTTTGTCTGCTCAAGACATACTTCAGCTGATTACGTTGAATGTGTTTATGGCTCTTAGGGTTGTTTTTGCTCTTCAGGGTCTTGCAGTGCTCACATGGTTTGTGCGCGAGAAGCACTTCTCGCCAGCACTTTCTTTGCTACTGTTTGTATTGGCAGGCATGTTAGAAGTTCAGTTAGGCGTTATGGCTCTCGTAGGACTTATTGACGCCTGGGCAAACTTCCGAAAGCTTAATCGCTCAGGAAGCCAGAATTCAGAACCTACGATAAACAACAACTAGTCGATACCATCGACTCATCAAAGGAGTTTCCCATGAAAGTTATTCTCTTGGGCGAGCTTCGCGGTAAGGGCGGCGAAGGCGACATCGTAGAGGTCGCACAGGGCTATGCGGAGAACTTCCTGTTCCCCAACAAGATTGCCCAGCCTGCTACACCGGGTAACATCAAGCAGCTTGAGGAGCGTCGTCACAATATCGCTAAGCGCGAAGAGCAGCGTATTGCTGACGCAAATGCTACCAAGGCAGCTCTTGATGGCAAGCTCGTAACTGTTGACGCTCGCATTGGCGAGGAGGGCCAGCTCTTTGGCTCCGTCACAACCGCTCAGATTGCTGATGCAATCGAGGCACAGCTCAACGTCACCGTTGATCGTAAGCGCATTGCTCGTAGCGCTGCTATCAAGACCGCCGGTCGCCACAATGTCACCATTGAGCTTTATCGTGACATCACCGCTACCGTCGTTGTTCTTGTTGGTAAGGACGAGGCTGCTCCTGTAGAGGAGGAGGCCGAGGAGGTTGTCGCTGAGGCAACCGTCGAGGCTGAGGTTGAGTCCGCAGAGTAGTTTTATGCATGCATAAAACACTGTTCTCCTGCATTTTTTGGTGGTTTATACAATTTCTGCAGTTTTCTACAGATTTGTGGGCTTATTTAAAAAGCCCAGCCATCTGAAAAGAATGGAATGTTTGTTCGAACCACCCCTTTGTGAAGCATAAAAAAGGGGTGGTCTTTTTATGTGTAGAAGTAACAGTATAATTTCTTACACTTTACCTGCGGTTATTCAAAATATTGTGAAAAGCATATTTACTTCACCTGCGGAATTGTAATTTGATTTGAATTACCACGGATAAGTAATTGTGTAGAAAATGCTACGTGTCAAAAAAAGTCTAAAAAATGTTGAAAACGTTGAAAACTCAAGGAAATCCCGCTCAAGGTATACGAGTTTTTAAAAATAGTGTTGAAGACTCATACTTTCAAATTTTGCAAGCCAAAATGACTCTTTATTTTTTTGAAAAGTACACTACTATTCAGATTCATTCCCAAAAAACATGATTGGAAAAGACGATGGCACAAGACTCGTTTGAGATGAATCCTACGCAATTGACGGCCCTAGAGAATGCCTCTATGCCACAAGATTCTGATGCTGAATTTTCCATTCTTTCTGCAATGATTCTTTCGGAAGAAATTAGGGGAGAATGCCTCATTAGGCTTTCTTCTGAGGATTTCTATATTCCGTCTAATCAAATTATTTTTGAGGCAATTAAATCACTGTTTGATAATAATAAGCCAGTAGATGTTATTTCTCTTGCTGACCACCTCAAGAGTAATGGGAAGTTTGAGCGCGCTGGCGGCGCTGTTCGTTTGGCAGAGCTTGGCAACAACCCACTAGCTATGGTTGGTTGGGAAAACCACGCTACTATGTTGCATCGCGATACTACGCTCAGAAAGATGATTAGTGCTTCCGCAAAGATTTCCGCTTTGGCATACAACGCTCCAGAAGATACAAAACAAGTTGTTGACCAGGCAGAAAAGCTCATTTTTGATGTAACTAATAGAGACGTGCAGCAATCCGAACAGGGCATCGAAGAGATCATGACCGATCTTTTTGAAGAGCTTCAGCAAAATGCAGAAAAAGACGCCTCTGAACTGGGTGTCCAAACTGGATTTGCAACCCTAGATAACCTTTTTCAAGGTCTTCGTCCTGGCCAGATGGTTGTTATTGGCGCTCGTCCTGGTGTCGGAAAGACTTCTTTTGCTCTTAGCATGGCTTATAACGCCGCAGTATCTGGTGCTACTGTTGCGCTTTTCTCGCTCGAGATGAGCAAGATTGAGATTGCACAAAGGCTTTTAGCTTCTGAGTCAAAGGTTGATTTGCAGACCATCCGCTCTTCTAAGATCAGAAATGAGCAATGGCCTACCCTTCTGGAGGCAGCAGAGCGCATTTCTCGCCTTAAAATCATCGTTGATGATACTCCAGGCACTACGGTCACAGAAATTCGCGCAAAAGCCCGTAGAATGCTTAACAAGGCCGAGAAGGGCGTCATTATCATCGACTACCTCCAGCTGCTTTCTCCACCAGCCGAGAAGGGACGTGCGGATAGTCGTGCAACTGAGGTTTCTGAGATGTCTCGTGGTATTAAGATTATGGCTAAAGACCTTAAGGCGCCTGTTATTGCACTTTCTCAGCTCAACCGTACGCTTGAAAACAGAAACGGTAAGCGCCCACAGCTTTCTGACCTGCGTGAGTCTGGTTCAATCGAGCAAGATGCAGACATTGTTTTGCTGCTTGATCGCTCACTGAGTGATGAAGAAGCTGCACGCGATGACCGCCCTGACAAAGATGTTACTAATATCATTGTTGCAAAGAACCGTGCGGGCGCTTTAAAGGATGTTCCTGTTATGTTTATACCAACATCCACTAAATTTGTTGAGCTTTACCAGGGAAATAATTACTCAGAAAGCGAAGCGGCGCAGTATGCCGCAATGGCAAATCCCGCACACTAATCGTTTCCTATGTGTGACAAAAGCTCTACACTTCTGTGCTTTTGTAGTGGTATTAGATATACTTATGAAGCAACCCCTAAAGAGGTTGCAACTGTCATGTAATAGTCGTGTTTGTAGATAGCTGCGATAGGGGAGAGCTTATGCCAGCTTCCGTACTTGTTGGTACTCAGTGGGGAGACGAGGGTAAGGGTAAAGTCACCGACCTCATTTCCGGAGATTTTGACGTTGTTTGCCGTTATGCGGGTGGTGCAAATGCAGGTCACACGGTAGTTGCTGGAGATACAAAGCTTGCACTTCATCAGGTACCATCTGGCGTTATGTATGAGAATACCTATCCAGTTATTGGCAATGGCTGCATTGTTGACCCAGAGGTTCTTCTCGGCGAGATTGACATGCTGGAGAGCAAGGGTATTTCCTGCAATATGCTCAAGATTTCTGGCAACGCACACATTGTTATGCCTTACCACAAAGATCTTGATGGCGTCCACGAGAAAAAGCTGGGTAAAAACCTTATTGGCACCACTAAGCGCGGTGTCGGTCCAACGTATATGGACAAGATGAACCGCACTGGCCTGCGTATTCAGGACATGCTTGACGAGAAAATCTTCCGCAAGAAGCTTGAGGCTGCACTTGAGTACACCAATCCAATCTTGAGCCTTGTATACGGTCTGCCAACGTATACCGTTGACCAGATTTGTGAGACCTACCTGCCTTATGCGGATCGCATTCGTCCTTACATTGTTGAGTCTTCTCTCTTCCTTAATGAAGAGCTTGAGTCCGGAAAGAACATCCTCTTTGAGGGTGCTCAGGCAACCATGCTTGATATTGACCACGGCACCTATCCATTTGTTACCTCTTCTAACTGCACCGCCGGTGGCGCAGTCACTGGTTCTGGTGTTGGTCCAACCAATATTGACCGTGTCCTGGGTATTGCAAAGGCATACCTCACACGCGTTGGCTCTGGTCCTTTCCCAACAGAGCTCTTTGACGAGACAGGCGATCTTCTCGGCGAGGTAGGCCATGAGTACGGTGTTACTACTGGCCGTAAGCGTCGTTGCGGCTGGTATGACGCAGTAGTCGTCAACTATGCAGCGCGTATCAATGGCCTTACTGACCTGGCAATTACTAAGCTTGACGTTCTTGGCTGCCTGGACGAGATTAAGGTTTGCGTTGCTTATGAGTGTGACGGCAAGACCTACAAAACTGTCCCAGAGCACCAGAGTGTTTTCTATCACGCAAAGCCTGTATACGAGACTCTTCCTGGTTGGAAGTGCGATATTTCTGACGTTCGCAATTTCTATCAATTGCCTCGTGAGGCTAAGGATTACATTGACTTCCTGGAGCAGCTTGCTGGTGTACGCGTTTCTATCATCACCGTTGGTCCAGATCGCGAGCAGACAATCGACCGCTACTGGAGGTAACCCGTGGCGTCTTCGGACTGCTCAACATTTGCAATAGTTTGCGATAACCCCTGTGGGTTTGAAGCTTCCCAGCTTGAAGCCCTGGGGGTTTCTGTAATACCTGGAGCTCTAAGTTCTGATGCTGACCAGGTAGGTGAGTTCTATAGAGGCGTTTTTGAGTCTGGAGTTCATAAGATACTCTCGCTCCATGTGAACGCAGATTTCTCTGACTCGATTCTTACGGCAAAAAAGGCTTGTCAGAACAATCCCGATATTTCAAGTTCAATTTTCCTGATAGATAGCGGGAACATGCCTACTGCCATGGGAATCATGCTTGAGCGCTTAAGCGTGGCAAGAAAGTTTGGAGCTTCATTTGAGGCAGCTTGTGAGTATGCGCAAGAGCTGTCCGAGGTAGTTGCCACAATGTACATTGCCATGAACAGGGTTGTGCTGCATAAGAACAAAGATAAACATCCTGGGTTTTCGTTAAGGCGTAGGCTAGAACGTTTGCACAGGCGCATTTCAAACGATATGTATCTGTATCGTTTGGTTGGCGGAAGATGCACAGAGGTTGCTCGTTCATCAGATTTTATGGATCTAGCTGGTAGAATTTCTCGTCTTATGAGCGCCTGTTTTGTAAAACATGGCGAGCTTAAATATGTGGTGATTTCAAACGGCGAGAAACGCATACAAAAGCACCTTAAAAAGCCGCTCAAAACTAATGAATATGATGCAGAATGTATTGCAGAAAGACTTTCTTCTCCCGAGTTTAAAAAATATTTGGGAGAAGGTTCTGTTGGCGTTGCCTGTATCCCAAAGGCGTTGTATCAGAAGGCTGGAGTACTTATGAATGACACCGTTGATATTTTGTTGCTCGGTGCGGGTGGTCGTGAGCACGCTCTTTTGACTAAACTGCAGGAATCGCCTTGCGCGGGAAAAATTTATGTTGCTCCAGGTAATGGTGGCATGGCTGCCCAGGCTGAGCTTGCCCCTATTGATCAAAATAGCCCTGATGAGGTTGTTGCCTTTGCTAAAGAAAAAGGTATTGACCTGGTGGTTATTGGTCCTGAGGCTCCTCTTGTTGTGGGCGTTGCAGATGCTGTTCGTCAGGCGGGTATTACATGCTTTGGTCCTAACCAGAAAGCAGCTCAGATGGAGGGCTCCAAGGCGTTTGCCAAGGGAGTTATGGAGCGCGCAAACGTCCCAACTGCTGCGTGGAAGTCTTTCACAGATCAGGCGTCTTGTGAGGCGTATATTCGCCACATCGGCGCTCCTGTTGTTGTTAAGGCTGACGGCCTTGCTGCAGGTAAGGGCGTTATTGTTGCAACTGAGCTTGAGCAGGCTCTTGAAGGTGTCCGAGAGTGCTTCTCCGGCCACTTTGGCGCTGCTGGAGCAACCGTTGTTGTCGAGGAGTTTCTAGAGGGGCCAGAGTGTTCCCTGCTTGCTCTGACCGATGGAACGTACGTTATTCCACTGGCAACAGCGCAGGACCACAAGCGTGCCTATGATGACGACAAGGGTCCAAACACTGGTGGCATGGGCGTTTATTCTCCTGTTCCATTTGTGACTGATGAAGAACTTTCTCAGATGATTGCCATTGAGCAGCGCGTTGTTGGTCAGCTCAAAAAAGAGGGCATCAATTATTCTGGCTGCCTTTATGGTGGATTTATGCTGACCAAAGACGGTCCTAAGGTTCTTGAGTTCAACGCTCGCTTTGGTGATCCAGAGACTCAGGTAGTGTTGCTTCGTCTTCAGGGTGATTTGGTTTCAATTTTGATGGCATGTGACAACGGTACCCTCCGTCATCAGCAGGTCTCCTGGTCTGATATGGTGGCTGTTTCTGTTGTTCTGGCAAGCGCTGGATATCCGGGTTCTTACGAGAAGGGCAAGGAGATTACGGGCATTGAGGCCGCCCAGCAGCTTGAGGGCGTTTCTGTGTATCACGCCGGAACTGCTCAGACCGAGGACGGAAAGATTGTCACAGCAGGCGGCCGCGTGCTCAACGTCACTGCGCTTGCACCAACCTTTGAGGAAGCTCGCGCTCGTGCATATGAGGCTTGCGACCTTATCAACTTTGAAGGCAAGCAGCTCAGGCACGATATTGGACTTAAGGCTCTTCAGGGTCGTCCAGAAAAATAGTTAGGTTAGCGCTTATGGCAAATCAAAATGACGAGAAAATCAACGTACAGGATGGTGCTTGGACCAGCAATCAAGGCAGTTCTCAGTTTAGTGATGTGTTTGATGATATGCAGTCTGCTGAGCCAGAAATTCTTGATGCTGACATGCAGGTAACTCCAGAGGTGTTTGATTCTGCTCGCAATGATTTGCACTCGGCAGTTGATTCGCTTACCTACGACGGTGAGCGTGTTGCTGTGGGCGATGCTGCCTACCATCATTCTGGGGAGCCACAAAAGCGCGGTTTTGTTGCGGGTACAGAGGATGCGCGTGATGCCTCTCTAGAAGAGAAGCCACTCTCTGAGGACACCGTTTGGGTTGGTCGCATTTTTGACGTGAATCGTCTGCGTGTCTCTCTTCCTGATGGACGCACTGCTCTTCGTGATGTTGTGCGTCATCCCGGTGCTGTGGCTATTGTTGCATTGACTGATGAGGGCAGAATTTGTCTGGTTCGTCAGTACCGAACTGCGCTTGGTCGCGTAACAGTTGAGCTGCCTGCAGGAAAGCTTGATCCAGGTGAGGACCCTCTGGATTGTGCTCACCGTGAGTTGCTGGAAGAGACCGGAATGAAGGCAGGAAAGATGGCTTTTCTCACCACTACCGCCACTTCCGATGGATTTACTGACGAGCTTATTCATCTCTATATGGCAACTGAGTTGACCTTTGAGGGATCAGACCCAGATGCCGACGAATTTATTAACGTGGATCTTGTTCCACTATCTGAGCTGGTAGACGCTGTTCTCGATGGCAAAATCGAGGACGCAAAAACTATCATTGGAGCTCTTATCTGCGATTCAATTTCACACCGATTGCCTATGGAGTAATTACGCATGCTTGATCGTTCTTCTCGCCCTGTACCTGGTAGTTCTTTGACTTCAGCTTCTAGCAGAAACGGCTTTAGAAACTCTGGAAACAACGCCTCTGGCAAACACCGCAAATCGCTGTTTGCCAGTTTTCTTTCTTATTACGCTCCGCAAAAGCATCTGTTTATTCTGGACACTATCTGCGCCATCATTTTGGCTTGTATCGAGCTCGCGTTCCCCCAGATTTTGCGCGCGCTCACCAAGGGACTGTTTACGCAGAGCAAAGATGCCATTCTTGATAGCTTGGTATTCATTGCTGTTGGCCTTGTGGTCATGTACTTTGTCCACTTTCTGTGTCGCTACTTTGTCATTAGCTGGGGACACATCATGGGCGCGCGTATGGAAAGTAAGATGCGAGAAGATCTGTTTGACGCCTACGAGCGCATGAGTTTCTCGTATTACGACCGTCACAAGACGGGCGATCTAATGAGTCGCCTGGTATCCGACTTGTTTGACATTTCTGAGACGGCGCATCATGGCCCTGAGTACCTGATTATTGGCTTGCTTGAGATTGCCGGCTCTTTTGTCATTCTGGCTTTTATTAACGTACCCCTTACGCTGGTGCTTGCTGGAATCGCTGCAGTGTTGGTAGTGTTCAATTTCTTTGCCAACATGCACATGCGCGGCATTTTTAAAGAGAACCGCATGCGCATTTCCGACGTAAATACCCAGCTAGAAGACTCACTTTCTGGTATTCGCGTGGTTAAGGGCTTTGCGGCGGAAGATCACGAGCGTAAGAAATTCAGAGCAAGTAACTCGGCATACTTAGACTCCAAGGCCAATATGTACCAGGCTATGGGCAGGTACCAAGCTGCAATTTCAGGCATGATGGGTGTTTTGAACACTGTTGTGTTGGTTTTGGGCGGCTGGATGATTGCTCAGGGTCAGATGCAAGCCATTGATCTGGCTACGTATGCACTGTATATCTCGCTGTTTACCACGCCAATCATGAACATTTTGAACTTTACCGAGACATTCCAGAAGGGTCTTGCGGGCTTTAAGCGTTTCTCGGAAATTCTTGAAACGCAGCCGGACATTCAAGACGCACCCGGCGCTCACGATATTCAGATTACCGTCGGCGATATCATCTACCAGGATGTTCATTTTGCTTACAACAATGCTGAAGAGGTTATTGACGGCTTGAACCTTCATATTGAGAGTGGAAAAACCGTCGCGCTAGTTGGGCCTTCTGGTGGAGGTAAGTCCACTACCTGCGCTTTATTGCCGCGGTTTTATGACGTCACAAGCGGAAGCATTACCATTGATGGGCAGGATATTCGCTCTGTCACACAGCACAGTTTGCGTTCGGCAATTGGTATGGTTCAACAGGACGTATATCTCTTTGACGGTACCATTGCAGAAAACATTGCATATGGCTGCCCCGAAGCTTCTGCAGAAGACATTGCGCTTGCAGCAAAGCGTGCAAATATTGCAGAGTTTATTGAGTCGCTACCAGATGGATACGACACCCAGGTAGGACAGCGCGGAACCAGACTTTCAGGTGGACAGAAACAGCGCATTTCTATTGCGCGCGTGTTCTTAAAGAACCCACCGCTGCTCATTTTGGATGAGGCCACTTCTGCTTTGGATAATGAATCCGAACGCGCTGTTCAAGAGTCTCTCTCTGAGCTTGCAAAGAACAGAACCACACTGGTCATTGCCCATCGTCTTTCAACCATTATGGGTGCTGATGAAATTATCACCATCAATCACGGTCGAGCTGTTGAACGAGGAACCCATAGTGAGCTGCTTGAAAAAGACGGAATCTATGCTCATTACTATCAAATGCAGTTTGGTGGTGCGTCAAACTCTACAAGGCGGTAAAATAAGACATTAAGTGCTTTGTAAACTGCGGTTTGAAGTTTGCGCCTGCAGTTTGTAAACCGAAGGATCGCAACCAACGATCAAAAAGTCAACGTATCGCACACCTTGAAAGTGTGTTTGTGCAGGTTGAATGAGAGAGCTACATGGCTAAAGATGATGCAGAACGTTCATGCTTCGCGCGTCGCCAGAAGGGCGCGCTTGATGCTGACGCAGCTGAAGAGTTATTTACCAAGGTAGACGAAACAGGTCATCCCAATGCGGAACGTGCAGCTCTAGAGCGCGCTCGCAGGCAGGGCGGCACTGTGGCGGTGGACGTTGATCCGCTTTCAGGGTCTGATCCTTCAGGTTCTAATATCGAGAAAGTCATTACAAAGACGGCAGTCCTATTTGTCCTAATTTTCCTGGCAATTGTCGTTTCAATGCAGGTCTTGTACGGTTTTGTTCGTCGAGCTAACACGGCGAATTTAACTGAATCAGTTACGGTACGATCTGTCGCATCCGCATTGCGTGGCGGCGTTGAATGGGGCAATGGATTTACGCAGTTCCCTGAGGATTTCTCAGTTCAGGAAGCTGACGAGAACACTGGTCGCGTTGAGGTAACAGTCACTGATACCACTTCAAAAGATGTACTTGAATGTTATGCGGGTTCTAGTGTCCAAGCTCAGGCATTTGCCATTAACGCGCTGCTCAATCCACGAATTAATACCGTTGTCTATCACGTCAGCGTTCACCGAAACGACCAGGGTGAGCTCCAAAAATCTCAGCTCTTTGGATTCCTTAAACCTGGTGGAGATGCAACTCCTATCTTTACCTTTACTTTCTCAAAGACTCAGTCTTCTGATGGAGTAAACATCGCCATGGTCATTACTGGCGCAAACGATACTATCCAAAAAGAGCTTCGTGATCAGATTGCCACGTCATTTACGCCGGTCCGCGTGCTTGGCGGTATCGTGGGTGGAGATTCTTCAACAAAGAAAAACACCACAACTGGCACTACCGGAACTACTGGCACCACTGGCACAACCGGCACCACCGGAACCAATAACTCTACAGGTACCAGCGACAATTCCTCAAGCACCAAGTAGCTTGTTGTATCTGAGAACAATAAAGTAAAAAGAGAAAAAGAGCCGCTGAAGCCAGCGGCTCTTTTTTTGAGTAAGCTGGAATCCACCTATTAGGAGATTGACGTGCTTCAAAACGGTGACATTGCAGGCGATTTTGCACGTTAATTTGACTAAAAACTACAGAATTGGCATTTTTGGGGCAATTTTGGCCCCAAAAAGGTAAAAAATCCGTTTAGTTGGAGAATTTATTTTTATACATGGCGGTTTTTTGGCTATTTAGAGTCATTAATGTGTGGCCCAATAAACGTCAACTGGCCTTTTGTTAATATCAAATCTTTAATTAATTCCTTTGGACTCCAACTAAACGGGATTTTTACCTTTTTCGTCTTATTTTAAGGTCTATTTTTTGATTGATAAAAAATGAAATGAATAAAGTGCTTGAAATATGCATTTTCATGCATAACGGATACCTTTCATCAAAAAAGGTGCCCACTCAGTTAGAGTGAGCACCCAGTCAATGGACTAAGGATGATTGAACAGCTGTGCAGGTATGGATATGAGCGATTTGCTGCTGTAAATGCGCCTACTCTTGCAGAAGTTGAGCAATCAGACCAAGTTTTGTTTCAAAAGAAATACCGCGTAGCTCAAAGTTTGGCTGCTCACGAGTAATTTCCATGGACTCACAAACAAACTCACCAGCAAACTCTACAGCGTCAGCAATTTCCTGACCGCACATAACTGCAGCTAACAGTGCAGAAGCAAATAGATCTCCAGTGCCGTGCAGCATGTAGGGCAAAAGTTCAGAAACAATCTCGCCACGCTCGGATTCAGTGGCAACAAAGTTGCGGATAAGGCCATCGTCGCGAACAATGCCCTTAAGAACAACGCACTTTGCACCCATTGCAAGCAGCGCATCAAGAAGTTCATCTACCTGCTCGTCGGTCAAATCTTGACCAGCGTACGGAATGCCAGTCAGAATCGAAGCCTCAGTAAGATTTGGCGTCAGAATGTCAGCACCGTTAACCAGCGATTTCATTGCATCGCACAGCTCTTGCGTATAGGTTGGATACATCTTGCCGCCATCACCCATGACAGGGTCAACAACGCGTAGCGCCTTTGGATGCTCTTGATACAAACGCTGAATGCTTGCAACCTGCTCTGCAGCACCAAGGAAGCCAGAATAAATAGCGTCCAGGTCAATGCCCTCTTCCTGCCATGCATCAAGGTAGTCCTCGAGCATGTTGGTGGTGTCGTGCATGTAGAACGCGGGGAACTTGGTGTGTGCCGAGAAAAGCGATGTAGGTACGGGGCAGACGTCACAGCCAGCAGCAGAAAGCACCGGAATAGCTACGCCAAGCGAGCATTTTCCGTATCCGCAGAGATCATGCACTGCGGCGACGCGAGGAATATACGAGCCTTCTCGCTGGTACAGAACAGAGTTGGTTTCATTCATTACAGTTTCCTTTCACGTGGACTGATGGACCAACGTTCTAGAAAATCATACTCTATACTGTGAGTTGGATATTTGACGTATCCGCCTATTTTAAGAGACGTAACAAAGGAGTAGAGATGGCAGATCAGCCTGTTGTTGGCATTATCATGGGATCAAAGAGTGACCTTGCAACTATGGAGGGATGTACCGCTGAGCTTGAGCGCCTTGGCGTTCCATACGAGCTGGTCATTGCGTCCGCACACCGTACTCCAGATAAAGTTCATCAGTGGGCCGAGACCGCTGCTGACCGCGGACTCAAGGTAATTATCGCGGCTGCAGGAAAGGCTGCTCACCTGGGCGGAGTCGTTGCAGCATTTACTCCACTGCCTGTTGTTGGCGTTCCAATGAAGACCTCCGACCTCGGTGGTATGGACTCCCTGCTTTCTATGGTCCAGATGCCATCCGGTGTGCCTGTGGCCTGCGTTGCTATTAATGGCGCAAAAAACGCAGCTATTTACGCAACTCAGATTCTGGGCGCATCTCTTCCAGAGTATCGCGAGAAGATCGTTCAGCTTAAAGCTGAGATGGCTGACGCATAAATTAACGCATAAGCAGCGTTGGCTGTACAACCAGAGTCATTTACGTAACTGCATAAGAAGCAACGCACAAGAATCCGCGCTTTAGAAAACCTAAAGCGCGGATTTTGTGTATTGGTAAAATGTGATTATGCGATGACTTCACAAGATATACAGAGATTTTTGTTTTGTGCATAGCTAAACTTTTAAAGGGTATGACAAAAGAGTACCTTCAGAAGGGAAGTGCATGGATTCAAATAACGGCAAGCATTTTGCTTCATTCGGTGCCGCTGATCAGCCGGCTGAAAATACTAACGCCCCAAAACCCTCCTCTGGGATGGTTTCTATGAAAAGCTCTGCGTTTTCAAAAAAAGACAGCAATAAGAAAACCTCTCAAAAAAATTCTGGCGAGAAACCCGCTAAGCAATCCGCTAAGCAGTCCGCTAAGCAGTCCGCTAAGAAATCCGGACAGAAGCTTGATAAGAAACTGGCTAAGAAACCCGCCGAGAAGAAAAATTTTGTCCGTATTCTTTCTACAATCTTGCTGGTAGTTGGTATTGGACTTTTGGTTGTCGCTGGCGTCATGTTTGGTAAAACCCAGATTGAGTATCACGAGCAAGATGTCATTAACCAAGAGCTTGCAGCATATGCAACAGTTTCTGAGAAAAAAGATGAGGCTCCAGTTATTGATTGGGCTGGTCTTCAAGCAATAAATAACCAGGTTGTTGGCTGGATTCAGATTCCAGATACCCCAGTCAATTATCCTGTTTATCAGACCACAGACAATGACCACTACTTGCATACAAACGCAAAAGGTGAATGGTCTATTGGTGGCCAGATTTTTATGGATTATCAGAACAACCCCAATGGCCTTACTGATCAGCAGACTATTCTTTATGGTCACCACATGAGAAACGGCTCCATGTTCCAGTACATTGGAGCAATGAATGACCAGTCTACCTTTAATAAGGTTGAGACTATCTGGTACGTCACGCCTTCCAAGACATATGAGTTAGAGCCTGTATTTACCTATCACACTGATGAGGATGACGAGGAAGTCAGACAGTTCAATTTCAACTCTGTCGATGAGTTCAGATCTTATTTGAAGGACAGGCTTTCTAGGGCAGTAAGTTCACGCTCTGATGCGGCAGATGTTATTTCTCGCACCGATCATGTTCTTACGCTTTTTACCTGCAATTATACAGATCAGTACGGCAGAACTATGCTCATTTGCGTTCCAAAGACTGAGGCACAGCCAAAGGCGCAGTAGCCACTTTCTTAAAAAATTGTTACACGCTCCGAACATATTTGTTCGGAGCGCTTTTTCTTGTAAATTTCCAGCTACACTGTATATATTGTTGCCAGACGTGAGAGGCGTTTGATTAAGGGTGGCTCCAGTTGAGGCATCCGGAGGGGATCCAATGGAACTTCACGAGGAATGTGGCGTCTTTGGAGTATGGGCGCCTGACCGTGACGTTGCTCGACTCACTTATTTTGCCCTGCATGCGTTACAGCATCGTGGGCAAGATTCCGCAGGTATAGCTGTTGGTGATGGCCAAACCGTGCTTATCAGAAAAGACACGGGCCTCGTAACTGAAGTTTTTAACAATGACGATCTCAACGCAATGCCAGGTAAAGCAGCCATTGGTCATTGTCGCTATGGCACGGCTGGTGCAAAGGGTTGGGAGTCAGCACAGCCTCACATGTCCTCCATTGATGAAACCCTCATTGCTTTGGCGCACAACGGCACCCTTGTCAACTTTGACTCTTTGCGAGAAGAACTGTCTTCTCGCCAGATTTCCTTTAGATCCAATACAGATTCCGAGGTAGCAGCTCAGCTTATTGGCTACTTTACGCGTCAAACACACCGACTACGCACTGGTATTGCCGCAACCATGAATCTTATTGAGGGCGGCTACGCCATGGTGCTTATCCGCGAGAACGCGCTGTATGCGTTTAGGGATCCCAATGGCATCCGCCCGCTGGTACTTGGCCATATTGGCGAGGAAGATCAGAATAACTGGGTGGTTGCATCCGAGACGTGCGCGCTGGACATTGTGGGCGCCTCATATGTGCGTGAGGTTGCTCCCGGTGAGATTATCCGCATCTCGGACAATGGGCTTTCTTCTGAGATGGGACTTTCTCCACGTCAACAGGCAGATTGCATTTTTGAGCAGGTGTATTTCTCGCGCCCTGACTCTATTATTAGCGGACGCTCGGTGTATTCTGTTCGTCATCAGATGGGTCGTCAGCTGGCAAAAGAAACACCAGTAGATGTTGACCTGGTAATTGGCGTGCCAGATTCTGGTGTTCCTGCGGCCGAGGGGTTTGCACAAGAGCTGGATGTCCCATTTGGCACCGGCTTAATTAAGAACCGCTACGTTGCAAGAACATTCATTCAACCTACGCAGCAACTTCGTGAACTGGGCGTTCGCTTGAAGCTTAATGCGCTTTCTGACGTTGTAGCAGGTAAGCGTATTGTAATGGTGGATGATTCCGTTGTTCGTGGAACCACCTCAAAGCAGATTGTTCAGCTGCTTAGAGATGCAGGAGCAACAGAAGTGCACGTTAGAAGTGCTTCTCCTAAGGTTGCATGGCCCTGTTTCTACGGCATTGATACCGCTGATCAGCACCAGCTTGTAGCTGCAAAAATGAGTACAGAGGAAATTTGCGAGTATATTGGCGCTGACTCCCTGGGTTTCTTAAGCCTTGAAGGCCTGCTTGCATGCGTGCCATCAAGGGGTTATTGCGAGTCCTGTTTTAGCGGAAAGTATCCCGTGTCAATTCCAGAGGACTTCTATCAGAGATTCTTGCCAGAAAACAAACCTGATAACTTACACCCATCATTTGCGCTAAAGTTTGACCAGGTAGAACAGCAGTTAATTGACGAGGGTCGTATACCCTCAGAGCAGTAAGGGGAGAAACAATGACCACTTCCGCTGATCCAACCAAGCAGATTACCTACGCCGATGCAGGCGTTGACGTTGATGAGGGCGCTCGTGCGGTTGACGCCATCAAGGCTGCTGTTGCTACAACTACTCGCCCTGAGGTTATTGGCGGCCTGGGCGGCTTTGGCTCTTGCTTCTCGGCTGCAGCTCTCAAGGACATGGAAGAGCCTGTACTGGTGAGCGGCACCGACGGCGTTGGCACCAAGCTTGCCATTGCCCAGCTGCTTAATCGCCACAACACGGTGGGCGAGGACCTAGTGGCAATGTGTGTTGACGACATTGTCCCTATGGGCGCCGAGCCTCTGTTCTTCTTGGATTACGTGGCCGTGGGTAAGCTCAAGGCTGAGGCCGTTGCTGAGATTGTTGGCGGCATTGCAGAGGGCTGTCGCAAGAGCGGCTGCTCCCTGGTTGGCGGCGAGATGGCCGAGCACCCAGGCGTTATGAATCCTGACGACTACGATCTTGCAGGCTTTGTGGTGGGCGTTGTCGATAAACCAAAAATTTTAGGTCCCGAGAAGGTCAGTGAAGGTGACATCATTCTGGGGCTTCCTTCTTCAGGTATTCACTCCAACGGATATTCGCTGGTACGCAAGGTAGCAATTGAGGGCAAGACCGTTGAGGAGCTCAACCAGCCTCTGGAGGAGCTTGGTGGAGAATCTCTTGCAGATGCCGTTTTGCGTCCAACCACTATTTATGCAGGTGGATTGCTTGCTACTCTTCGTGCAGGAGCTCCTATTAAGGCCATGGCTCATATTACCGGTGGTGGAATCACCGAGAATCTTAACCGCGCACTGCCATCTCATCTTGATGCAGAGGTTGATCGTGGTGGAGAGGCTGGGCCTGCATGGGATATTCCACCAGTTATTTCATACGTTTCTAGCGCGGCAAATCTGTCTCTTGACGAGCAGTATCGCACCTTCAACATGGGTGTTGGCATGGCTCTTATCGTGGATATGGATGATGTTGATGAGGTAGCAGAAGCCCTTTCTGAACAGGGCTTTGAACCATTTGTCATGGGTCAGATTATCCCAGGTACCGGAAAGGTGGTCTACAACGATGCCAATTAAGCTTGGCGTTCTTATTTCTGGTTCAGGTACCAACCTCCAGGCTATTATCGATGCCATTGACGCTGGCACGTTAGATGCAACCATTGAGCTGGTTGTTTCTTCTCGCCCTGGCGCATACGGTCTGAAGCGAGCAGAGGCCGCTGGTCTACAAACCCTGACACTCTCAAAAGAGACATACGAGGATCCGTTTGTTGCGGATATGGTTATTGCTACCGAGCTCAAGCGCTATAACGTGGATTACGTTGTTATGGCTGGTTACATGCGTAAAGTCGGCGTTCCTGTTCTGAACACCTTCCCTAATCGCGTTCTTAACCTACACCCAGCGCTATTGCCAAGTTTCCGCGGTGCGCATGCCATTCAGGATGCGTATGAGTACGGCGTCAAGGTAACGGGCGTTACTGTTCATCTGGCAAACGCTGATTATGATTGCGGCCCCATTATTGCTCAGCGACCCGTTGTGGTTGAAGAGGGTTGGACGGTCGATCAGCTTGAAGAGGCAATTCATCAGGTAGAGCATAAGCTTTATCCAGAGGTTTTGCAGCTTTTTGCCCAGGACAGAGTCCACGTTGAGGGTAATAAGGTTCGCATAGAGTTAGGCAAGTAAATGGCGAGAAGTGCCCAGATTAAACTCAGTGACGTAGCAACATCACGTGTCAATAACCTGAATTTTATGAGGTTTATAGCTGCGCTGATGGTCATTGTTTCTCATTGCTACTCGGTGGTTTTGGGCGGCGATGCTGGTAGTTATTTGCTGAAGTTAACAGGGGATCGTTTAAGCCCTGGCGGCGTTTCTGTTGGTGTTTTCTTCCTCTTTGGCGGGTTTTTGATTGCCCGTAGTTGCGAGCATTATCCTGAGCCAAAAAAGTTCTTCTCGGCACGCGTTTTGAGGCTTTTCCCTGAGCTTTTGTTTGTAGTAATTTTGACCACGTTTGTGCTGGGTCCAATACTTTCAACGCTTTCACCTGCGGAGTATTTTACTAATCCACAGACGTATAAGTACCTACTCAACGGCGTTTTAATTATGGTGCATCAGTTGCCAGGGGTGTTTACCAACAATCCTTCAGGCGACGTGGTCAACGCTGCTCTGTGGACACTTCCCGTTGAGTTTATCTGCTACGTTTTGTGTTTTATAAGCTACAAACTCACTAAGTTTGATAAAAAGAAGTTTTTGCTGCTCTCGGTACCTGTTTTTGCGTTGGCAGCAGTGTATTACATGAAGTTTTCTCCACTTCAGCTAAGTGTTGTACGTGCGGTTCTTCTGTTTTACCTAGGTGTTTTAATTTGGGTACTTAGAGACCACATTACTATTTCGCCTGTTTTAGGCCTTGCGTCGATTGTTCTGTGGTTTGTTATGGTTCTCGGCGCTGCAGACAATCTAGCAATGCTAACGGTTTTTCCTGTTGCTTGTTTTTGTCTTGCATACGGAATGGGCAACCACTTTAGTACGTTTGGCACTAAATTTGAGCTGTCCTATGGTATTTACCTTTGGGCTTACCCAATTCAGCAAGCGCTGGCTCAGTATTTCCCAGTATGGCATCCTTACGTAAATGCGCTCATTGCAGCGTTGCTGGCAACTTGTGGAGCGTTTTTAAATCACTTTATTATTGTCGCACCACTTGGAAGCTACCTTAAAAAACGTCGTCAGAAGGTTCTTGAAGAGCAGAAGGCCCTTGAAGAGCAAAAACCCTCTGAAGAGTAAAAGCCTCTCACAGAGCAGTCTGCTGTTTAAAGATGAAGTCTCAAGCAAGCATGTTTATCTTGCCAAACCCACAAGGTAGAGTACGGTTTGCAGATAGGCAAACGAAGCAACGCCCCAGATAAGGGGTACGACTATGTTTGAAATTATCATTATCCCCAGCATATGAGCCTAAAAGGACTATACTGGTTGTGTATGTGTATTTAAAAAAGTCCAAGTGAAGGGCATCGTATGAGTCGTGTTTCTCGTAGAGAAGATGAGTTTTATAGCATGTTCTCTGAGTTTTCAGCACTGATTGTCTCTACAGCAAAATTGTTTGTCACCTATATAGAGTCATTTCCAAGCTCAGAAGATTACGAAGTTCAGATTAAGAACTATGAGACGCTTTGCGATGACCAGGTAGGAAAGATTATTTCTACTCTCAATACATCCTTTATCACGCCATTTGATCGTGAGGATATTTCTAGGCTGGCGTTACTTATGGATGAGATTCCAGACGGTATTGAGAGTGTTTCTGCACACCTCAGCATGTACGACATTAAAGAGATGCGTCCAGAAGCTGTTCAAGTGGCTCATTTGATCCTTTTTGCCTCAGAAGAATTGCAGAAAGCTTTTGAGCGTCTTCCTGACTATCATAAAGATGATTCAGCTATTAGGCATACGCGCTCTGCAAATGAGTATGAAGACCAGGGAGACGTTGTTTACCGTAACGCTCTCAGCTCTATTTTTAGAAATGTTAATGATCCAATTGATGTTCTCAAATGGAAGAGTCTTCTAGATAGGCTTGAATCTACTCTTGACGCATGCAAGCATGTTGCAAACGCTGTTCAGAATGTCATTGTGAAAAATGGTTAGCGTCTTGCTTGTTGCGGTGCTTGTTTCCGCTGTGATATTTGAGTTTATTAACGGCTTCCATGACACCGCAAATGCTATTGCTACTACGGTGTATACCAAGGCTCTACCTTTGGGTACAGCAATTGCCATGTCTGCAATTATGAATTTTGTTGGTGCGCTTATGAGTGAGAAGGTCGCTATGACCATTGCATCTGGTCTGGTTGACATTCAGCTTCAGCTTTACGTAATTTTTGCTGCTTTGATGGGCGCTATTGTTTGGGACCTCTTTACCTGGTGGTTCTCAATCCCAAGTTCGTCTTCGCATGCCCTGATTGGTAGCCTTATTGGTGCAACTATTGTATTTACCGGCAGCACGGGCCATATTATGTGGGCGGGAGTTATAGAGAAGGTTGTTATCCCTCTGTTTACCTCTCCTCTTATCGGTATGGCTTTGGGCTACTTCATTATGAAGCTGGTATTTGAGATCTTTGCCGACTGGCCACCTAAAAAGGCACATGGCCTGTTCCACCGCCTTCAGGTACTCTCAGCTGCTTTTATGGCCTACAGCCATGGCAATAATGATGCTCAGAAGACTATGGGAATCATCACGTTGGCCCTGGTTACCGCAGGTCTTCATGACCCTTCCACCGGCATCCCTCTGTGGGTTAAGCTACTCTGCGCAGCTACTATGGCGCTGGGTACCTCCATTGGCGGCGGCCGCATTATGCGTACTGTTGGCGATGGCGTCACCAAGCTCACGCCTGTTATTGGCTTTGTTGCCGAGGCAAGTTCAACCGTTGCAATTGAGATTATGACCGCTCTTGGCGCACCAGTCTCAACTACACAGGTCATCACTACATCCATCATGGGCGCA
Source organism: uncultured Atopobium sp. (assembly GCA_902373375.1). GTDB lineage: Bacteria > Actinomycetota > Coriobacteriia > Coriobacteriales > Atopobiaceae > Lancefieldella. The sequence goes on from CABKMA010000002.1 coordinate 38,671, forward strand.
GGATCTGCTCGTCGTCGTAGCTCCGTACGTTGGGGCGTTGCGCGCAAGATTATTGCTGCTTGGTTTGTGACACTGCCAGCCACCATGGCACTTGGTGGACTTATTGCCTTCTTGACCAGCTTTGTTCTGGCATAACCCATGCTCAACGTTGTACTGGTAGAGCCCGAGATTCCCGCAAACACGGGAAATATCGGTCGTACCTGCGTAGTGAGCGGAACTCATCTGCACTTGGTGGGCCCATTGGGTTTCTCGCTTGATGACAAAAGCCTTAAACGAGCAGGCATGGCTTACTGGCAAAGCCTTAACGTTTCTGTCTACGATAACTGGGATCAATTTCTGGAGAAGAACGGTCTTGCCCAAGCATCTGGCGCACCTGCTGGGGACGCTGCACACGACGCTGTCTCCACGGTCGACGGCACCTCCGCAACCAGTAGATCCCCGCTGCACTTCCTTACCAAGAAAGCTAAGAAAACCTACACGCAGGCAACGTATTGCAATGGGGATTACCTCATTTTTGGTAAGGAAAGTCTGGGATTATCCGAGGAGCTCCTGGCACAACATGCTGACGAGTGCGAGAGAATCCCAATGCTGCAAGATTCTGCCAGCCTGGTTAATCGCGAGGACTGGAGCCAGAAGCATGATGCGCTTGATAGCGATGATCAGTACTCTCATCCAGCGCTTTTACAGCAGGATATCTGCGGAAACTTCATTGATCCTAACGAGTTTTCGGTTAGTGCGCTAAACGTTTCAAATGCTGCCGCCATTGTGCTGTATGAGGCGCTGCGACAGATTGGCTTTCCGGGAATGGACGTCTAAGAATTAGTTTGTTGAGTTTGTTTATGATGTAGAACGAAAAAAGTGTCAAGAATGGCTACAGAGGTGAGATGCGTGTTAATTAAAATCCGACAATACCATTAGATGCTGTCGGATTTCTAAATTAAACTTGCTGCTTAATCACTATAAAGCGGTGAGGAATGTTAATCCGCCTAAAATTACACCAGCAGTATTTGGAATAATGAGAATCCAGTCCTTTTTGGGCTCTTTAGTCCAACCATAGATGACCCAAATTAGACAAGAAACTGCTGCAAATAGTGGTTGAAAAGGTTGAGCTTTTACTCCCTGTAGATTTGCAATAATTTGTGGAATATAAGCGATAAAAACAAATACCCCGATAAAAGCTCCGACAGAGCCTACAAATAGATTGATTTGTTTCTTTGACATAAAACGCCTCCTCCTTCGTTATTTTAATTACAAGGATGAGGTAACGAGAAAATCAAACTACCTGTGAAATCGGAATTTAATATTGTTGCTTTAGTTGTGAAGATTGGATTACAGATTTATGGCTAAAGTAATGAGCCTCATTAGGCTTTTCTGATTGTAGAGTTGTGCCCGCCTGTAGCTACTCCAAGAATATGCAACAAAAAACCCGAGTGCCAAAGCGCTCGGGTTTTGCTTGCGTTAATGCTGTCTTTTACTTCTAGTTACGCTTCCTACGACGCAAAATAAGAGAAGTTCCCAAGGAAGCCACAGAGGTTAGGGCTGTGCTAACAAGAATCACGCTTGAAGCATCGCCAGTCTCGGGTAGAGCGCTCTTGCGCTTTGCTGGAGCCTGAGGTGCTGTAGGTGCTTCAGGGTTCTTCGTGTAGTAGAACGTGTACTCAAGTTGGTCAGCAGAAACATATCCGGTGCTATCACCCTGAAGGGTATAGCCATCAATCTCACGAGCAGAAACATTCTGTAGGTTAAGCGTCTGGCTGCCAATAACATCGTCGGAATGGATTTGCTCACCAGTCTGTGCGTCAACGTAATGGACGGTATAGCTGTAGCGAGCTTCCTTACTATACGTAAAGGTCAAGACGTTATTCTCGGCATTCTCATCAAGAACCATAGAACGAGAAGAAACGTCCACATAAGCGTAGTCTCCGCGATCAGCTGCATCGAGAGCCCACTTGCTGATAAGAGAACCAATTGGTGCGGTCTCAGTTGTGGTTGAGAGAATCTGACCGTCATCTGTCTGATGAATGACCGTGTAGGAGACGGAAGAATCATTCTTCTTCCAGAGTGCGTGGAGGGTAATGTCGCCTGTAACTGCTGCGGAGAAGCTGTATACAGAAGGGTTGCCGCTGGTGTAGAGAATCCAACCGGCAAAGGTGTAGCCTTCTCGTACGGGATCGGCTGGCTTTGTAGCTGCGTCTCCGTAGGTAAGCTCCTGTGAGTTGACTGACGAGCCACCCTCAGAGTCAAAGGTAACGGTTGCGGTAAGAGGCGCCCATTTGGCGTACAGCACCGTATTAGTTGCAGGCATAGTGGTGTCAGTAACAGGAGTACCCACAGTCTCCGAGTTGTCGTACCAGCCCTTGAAAACATAACCAGGACGTGGAGAAGTTAAAGAGGTGCCAGGAACGTCGGTGTTGGCATTAAAGGGCTCTCCAAAGAGATGAGAGTGCGTAGCAACAGTTGTTCCAGAGCTTACGTAGGTAACGGTATAGGTATTGCGCTTATAGCGGTGCTCAATCAGGTTGGAGTTGTAATTAGTAATGAGGTAGTCGTAGTTGTATGGCTGCCAGCTGGTCCAACTAAGAGCGTCGTAATTGGTTCCATCAAAATGACCAATGCTCATGCGGTAGCCGTCATACGAGAAACCGGGATGTCTGTTCTCGCTCTCAAGATAGCCATCACCATTGTTGTTTGCAATTTCTGTAATCATGTCGGGTCGTGAAAGCGTATGGTCTCCGCCCATATCGTAGGTACCATCAAGGTTTTGATAGTAGTAGAAGCGATAACGTGGACCAAGAGCAGTGGAATTGGTATAGCGACCGTAAATTTCTAGCACATTATCTGCAGTAATTATGGCTCCTGGGTCAGTTGTTTTTGCCTGGAAGGTGGTTGCAACACCGCCAACACCAGGGATTATGCCGTACCAATAGTAGGTTCCAGAAGGGTCATCGGCACGCATTGCGGCGAGCATGTCGTCGCTGTACTTGTTGCCGGTATTGGGGTTAATGGCATAAGGATTAAATGAGTCACCATAACGAAGCGTAAGCGTTGCAAGAATGGAGCCATTTCTCTTTGGACGCACATTGACGGTGATAGTTGCAAGGTTGTAGTAAACGTTAATAGTGGTGGAACCATCTGCTGCAATAGGAGTTGGATCGCTTTCGTGACTGTACGTCTCAAAGCGGAAAACACCTGTATTGGGCTGGACGGGAGCAGTTGCAGTCATTGTTCCAACGGTTCCGGAAGCTGCGGTGGTTGTAACGTAGTTGTAGTTAGAAGGGTTATTTGGATCCTGAATAAAATATGCGTAGTGATACGTTGCTGTTGCTGGAGTTCAAAGTGCCTTTGCAGTAACAGGCTCTTGAGGCATGGTGGTAGGCAAAGAATCTGCAACACCATCGTCATTAAGGTCCCAACCAGCAAAGGTATAACCAGTTCGTGTCGGATTAGGGACAGCAGGAACAGCATCTCCCGGATTTCCAATTACAGGAGACAGCTCACTACCAGAAGTTGAGAAATAAATTGCGCTGCGGGGATTACGGTCATAGTAAATGTACTTAACAGCCTTGCCATCTGCGGTAACCTTGAGCGAAAGATCTGTAGTTGTGCGGACAAAACCTGGATAGGTAACATCAGAGGCAGTAACAATTGAATCGGGTACGCCGTAATTTTCTTCGGAAGACGCCTCAACATAATTGCCGGTAGTCATTTCCTTCATGCGCTTAACGGTGTAGGTAACATAACCAGGCATGTAATAGACAGTCTGTTTAATGTAGTGATCTGAACCAGAAGCAACGCCAGTAACGGTTGCCTGAGCAGGATCTTCCAAGTCATAGCCAGTAATTGTTGGAGCTGTAACAGACCAAGATTCTCCTTCATTTACAACTTGTTTAGAAGGAGCGTGAATCTCTTCGTCGTTTAATACATTAACGTACGAGACTACAACAGAGTATTTACCTGCGTCTTCAATAGATTCAGCAATTGCAGATGCAGGCAGACTGCTCAGTACAAGGGCGAAAGCAAATAAAATGCTCAAAACTTTCTTAGCGCGCATTATTTCTCCTCAAACAGCAACAAGATAGATAAATAATAATAAATGGCGAGAAGGACTTGCTGCTCAAGCTGCAAATTGACCGTATATACACAATCCACTTCTCCTTAAGGCGCAGGAGAAGTGGACGAGAAAAATCAATCGATTTAGGTGAACAGAATGCAATGCGCTCGTGAAATTCAGCGTAGTATGAAATTTATAGATTTGCACCTGCGGCCTCAGCGGGTTTTTCGGCATATTTCTTTTCAAAGAGCTTGCCGGATTTCCTGAGTTGATAGGCAAGAATCAGATTGAACTGCCTCCCATTTCTTGGACACGAGAAATAGGAGGCAGTTCATATGTGGGTGATTATGATTCTGCAGTGTGTTAGCGTCGGCTTTTAGGCCTGGCGCACAAAATAGCGCAGCTTTCTTGTGTTCTGCTGAAGAATTGACATGTTCCTAATCAAGATAGCCAGGCAGCTAGGCGGTCGCACTACCTGATATGCATCTCTATGCATAAACTTCATCTAATATGCTTAAACATGAATAGACCTATATAAGAAATTTAACTAGCGATAAATTTAGTATCTACGGAACACACCTAAGTCGGATAATCTGCTCAGATGCGGGCATTTTACACACCTAATGACGATAATCTGCATGATTGAGGTATTTTCAGCGTAATGTATACGTCTTTTTGACAGATTATCCGACTTAGGTGTGTTTTGAACTGCCTCCTATTTCTCGTGTCCAAGAAATGGGACGCAGTTCAGATGCTTGCCAGCATAACAAGCATGCAAATGATGGAGCCTTCTGTGCCAAAGCTACCGCCAGTAAGCCAATCCGGGCCACTGCCAGGAGCAAAATAGAAATCCGGTGGCATTTTTCATGTCACCGGATTTTTAATGTAAAGCTGCTGTTTAGCTGCTATAAAGCAGTAAGGAACGTCAAGCCGCCCAAAATTACACCAGCAGTATTTGGAATAATAAGAATCCAGTCCTTTTTGGGTTCTTTAGTCCAACCGTATACGACCCAAATTAAACAAGAAACCGCCGCAAATAGTGGCTGAAAAGGCTGAGCCTTTACTCCCTGTAGGTTTGCAATAATTTGTGGAATATAAGCGATAAAAACAAATACTCCGATAAAAGCTCCGATAGAGCCTACAAATAGATTGATTTGTTTCTTTGACATAAAACACCTCCTCCTTCGTTATTTTAATTAGAAGGAGGAGATGACGAGAAAATCAAACTATCTATGAAATTAGGATTTAATGTTATTGCTTTAGTTATGAAGAAGCGTTTGCGGCCTCAGCGGGTTTCTCAGCAGATTTCTTTACAAAGAGCTTGCCAGATTTCCTGAGCTGATAGGCAAGAATCAGGATAGTTACCAGCATAACAAGCGTGCAAACGATGGAACCTTCTGCGCCAAAGCTACCGCCGGTAAGCCAATCCGGGCCACTGCCAGGGGCAAACTGCAGCAAAGAACTGCCTGTAGTGCTACCGCTTACCAGAACGCCAAAGACATTGCCTTGAGCAAAGTTCCAGGCTCCGTGAATACCAGCGGCTCCCCAGAGATTGTCAGTTTTGATGATATAGAACGTCTCTAAGATGCCAAAAAGAATTAGGTCAATCAGGGACTGCATGGTAAAGCCGCTGTTAAACATATGGAGAAGACCAAATAGACTGCTCGAAACCACGATTGCAATAATTTTATTGGACTTCTCTGCCATGACAGGAAGAAGCCAGCCCCTCGTGATAAGTTCTTCTGTTCCGCCCTGAATCAGCCAAAACGGAATAGTGAGAAGAACAAAGCCGAATGCATAAGGCGTAAAAGTAGTGCCAACTAATTGATAAGATCCGGTCAAAATGAGAATCAGCATCACAACAGAGAAGAGAAGAATTCCTAGACCAAAGCCTTTGAGCAGCTCTTTCTTCCAGTTGTCTTTGTAAAATCCTAGGGTAACAATCGGACGTTTTTCAAAGAGTTTTACCCACAGGAAAAAGAGACCTGCAATAAAGACAAAGGAAAGAAGCGTTACCAGAAGATAGTAGTCTCCAAAAATCTCTCTCAGATTGAGGGAATCGGAAAGACGATCTGGAAGATCTGGGTGCGCCATGTAGTAAGGGGCAATAATAAGAGCTGCTGAGATGGACATTACAATAGCCCCAATAATTTGTCCAACGATCAACAAGAAAACGGCTAAAAAGGGACTAAGCCAAGCTGGAGTTAGTCTCTTTGCCAGCTTGACGTCGGAAAACATGCGATTTTCTTGCATAAAAAACTCCTAGTAAACGTGCTCAAAGCGCGTCATGTAGATGACAAAATTTTAGCAACGGTGCAGGCAGATAGCGTCTACCTGCAATTAGTTCTCTTTATACTCTAAAAGAAAATCGCAACAATCGCCACCGTGGCCTATGGTTTTTGTACGGCCCCAGATAAGTTGAAGATGCAGATTACCGTATCCTGCATCGTCACTATCACAGTATGCAGCGGTTATTTCGGGACAGCCATATTTTTTGGTTATCTCATAGTAGGGGCAGCTCACAATATTGAGGCGAGCTTCGTTACCATGACTTTCTGGATACTCAAAGGCAAATCCAGCACTTGATGTGCAGCTTTTCTCGATACCTGATTTAAAGAGTCGTGGAAACTTGCGCGCAAGACCAAATGTTTTGATGGCCCATTGGAAGAGTGGGACTCGTTTGGCAGCAAATCGCTGGAAATACTCGCGAATATACCAGACGGCCTTTTCTTGAGGGACGTCCTCTGCGCGCAGAGCTTCATATACTGCAATACCAGGGTAAATGCGCTTGTAAGAATGAGCGCGAAGCTCTTTGGAATCGGATGAATTTTCTGCGCAAAGCGCCTCGTACCGCTTTTGAGCTGCTTGTGCAATCTGATCTGCTTTTGTCGCGCTGATGTCCTCGGCGACTATCGCGCACGTATCTTTAATGAGCTGCTGAACTTTCATATGAGCCTCACTATTTGTAGAAATGCCCTGATGAAAAGCAAGTAGAACGTACTAACAATTGTACGCTTAAATTTTACGGAGCGCAGCAAGCGCGGAAGTTCAGCAATGGTTTAGGTGAAGTTCTTTACTATCTCCAGGCCAAGAAGCAGCGCCTTTTCATGGGAGTCTTTGCCAAAGTCCCTTTCGTCATATTCGTGAACGTTTGCCAAAGAGTCTGCTGTAAAAAGGAACTGCCCAAACTGTGCCCCTCGTTTTCTGCAGCAAGCGGCTAGTGCCGAGCATTCCATTTCTACTACTGAGCATCCTTCTTGCAGGCGATACTCAACCATATCCTTTGTCTCACGGAAGAAACCGTCAGTAGACCAGGTGGTACACGTCTCAAAAGGGAGGCCGTCTTTTTTGAAGGTCTCTTCTATGACAGAAATTGGCTCTTCGTCGAGCTCTATATATCTTGAAGCTGGAAGATAGTGATAGGACGTTCCTTCCGCTCTAAGAGCTTTAGTTGGGACGAGAAAGGCATTTTCTTGTATCTCTTTTAGAACGCCGCATGAACCAGCTGCAATTATTTTCTTACAGCCACAGGTAACCAGTATGTCCATTACCTGTGTGGATGAAGCAGATCCAGTAGGGGATTGAACTAAACAGATTTTCTCGCCATATGAATTCAAAACGTAGACTTTAATGTCTCGAGAAACGGTCACGATTGTTTCTACGACTTCTGCTCCGTGCTCTTTAGCGTAATCATGGACGACGTCTCCGAGAAATGCAAAGAGGCACTTTTCTGGCAGCTGGCCTGCGGTCCATTCGTGATCTGCTGAAATAACCTCTGGGGAGGCATCGTCATATTCTAAAAGAGGTATTTCGTTTTTTATAATCACGGAGAGCTCCTGGGATTTTAGAGGACAGATTGATGGGGCAGCGGATGGTAAGGGTCCTATTGGGTATTAATCATGTCTAAAAGCTCTTTTGTATATTGTTCGGGGTAATTGATGGAATACTCGCCGTGATATAAGCCTTTCTTTATTTCAAGAATGCTATCAGGCAGTGCCGTATGTAATTGTTCTGCTGAACGAATCATCTTTTTCTGTTCTTTTTCTCCGACAAGTACATGAACCTTGGCGTAGACATCTTGAAGGTTGGGTTTTATCTCATAGGATGTATTTGCTTCTAGAAATGCAATCATGTTTTCTTTTGAGATTTGTGACGTGTCCCGATAATAGTCTTCAAATAAATCTTTACGAATATGAAGGTAGTCAAATTGCATTTGAGCAAACCACTTCTTTTTCACTAAACCATAACTTAGAGAAAACGTTGGTTTAATCAAGGCATTTGTCAGTCTAGATGGAATTACAGACGCACTTTCAATGATGGCGTTTTGACAAATTGAGTTTCGCTGCGTCAGCATTTCTACTAAAATCTGTGCGCCGAGGGACAGCCCTCCAATAAGAAGAACCGAGCCTCCAAATTCTTTATCGATAAAAGAAATGAGCCGACTTGCGTTTTCCTCAATACTTATAAAATCATTGTCACTACCTGCATGTCCGTCAAGAATTGGCAGGACAACGTGATATTGATCCTTCAGCAGTTCAGCCTCAGCTTTATAATTCCACCAAGATAAACCGCCACCATGAAGCAGCATGATTACGTCGTTATGTTGTTTTCCAAATTCTACCGTTTTCATAGCTGCTCAATTCAATTTGTGACTTTAATCTAAACGCGAGCCAGCACCACAACGCACTCAACATGGCACGAGACGTGAGAAACGTTGTGGGTTGTGTGCGCACGGATGAAGGCGGTTTTTCGCCTGTTTGTGTAAATATATCCGCCCTATGACCTGTTCCTCATGACTGGATGTGCGTGGATAATCTGATACCGTCTCGCCCCCTGTCAGCCATCTTGGATTCTTCTTGAGAGTCCAGAAATCCCCAAATCATCTTCTGCTTGTTTTTCGACTATTCAATCATGCGTAAATAAACTTCCTCGGTTGACATCGTTACGAGAAGACATACCCGACTTTGTTTACGCCTATTACTCCTCGGCGCAGGACGGTGATGTCGATTGTCTCGTAGTCCGCTTTCTTTAGTTCAGCCGCACCGATGGCGATCCTCGGTATCTCCGTGGTCTCGATTCTGGTGCGTGGTATCTCTATCGTCTCGACTCCCATCTCATGGAGTACGTCCTCTGGAAGCTCATAGTTCTGCTCTACCAGCCCAAAACAGGTGAAGCCAGTATCAACGCAGAACGAGATTAGCTTCTTCTTGCCGATGTTGTAGATGACGCAGAAGGAGTTTCCTATCAGGCTGCCCAGCAGGTATCCGAGAACAGGAAGCTGGAATCCGAGTGTCTGACCTATGATACCTCCAATATGTGCACTAACGAGGTATCCGCCGGACACGACGACCATATCCACGAATGCCGCACCCATCTGCTGTGTGGTCATCTTTCCTGCAGCGACGAGAATGCTGTTCTTTGTGGTCTGCAAAACCAGAGCAACAACGGTGCCGAGAAGCGTCGGGCTGATTCCCTTGAGGGCTTCGCCAAGCGCACCGCTCTCGCACATGATGAGAAGTGAAGACGATATCGAACCGCGAAGGAACCCTTCTGCACCTGCCGATATTCCTTTCTCACCTATGTGCTTGACTGTGGAAAGGTCGAGTTCTCCGTTCTTGATGAGGAAATCGATGGCTTTATATATCTCCGGAGCAAGTTGAACGGCTACCGTTATGGCTGCCGTAGTGTATCCGGCTTTCAGAGCCTGCTTCAGCAGGTATTTCGTCTTGATCGCGCCCTCAGCTGTGACGCCATGCTCCTCTGCTTTGAACTCCTGCTTCTTGCTTTCCTTTGCCATCTTCTCGAGGTCTTTTCTGGAGGCAGATCTGGACTCCACACCCTCGTCGTTTGCAAGCTTGTCGGTCAGTCTCAACTCTGTCTCGTCGTAGGCTTTCGACACGTCCTCACGGATAGGCTCGTTTCGGAGTGCTTCCCGATGTGCGGTCTGTTTTGCGGTATCGAGCTGATCTGACGGAACGAGCCTGCCCTGACCCTGATAGCTCGCCTGACCGGTGTCGGGATTGAAGCGAGCCTGCGCCCTGGCGGTCTGCTCGGCGGTTCCGTAGGACTTGGCACTGTAATCCGTGCCGGATTTCAGGTGAATGTCCACGGAGTCCTTCGCCGTGCTGTGAAGAACCGCTGCGCGGTCTGCCGAATCTGCCGCCACCGCATCAACGTTAAATGTGCCAGCTTCCCATTCCTCGAACATGTAGCCCTGCAGCTGTCCGATTCCAAGATTGCGGTACTGGTGGTTGTTGATATTATCTTCAAGCTGCTTAATTGCCGCTTCAACGGCACTGACGTATTCCGTGCCCATGTGGGCGCCTACGTCCGCTCCCATTATCGCTGCGGCAAATTCCCAGCCTTGTTGTACTTCGCTTTTCGTCTGCATCGATAGTTACCCTATTTGTTCATGAAGCTCTCAAGCTCATCTCTGTAAAGATGGATAGCTCCGTAGAAGAGCATCTGCCTTTTCATGAGGGATTTGTTCCTGAATATCTCTTCGGATTTGACTGCGACCTGCTCACTGACCTTCTCGAAGGCATCTGCTCCACTATCGAGAATCTTCTTCGCCACATTCAAGAAGGCAGGAGCCTCCTTCTCGCCGTCAGTCTCTTCTTGCTTGGCGATCTCTACGACGGGCTCCTCTCCGGCGTTCTCAACGATATCTTGCTTCATCGTCTTCAGGAAATTGGGAACTGGGAGGTCTGACAACTTCTTCAGAAACTCGTCGTAGCCCTCTCGGCTGGTCAAGGCTTCCGGCTCAACATAGAGGACAGCCTGATTGCCTGCCCATCCGTATTTGACGCCGCAGTCATCGAACTTCACGTCGATGACGGGGATGAGCTTGTCTGTTCCCTTGATGTCGCCGAGGAATAGAATCTTTCCTTGTATGTTTCCGGCCTTCTTATTACCGAGCCAAACCTTCTCCGTCCAAGACACGACGTTGATGGAGTTGTCCCTTGTGCCGACAACCTCATTTTCAGCATCATCATGTGTCTCGATCATCTTCTTGAGCTGATTCATCAGAAGCTCGTCCTTGTAGACGACGATAAGCGTTTTTTTCGTTTCAAGCATTGCAACAAGCCTCCTGTTAACTCACCATGCAAACGATATGTGTCTCTATTCTACGTCCCGTAGAAGCGGAATGTAACACCTTCTATAAGTCTTTAAGTTTCACGCCTTCGTCTGTAATCCACATGAAGCAGCTATCGCCGAAAGCCCCTGTTACATGCGGGTTTCAGCCGCGTCATCCATCTGTGCGTGACATCAAAACTACGCACTCCACATGCTTGGTGTGAGGGAACATGTCCACAGGCGTCACGCGCTCAATGGCAAACCCGCTGTCGAGAAGAACTTTGAGGTCTCTGGCCTGCGTCACAACGTTGCAGCTCACGTACACGATTTTCTTCTGGGCTAGCTGGGCGGTTGCTTTGAGGAAGGTGGGCGTGGAACCAGCGCGAGGCGGGTCAAGAATAATAACGTCAAAGTTCTGACCGTCTTTTGCCAGAGCTTGCATGTAGCGAGTGGCATCATCGCAGATAAACTCAGCTTCAAGTTTATTGTTTCGAGCGTTTCTGCGTGCCATCTGAATGTTATTTTCAACCTGGTCAACGCCAGTGAGCAAGAGGTTGATGCCTTGAGCTTCAGCGGCGTGCGCTAAGCAAAGTCCAATGGTTCCTGTACCGCAGTAGGCGTCAAGAACTCGCAGGTTGCTAGCCGGAGCGGAAGTGGCTGCCTGAGTGGAAGCGTCGGTCAACGCGGCGCCGGCCTGCGCGGTGCCGACTTGCGTAGTGCTGGTCTGTTCGGAGCCAGCAAGCGCGCCGTCGATGGCCAGCTGGTAGAGCACCTCAGTTTGCTGAGGGTTGGTCTGGTAGAAACTGGTTGGGCCAATCTCAAACGTGCAGCCCAAAAGCTTGTCACTCATGGATGTTGAGCCCCAAAGCAGACGGGTTTCTCGCCCCAAGATTGCGTTGGTGCGCTTCTGGTTGACATTCAAGAAGATGCTGGTCAGCTCGGGGTGCGCCTTGCGAAGCGCAGCAATAAACTCCTGCTCATGGGGCAGGTGCTGACCATTGACCACCAACACCAGCATGACATCGTCAGTGGCATATCCGCAGCGAACCACGCCGTGGCGAAGCGCTCCTTTGCCGCGATCCTCCTGGTAGGCGTGGATGTTAAACTGGCCAGCAAGATAGGCCACATCGTTGAGGATAGCACGAGCTCGACTGTCTTCTACCAGGCATTCCTTTGAAGCAATAATTTTGTGTGTTCCGCTTGCGTAGAAACCAGAGCGAACCGTGCGGCCCTTACCTGGCGCAAACGGCGTTGCTGCTTTGTGACGATAAGCCAGAGGCTCGTCCATTCCACGAATGGGCTCGATAGTTACGTTATTGATGCTTGCCAGCGGGGCGAGAAGTTCTTCTACCTGCGTTTGCTTGCGTTTAAGTTGGATAGGATAGGGGACCGAAAGCCATTCACAGCCTCCGCAGCTACGTGCAATAGAGCATGTTGGTGTTTTGTATCCCATAGTTCCTCTCCGAATCTTGGATTACTACTATACCGTTTACAGGTTTTAATGACACGTTGAGGGGATTGTTGTGTCTAATCTGTTTCGTCTTTTTGTATCGTTACCCGTTTATGCAAAAAACCGCTAGGCTAACAGGCACAGTATTTCGGCGAGACAAAAGAGGTGGACTATGGCTCTCATCAGCAAAATTGGTATTATCGGCGCTAATCATGTTGGCGCACATGTTGCAAATGCCCTACTTTACCAGGGACTTGTAACTGAGCTCTACATTAGCGACACAAATGAGGTCCTCTGCAAGGCTCAGGTAAACGACCTGCTGGACGCAATGCCATTTTATCCACACCCCGCTCGCGTCTATGAGCTTGATGACCGTTACGAGGGACTTGCTGGCTGCGATATTATTGTTAATGCTGCTGGCCACATTGAGGATGCAGCAGGCAGTCGTGATGGTGAGCTTTTTGTTACCACTGACGAGGCCAAGAAGTTTGCCAAGCGTATTGCAGACGCTGGTTTTGAGGGCATTTGGGTCAATATTGCAAACCCCTGCGACGTTGTTACCACTGAGCTCCAGTATCTTACCGGCGCTGATCCAAATAAGGTCATCGGCTCCGGCACCACGTTGGATTCCGCCCGACTACGCCATGCACTTTCCGGTGCTACCGGCTATCCAGCATCTTGCATCAACGCTTGGATGCTCGGTGAGCACGGCAATGGCATGTTTGCTTGCTGGTCGCACGTTTCTTTTGGTTGCCTTACTCTCGACGAAGTTGCAGCTCAGACGGGTAAGACCTTTGACCTGCCAGAGCTTGAGCAGGCTGGTCGCATGGGTGGTTACGTTACTTACAGCGGCAAGCAGTGCACCGAGTACTCCATTGCAAACGGCGCTGTCGAGGTCATCAAGGCCATTGTCCACGATACCAAGCTGATCACGCCAGTCTCCACGCTGCTCACTGATGTGTACGGCGTTTCTGGCTTCTACTCTTCACTTCCTGCAGTTATCGGCGCTAATGGTGTCGAGAAGGTCTTTGTGCCCGAGCTCTCTGACTCCGAGATTGAGGCATGGCGCAAGTCTTGCGAGCACGTCAAGGGCAACATTGACCAGCTTGGCTGGCTTGAAGTAGACGCTCGTATCGACTAGCGCGTTACACGCCACACGCTCCGAGCCACGACGGCTGCGAGCTGCGATGGTCACGCGCTTGTGACCAGGTAATAGTGCACACTAAACACACCTTGGGGCTTTCCCCAAGGTGTGTTTTTGTGCGATTAAGTGTCTCTCTGCCATCTTTTGACTGCTCTTTGATTGTGAGCCTGAAAAGTGCAAAGAATCTGTATTTGAGCCACAGAATCTTTGACAAAATCAGGCAAAATCCGCCGATTCTTTGATGTTTTCAGGCAAAAGTTACAGATTCTTTGCAGAAATCAGGCGCGCTTGACCCAAGCCTTACAGGTCTGTTGCTGTTCTCTAAGAGACAAACTTCTCGCCACACACGTGAGTAGACGTGCGCATCTGCTCTACACATACACTGAACGCATTTTGCGCGCGGAGCACTTGACGACCGCCAACAAATCAACCGTCTCACCTGCGATTTTTAAATAATATTCAAATAAAAATTTTTGTTGACTTGCAATCAAAGTGATATCACAATATCGCTAACCAAAAGCTCATTGTCACAAAGGAGATCTTATGAGCACCGAGAAAATTATTAAGTCCAAAAGTGGCTGGCTGTTTCTGCTGATTACTATTATCCTTTTTGTAATAGCAGCTCTATTTTTGCTGAATTTTGTACTTAGCGCTATGGCTGCAGATAGAGATTTTCGCCTGGAACCATCGTTCTCAAGCATTATTGGCGCACTGGTTTTCTTCTTTGCTGGATTGTTTATTTCAGGCGGTCTATTCAGCCTTCAGCCTGGTCAGGCAAAGGTTTGCGTGCTGTTTGGTAAATATATTGGCACCGTTAAGGATGAGGGCCTTCGTTGGGCAAACCCTTACTATGCCAAGACTCTTTCTACAAACATGGGTGACCTTTCTTCTCTCGCTGCAGGCGTTACTCCCAGTGTAAGCGTACATACCTCCATCATTTCTACCCGCGCTCGTACGCTGAACGGCGACGTTCTTAAGGTCAACGACCGCATGGGTAACCCAATTGAGATTGCAGAGGTTGTTGTTTGGCGCGTCAGCGATACCGCAAAGGCCCTCTTTGACGTCGATGATTACGATAGCTACGTTACTATGCAGGCAGAAACTGCACTGAGGCACGTCGCTAGTACCTACAGCTACGACCACATGGAGGACGAGTCCGAGTCAAACACCGCAATTACCCTGCGTTCCAACATCGAAGAGGTCTCCGAGGCTCTTCAGTCTGAGCTGAGCCGTAATCTTTCTGTTGCTGGTATTACCGTTGACGATGCTCGCCTCACACACCTCTCCTACGCTCCTGAGATTGCGCAGGCAATGCTCCGCCGCCAGCAGGCAGAGGCAATCATTGCCGCACGTAAGAAGATCGTCGAGGGCGCTGTTTCCATGGTTGACATGGCCCTCACTCAGCTTTCCGAGAATGGTGTTGTTGAGTTTGACGAGGATCGCAAGGCCGTCATGGCCTCCAACCTCATGGTGGTCCTTTGCGGCGAGTCCGAGGCTCAGCCTGTGCTTAATACCGGTTCCTTGCAGCAGTAAAGCTTGGCGAGAAACCCATGGCAACTCGCAAACAATATCCGCTACGCATAGATCCGGAAGTCTGGGAGGCGGTTGAACGCTGGGCACAAGATGACATGCGTTCAACTAATGCTCAGGTAGAATGGATTTTACGCGACGCCCTGAGAAGGGCAAGGCGTTCTCCAAAAGCTCGTCACACTCGTGTTAATACGCCAAACAAGATGGAAGAAGGAAACTAACATGGCCGACAACATCCCACAGCCACCTGTTCCCAACGCTCCCGTACCCGCTGCACCCGCACCTGTGGCTGCTGCTGCACCAGCCCCAGCCCCAGCGGCTCCTGGCGAGGTTGTTCCCGTGTTGAGCGTTCAGCACTTCACCAAGAAGTATGGCTCCAAGGTAGCTGTTTCTGATCTTTCGCTCGACGTTATGCCTGGTGACATCTACGGTTTTATTGGCCACAACGGCGCAGGTAAGACCACGCTTATCAAGTCCATCGTTGGCGCTCAGCCATTTGAGGGCGGCGTCATCTTTGTGGACTCCAAGAACGTGCTGGTTGACCCTGTGGGAACAAAGCAGGTCATCGCTTACGTCCCAGATAACCCAGACATTTACGAGTTCATGAGCGGCATCAAGTACCTCAATTACGTCAGTGACATTTTTGGTGTTCCTGCGGAGAATCGCGTCGAGCGCATTACAACGCTGGCCAACCGCCTGGGTATCACCGATTCCCTGGCAAACGCTATCGGCAGCTACTCTCACGGTATGAAGCAGAAGTTGGTGCTGATTTCCGCGTTGCTCCACGAGCCAAAACTCATCATTTTGGACGAGCCTTTTGTTGGTCTGGATCCAGCAGCAAGTTTCGAGTTGAAGAAGATGCTGCATGAGCTTGCTGACCGCGGATCTGCCGTGTTCTTCTCGTCACATGTTCTTGAGGTTGTCGAGAAACTCTGCAATAAAATTGCAATTATTCGTCAGGGTAAGCTTCTTGCTGCAGGTAAAACGGACGAGATTCGCGGCAACGCCTCACTTGAGGAAGTATTTCTTGGCCTTGAAGCTGGCGCTCCTGGCGTTTCTGCTGAGATTGCTCAGGATATGGCTACCACAAAGGACGGCGCAGCTGTTCAGCCAGTCATACCTGGCGCGCCTGTAGCCGCCGCACCTGCGGCGCCCGCTGCTCCAGCGGCTCCTGCAGCACCTGCTGCTCCAGCGGCTCCTGCGGCCCCTGCAGCGCCCGCGGCACCTGCAGCCCCTGCGGCTCCAACCGTGCCCGGCGCTCCAGTTCCTCCTTCCTTCCCTAAGGAGAACTAGTCATGGCAAACAACGTTCCACAGGCTCCTCAGCGCCCCGATGTGCCTGAGCAGAATCTGCCAACTTCAGGAGATGTGTTTATTCCAGCACAAGTAAGTGCTGGCCAGGTTCCTGTTCTTAATCGCTCTGAGCTCACTCTGCCTTCCGATCTCAAAGTATTCTGGATGCTGCTTAAGGTTCAGATCACCATGATTTGGACTACACAGGTTGTGGGCGCTCGAAAGAATTTTGAGAAAAAGGTTGGTGCAAACGCTCTGCCTATTGTCGGTGGTGTTTTTGCAGTTGTTGGCGCACTCTTCATGATGGCTTACATTTACGGCATCGCTACAACTGTTGCCCTTGCCGGCTTCACAAGATTGCTTCCGCTTGCAGGAATTCTTGCTGGCGCTCTACCTGGTGTTATTTTGACGTTTGTAAAGGCTAATGGCGTTCTTTTTGCCTACAAAGATTACGACTTTATCATGTCGCTTCCAATCAAAAAGAGCACCATTATCTATTCTCGCATCGCTGCCTTGTATGCCGCTGAGGGTATCTGGTCTCTCACCATTATGTTGCCAGTCTTTTTGGCCTACTTCACCTTTGAAGCGGTCACGCTTCCACGTTTGATTGGTGCTCTGTTTGCGCTAATCCTTGGACCTAATCTTGCGGTTTCTGTTTCAATCCTTTTGGCTTTTGGTGTTTCTGCGCTTGCTGCAAAGCTGCACTTCAAGTCTTTAGGGGTAGTTGTCGGCGGCGTTTTTGGCCTTCTGTTTATGGTTGGCTACCTGTACTTTATCTTCTCGATGTCTTTCAATGCAGATAAGATTGCCACCGGTATGTCCGGCAACATCTACAACACGGTATTTAGCTTGGCAAGTTCGGTTGGACTGGTTTATCTTCCATCACTGTGGATTGCGGATTTCTTTAGGTCAGGTTCTCTTGTCAGTCTCTTGCTATTTGTCCTGGTCTCCGTTGGAGCTCCAGCAGCAATTGTGGCAATTATCTCTCGCTTCAACGATAGAATTAATGCGCTGGTAAGCGAGGACAAAGTCCAGAAGAAGTTCACCACCAAACAGATTTCCACCAAGTCCGCGACGCCTTTTGTTGCTCTGATTAGAAAAGAGATTCAGACCATCACGGGTTATCCAGCAGTCTTTATAAACATGCTTTTTGGCTGCTTACTGATGGTTGTTCTCGCCTTTATTTCTATGTTCTTTAATACGTCGTCCATTGTGGAAAATTTTGTACCTGCGTCCGAGGTTCCACGTTATCTACCTCTGGCAAGAACCGTCTTTGGTATGGCAACCACCTGGTTTGGTACCTCAATGTTCTGCGCTGCCAGCTCCGCTGCTATTTCGTACTCGCTGGAGGGTCGCTCAAACTGGCTGATGGCAACCATGCCCGTATCTCCAAAGCAGATCTTTGGCGCAAAGATTGCCGTTAATATGCTTTACGTGCTCATCTTTAGTGTTGTGACTCAGATTTTCTTCCTGATTCCTGGTCACATCACCATTGAAACGGCCTTGAGAAACGTCATTTTGCCACTTTGCATTGTGTTCCTGGTGTCTAACGTTGGTCTGGCCATTGATATTCGCCGGCCAAACTTTGAATGGACTTCCGTTGTTGATATCACCAAGAGAAGCCTTTCGGTCACCGTGTCTTCTCTTGTGGGCACGCTGGGCTCTATGTTTGTTATCGGCGGAACATTCATGATGATGATTATTCCGGTTATCGAATCATTTAGCTCATCAACGGGAGTGATCAACGAGACACTGCCAAATGTCATCTTTGTCACACTGTCGCTGGTGAACGCACTTATTGGCCTCCTCATCTTTAACAACACCGTTCACCGAGGAGTTAGAATCTAACGTTTGTGATGCACGCGGGTGGCGTTCTGCAATTTTGCGCCGTTTACCAGCGGTAACAGTATAAAATCTTCTGGCGAGAAGAAACTTTGAGGCACCCACCGTATGTCGTTTAGCGAATGGTGGGTGTCTCTTTTTGTGCTTTGCGGTACGGTAGGGGAGCTAGAGGTTTTCTTGTTCGGTAAGCAGCAGGAAGGGCCGTAGCATAGCGCGCTAGACTCGGGCGCGTACTATCGGCTGACCTTCTCGGCTGCTTACCGCAGTCAGAGGAGGCATCATGGCCGAAAAGAATGTTTCTAAGGTAAAGAATGTGGTTCTGGTGGGCCAAGGTGGCGTGGGCAAAACCATGCTTGCCGAGGCAATGCTGCATCTGACGGGTGCAACCACTCGTTTAGGCGGCCACGCAGGCACAAAGCCCACGCTTGATTACGATTCACAAGAGTCGGAGCGCGGATTCTCTATTTCTACTACTATTGCACCAATCACCTGGGAAAATACACGTATTAACGTGCTTGATGCACCGTGCTACCCTGACTTTGTAGGCGACGCCTATTCGGCAATGAGCGCTGTCGAGACCGCACTTTTTGTCGTTGATGCAGCTAGTGGACCTGGCACTATTACTACCAGGCTTTGGTTTGCTGCTGAAGATCTTTCTCTGTCTCGCGCGCTGTTTATCAATCGCCTGGATCGCCCTGATGCAGACTATGAGACGGCCATGGCAATGCTTCAGGACCGTTTTGGTTCCTCGCTTGGTGCGGTGACCATTCCAATGGGTTCCGGTGAGGCATTCTCCGGCATCATTGATGTTGTCCATCAGAAGGCTCGTAAGCTGGTAGATGGCAAGCCTGAGGTCACTGATATTCCCGCCGAGTTCCAGGCAGAGGCAGAGGCCGCTCGTGCTGCCTTGACCGAGCTGGTTGTTGAGGCAGACGATGAGCTGATGATGCGCTACCTTGAGGGCGGAGAGATTACCCAGGAAGAGCTTGAAGGACTGCTGAGCAAGGCTCTTATGGAGCGCATTTTTGTTCCTGTCTTCTCCGGTTCCTGCGTTCGCGAAGAGGGCGTTATCTCCCTGCTTGATGCTGTTGACGGCTGGTTCCCAACTATGTCCGACTTTGGTCGCATTCCGCTGGTCAATGGTGAGCAGCTTGATATTTCACCTGATGACGAGCGTCCTGTTGCATTTGCCTTCAAGTCGCTGCAAGATCCGCAAAATGGCAAGCTTACGTTTGTGAAGGTGCTCGCAGGTACCGTTTCTGCAGGTTCCGAGCTTATTAATGCTCGTACGCGCAAGCCTGAACGCCTTTCTCACCTGTATCGTATGTGCGGCAAAGAGACGGCAGACGTCAGCACTGCCGCCGCTGGCGATATCGTGGTAGTTCCAAAGCTTGAGGCCATGACGGGCGACACGCTTTCCGTTACCGGCAAGGTTGAGGCAGCCGCGTTTAGGTTCCCCAACTCCCTGTACCGCACGGCTATTGAACCTGATGAACGCGGTACCGAGGGCAAGCTCTTCTCGTTCCTGGAGAAGGCCGCCGACGCCGATCCAACCCTTAAGGTTGAGCGTGATGAGGACACCGGTCAGACCATTGTTTCTGCAATTGGCGAGGCACAAGTAGCCGTTCTTCTCGAGCGTCTTGAGCAGCGAGCCGGCGTTTCCGCACATAAGGTTGCGCTTCGCATCCCATATCGCGAGACGATCCGTCGAGTTGCAAGTGCTCAAGGTAGGCACAAGAAGCAGACCGGCGGCTCCGGTCAGTATGGCGACTGCTGGCTGCGCATTGAGCCAAACCCAGATGCAGGCTACGAGTTTGTAGATGAGATTGTGGGCGGCCACATTCCACGCGGTTTTATCCCCGCTATTGATAAGGGCGTCCAGGAGACCATGCGCGAAGGCGTTTTGGCTGGCTATCCTATGATTGACATTAAGGTGGCTGTCTACGATGGCTCTTACCACCCCGTTGACTCCAACGAGATGGCTTTTAAGACCGCTGCTCGTATTGGTTTCCAGAAGGCCGTTGAGCAGGCAGAACCAGTTCTCTTGGAGCCTATGGCTCACCTGGAGATTACCGTTCCAGATAGCTACGCAGGCTCTGTTATGGGCGACGTCTCCGCTTCCCGCGGTCGTGTTGAGGGAATGTCTTCCGGCACCGGTGTTTCCGCTGGTGAAACTACCATTAAGGCGACGATTCCATACGCTGAGGTTACCGATTACGCTACAAGGCTGAGGTCCCTCTCGCGCGGAACGGGTGAGTATACCGTTGAGCTAGCAGGATACGAGCAGGTACCACACGACATCCAGGCTCGTCTTGCCGCCGAGTACGCCGAGCGTCGCGCCGCCGGCGAGCGCTAAACCACAGGTAGACTAACGTTTCAAGCACGAACCCTCGCATCTTTCAGGTGCGAGGGTTCTTTTGCGTTGATGCAATGTGTTTAACATCGGTATCATGTATTGCCCAACTGGGTACGTATTTCACACAAACCAATCCAAGAAAGGCCGCACATGTACCTAGAGCAAATCAATGGACCGGAAGACGTAAAGAAGTTGGATGCAGAGGCTCGCGCAACGCTTGCGCAGGAGATTCGCGACAACTTGCTGGTCATGGAGTCAAAGCATGGCGGCCACTTTGGCCCAAACTTTGGCATCGTCGAGGCAACCATTGCGCTCCATACGGTGTTCAACTCGCCCGTTGACCATATCGTTTACGATGTCTCACACCAGACGTATCCGCACAAGATGCTCACCGGCCGTAAGCAGGCGTACATGGATCCTGCGCTTTACGACTCGGTGTCTCCTTACACTGACCCCGCCGAGACCCCGCATGACCTCTTCAAAATCGGCCACACCTCAACGGCCATCAGCTTGGCGCTTGGCCTGGCAAAGGCCCGCGATATCATGGGCGGCAAGGAGAACATCATTGCCGTTATTGGCGACGGCTCTATGTCCGGCGGCGAGGCTCTTGAGGGCTTGAACGTTGCCGGTGAGCTGAACAGCAACTTTATCATTGTCTTCAACGACAACCAGATGTCCATCGCCGAGAACCACGGCGGTATGTATGACCAGTTTGCTGAGTTGCGTCGCACCAACGGAGCTGCCGAGAATAACCTCTTCAAATCGATGGGCTTAGACTACCTGTATGTCAATGACGGCAACGACATCGAGGCTCTTATCGCCGCATTTAAGCAGGTAAAAGACATGACCCATCCGGTTGTGGTCCACATCAACACGCTCAAAGGCAAGGGTTACGCTCCCGCGGAGGCAAACAAGGAGAAGTGGCACTGGCACATGCCGTTTGACATCCAAACTGGTCAGAGCCCTGCATCCGGTTCCTCCGAGACGTATGGCAGCATCTTCGCAGAGTATGCCCTCAAGCGCGCAAAGACTGACCCAAAGTTCCTGGTACTCATGTCAGCGGTTCCAGCTTTGCTTGGTTTTACGCAGGAGCGTCGAAAAGAGCTGGGAAAGCACTACCTTGACGTGGGTATAGCCGAAGAAACTGCAGTTGCAATGGCATCCGGTGCAGCTCACGCGGGCGCGCACGTGGTTTGGGGCTCAAGTGCAACCTTCATCCAGCGCACCTACGACCAGCTAACTCAGGACCTGGCGCTCAACCAGAATCCTGCGGTTATTGTGGGCTCCGGCTCCATTAGGGGCTTGATGGCTGCTACCCACCAAGGCCTCAGCAGCATTTCCATGATTGCAAACATCCCTAACATGGTGTACCTT
Source organism: uncultured Atopobium sp. (assembly GCA_902373375.1). Lineage (GTDB taxonomy): Bacteria > Actinomycetota > Coriobacteriia > Coriobacteriales > Atopobiaceae > Lancefieldella. The sequence continues at coordinate 60,787 of CABKMA010000002.1, forward strand.
GCGCCATCCAACGCCGAGGAGTACATCACCATGCTCGATTGGGCGCTTGAACAGGACAAACACCCTATCTACATCGCAATTCCTTCCGGTTCTGTGGTTCACGCCGAAGGCCCCGTCCGCACAAACTTCGACAATCTCAACACCTATGAGGTCACGCGCAAGGGCTCTAAGGTGGCCGTTCTTGCCCTGGGCGATTTCTACGACCTTGGCGAGAAAACCGTTGAGGCCCTCAGTTCCACCCTGGGAATTGAAGCTACGCTGGTCAAACCATATTTTGCCTCTGGCGTTGATCAGAATCTACTCGACAACCTGGTAAAAGACCACGGTGTCATCGTGACCATTGAGGACGGCATTATCGAGGGAGGCTGGGGACAAAATATCGCCAGCTACCTGGGAACCTCTTCCGCACGCGTGCTGAACTACGGCGTCAAGAAGGCTTTCTACGACCGCGTCAACATCGCAGACCTTATGCGAGAAAGTCATCTGGAGCCCGAGCTGATTGCTGCAGACGTCAAACAGGTGCTGGGTCTGTAGGCACTTGGCCTGCAAGCGTGTCGTCGCTGGTATGTAGTCGCGGCCACGCTGTTGCACTGCTGACACGGCGCGAGCCGCGTCCGCGATGCGACTTCACGCGCGCAGCTGTGGCTTCGTTGTTGCGGCATCGTCCGCACTTCTCGCTATCACATCAAAACTGCAACAAAAAAGAGGGACCGCATCTGCGGTCTCTCTTCTGTATCAAGTGAATGCGCAGTTACAACCTGTAGCGCGCCGTTGCGGCACGTTGCCCCGTTGCAACCTGCAACTAGAAGCTTAAGCCTTAAGAGCGCGGCCCATAGCGTCAGCCTGAATGATAGCTGCATAGAGCTCGTCAGGGGTGACATCGCCAGCAAGGTTGTGGATGGTCTCACCAGGAACGCAAGCAGCCTCAGCGATCTTCTTGATCTGCTCGTCAGTGGTGACGTCAAGCTCCTCGAGGGTAGTTGGAAGACCAACCTCAAGGCAGAAGTCCTGGACCTCGTCAAACTCCTCCTGAGGAACGC
>CABKMA010000003.1 GCA_902373375.1 uncultured Atopobium sp.
TGCGCTCCCACAGATACTGGACAGCTTTTACGTGGCGCTCATCGGTAGTACGGATGAAGTCATCGTATGAGATGTTGAGTTCTTCATAGAGTCCCTTGAAGAAAGGAACCTGCGAGTCACACCAAGCCTGTGGAGACAAACCGTGATCAGCTGCGGCAAGAGCGACCTTCTCGCCATGCTCGTCCATACCGGTGAGGAAGAAGACGTCGTAACCAGCGGCGCGTCTAAAGCGAGCCTGGATATCGCAAAGCAGGGTGCAGTACGCAGTTCCCAGGTGCGGCTTTGCGTTGACGTAATAAATTGGGGTGGTAATAAAGTATGACGGCTTGGCCTCGGGCATAATGACTCCCTTTGTGTAAGTTGCAATAACTTATCCAGTATAGAGCAAATACTGGGAGTTCTTTGTGTTGGTATGGTGATTATGCCTCGTGAGCAAGAATTGCCTGGTATGCCTCATCGCGCGCAATACCAAACTTCTGAGCAAGCTCTTTGGCCAGCGCTGATTTTCTGGTACCAGCAGCAAGACCAGCCTCTATTGCGTCTTCGAGTGAGAGCTGAGACTCTCCTTCTACCTGCGATGATGTTGCGACAAGCTCTTCTTCTGTGGGAGCTGCAATGACCAGAACACACTCGCCTTTGAGGTTCTCTTTTGCAGCAAGTATCTCAACAAGGCAAGGCGCCACGTCACGCACCACTTCTTCATGCAGCTTAGTAAGCTCTCTGACAAGAGCCACCTGCCTAGTTGGAAACACCTCGGCTATGGCCTCAACCGTTGCGAGCACCCTAAACGGAGACTCATACAGCACAATAGTGCCCGGAATTGATGCAAGCTGCTGTAAGCGCTGAACAATCTGCCCATGCTTTCTGGGCAAGAATCCTTCAAAGAAGAAATGCTCACTTGCTAGGCCCGATGCAACAAGCGCACAGGTTACCGCAGAAGGACCCGGAATAACCTCTGTAGCAAGGCCTTCTGAAAGCGCTGCATCAACCAAATGCTGACCCGGGTCAGAGATACCTGGCATACCTGCATCTGACACAAATGCAACACGCTGACCAGCGCGAAGCCTTTCAAGCGTTGGTTCAATTTGCGACTCAATAATATTTTGATCACAGCGCTGCAGCGGTACATGAATGTCAAATGCCGAGAGGAGCTTTGAGGTCACACGTGTGTCCTCACATAAAATGACATCCGCCGCTGCAAGCGTTTCTTTAACGCGCGGTGACGCATCCGAAAGGTTACCAATAGGCGTGCCCACAATAGACAGTTTACCTGCTAAAAGAGTAGATTCTGTCATTACTCGAGCATTCCCCTCTCAAACGTTGCAAGCGCAACGCGTGCGTCCCATGCAGCTAAAAATGCAGAGGTCTTCCAAGTCTGGAAGAACCATGCAGGACACGTATTGTACACTTTGAGCTGGCCGGAAGTGTAAATGCGCTCAAGTGCAATTCTTCCTTCTGCCGTCATAGCGCCGTCAATGCTTGGCAGTGATGCTGACCACTTGCCCACCATAACCGGCAGGCCACCTGAAGCAGAAGTTTTCAAATACGCTTCGTTTTTATCAATGAGCTGCTGTACGCCGCGAGGACCTGAGCAATCAATTCCCGCACACGGCTTATCAAGATGAGCATCAAGCCAAACGTTTTGATAGGCCTGCTGACTCATAAAACGCCTAAATCCCTGAGGCCAGCCACCATCTGGAAGAATGACCACAGGCTCTTCTCCTGCCACAGATCTAATGGTCTCATACGCACGGCGATAATAGTTTCTGAGTGAGTGACCAGGAATGCCATCTGTGAGCTTAAAGCCCTTGCGCACACGAGGCTTAACCTCATCGGCTACCTCAATGCCATAAAATCCACTGCGGTGAGCGTAGTGAAGGGCAAGCTTATGCAGAATAGAAAGCGACTTCTCCCCAGAAATTCTAGTGCGTGGAGCACCACCTGGCTGATCATTCAAACCATCTGGCAGACCTGGATTTACTGCCAGTACAAAAATAACGTATAGACCAAGCTCCTCTGCCCATTCAAGAGCCTTATCAAGCTCAGTAATGCAGCTAACATATGGAGTCCCTGCAGCTTCTTCATCAAAAACGTACCAAGGTACAGAAATTCTTACCGCATTAAAACCACGAGCAGCAATGCTGACAAAGTCAGAACTCTGAATAAATGAAGAACGATGGGCTTTAACAAGATTGTGGTAGTCTTCAACGCCCAGTGCTTTAATGAGCTGAGCCTCATCAACGCAGCCTGTACGTGCAAATGGCTCAGGAGTTACCCACGGTTCAAGCGTAAGCCAACCGGTTAAATTGACACCCCGCAATGCGCCGTGAGCCATGAAATTCCACCTCACCAAAAGATAAAACCTCTACATACGTAGAGTATACCCATCAAGGTTATGTTGCTCACGCTGTCTTCAAAAACAACAGGTTATTTCATATTTTTTGAATAAATGGCACAGTTATTGGGAGTCTCATCAACCTCAACAGAAGATACAGGCAATCCCTCTGCCTCAAGTTGCTCAAACAGATACTTAGCCAGATTTTCTGCTGTTGTTCTAAACGGCAACAACGTAAGCGAGAAACCCTCTTCTTTAAGACAGTTCAGTGTCTTTTCAGAAAGAGATCCCTCCTCAATCAAAAACGTATGATCAAGAGAGTCACACAGCGCGCGGACCTTGCGCTTAAAGACGCCAAAGTCCATAACCATATCTTTTTCTGTACCAGACTCACCAAGCTCTGCAGCAGAAATGCAGGCAGTCACATGCCAGCGATGCCCGTGGAGGTTCTCGCACTTGCCATAGTAGTTTGTAAGAAAATGGGCCGAGTCAAAGGCATATTCGGTCTTGAGTGTATACATTACGCGTTGTCCTTTGAACCGCGTCCGCGATCATCGCGTCCTGCTCTTCTGTGCCTACGACGTGCAGCGTTTTGAGGCTGAACGTCTCTAGACGCAGCATTAGAAGCACCGTTAGAACCAGAGGCATTCTGTGGAGCACCCTGTGAAGCACTCTGAGCCTTCATACCTGCTCTGTCGCCTGGACGACGAGTTCTCTTTGCGCGAACTGGAGCCTGTGTCTCATCAGCTTTCTGTGGCGTCTGAGGAGCGTCCGTTCTTCTAAAGCGCTTACCCTGAGACTGCTTTTGTGCAGGAGCTGTACTCTGCTCACTCTTCTGAGATGCCTGAGCATTTGCAGTGCCCTCTTCTGTTGCATGATGGCGGCGGCGCGTACGACGCAGTGTATCTGTTGTAGCATCAAAGGTGCTAGAACCGGGATTTACCTGAGCGTTCTTTGAAGTTCTTACGCGTCGGGTGCGAGAAGAACTTTGAGCTCCCTGCTCTTCTCGAGCGTTTCTTGCACCAGATTCCTGAGCGTTATCCTGCCTATTTTCTCTACCCTGCTCAAAGCGTTCACGTTTGCGTCTTGGAGCCTCAGTAACAAAAAGATCAGGGTTAATCTCTGGTTCTTCATCAACAATCAAGCCATTAGCTCTATCCAACTCTGCCAGTGCCATCTGAACCTCAACAGATTCAAGGCGCTCAAGGGCAGCGCGAGAAACGCTATCTGGCCTACAAGAACAGCTCAAATCTTCTGACTTCTGTTGAGCCGCAGGAGATGTGTCCATATCAGCAAGAGGAATGCGTACTACCTTGCCACTCTCAAGACGAAGCGCAATCTCTTCTTTTGGTGTGTTGTACTCAACAATTTTTGCCATGCCCAAAGGAGTCTCAATGACAGCGTTACGTTTTGGAGCACGGTTCTTAAAGTCACGATAGGCTTCAAACTCATAACGCAAGCAGCACATTAGGCGGCCGCACGCACCAGAAATCTTAGTGGAGTTCAAAGGCAAATCCTGCTCTTTTGCCATACGAATAGAAACTGGCTCAAAGGAGAGGCCAAACCTTCTACAGCAAAGCTCTTGTCCGCAGTGACCATAACCGCCGATAACCGCAGCTTCTTCTCTAACGCCAATTTGACGCATATCAATACGCTCATGAAGCTCATGAGAAAGCTCACGAACAAGCTGCCTAAAGTCCACACGATCATCAGCCGAGAAGTAACACACGACCTTCTCGCCATCAAAAAGGTACTCAACACCAATGGGCTTCATCTCAAGTTCTTCTTGAACAGCAAACTTTCTGAATATAGGAAGCGCAGCCTCGCCCTTAGCGGCAAGCTCTTCTGCGCGAGAAAGATCGTCTTCAGTTGCTACACGAACAACGTCTTTGAGCTCAGCTTTATTTGTCTTGTACTCAAACTCCTCCTGAGAAATCTCACGAGGATCGGCAACAGCAAGACCAATCTCTAAACCACGCTCGGTCTGACAAATAACGTGGTCACCTTCAAGAACACCGGACTCCTTTGGGTCAAACCAAAGGTCACGAGCGGCGTATTCAAACTTCACCGGGACAACGGTGGGCATGTAAGTGCCTCCTTGATATGCAGCAGCATAACCTCAAGGGTTAGCTGGGGAGAAACAGAGCGGTCCAGGTTGTATTGGGCCTCTTGCACGGCAGTTAAAGCCCCCAAAACACCCTGGGTATGAGTTTGAGATGCAACACGATCAATAACGCCCGCTGCATCCGCATTTACTATTTCTTCATCAACTGCTTCGCAGCACAAAAGAACATCACGAAGAAGCGATTCCAGAATTGCCAACATTTCTATGATACCCGAACGCTCACGCGCTGTGAGTTCTCGCTTATTTGCTGCCTCTACCTGCTTTAACGCAGCGCTGGTAAGAAAATCTTCACTTTGAGCAAGGGCCTCTTCTTGAGCTCGCTTTACATCCCCTAGAGGGATTTTTGCAGCTTCTATCAGCTCTTTTGCAGAAGTAAGCACATCCCACGAGTCATTTCTGAGCAGATTGCCAAAAACATCAATGAGCTGTCTGCGAATATTTTTTCGTGTAGAAGACTGCAAAAACTCCACAGCTCTGCTAGGAGTACCTGTTACTGCAAGTGCTATGCGAGCCTCTTGCTCTGTAGCAGCAATTTCTCGCATAATAGCAGCTTTTGCTGCAGCGTCAGTCAGCGTTCTAAACGCAACAACCTGGCAGCGAGAAACAATAGTGGGAAGTACCGCAGAAGAAGAACGAGCAGACAGAATAAAAATGGTGTCTGCAGGCGGCTCCTCAATAGTTTTAAGCAGAGCATTCGCTGAGTTTTCTCGTAGTAAATCAGCTCGGTCAATCACATAAATCTTATGAGTAGAACGCATGGGCGCCAGGCTAACATCGGCAATGAGCTGACGAATCTGCTCAATAAGATAGCCATTTGCAGAAGCTGGAGTAAGCACGTGTACGTCAGGGTGAGTACCGCGAGAAATACGAATGCAGCTGTCACAGGCGGCGTCACCACCTTGAGCACAAAGGACACACTGTGCCAAAGCTTTGGCCGCAAGACCCTTGCCAGAACCAGGAGCGCCAACAAACAAATAGGCATGGCTCAGTTTATGCTCATGAAGTGCGCGTGCAAGCAGATTTTGGACTTGAGGTTGATCCTGAAGGCGCATTAATGCCTGAGGGAGTGGATAGGTATTCTGAGTAATATGTGCGCTCTCTTGAGTCATGAATGCATCACTCACCAAGCTCACAAATACCAGGAATAAGATCAGCTAAAAGCTGACGAGTACGTGCGCGAACCTCATCAATGCTGCCATCTGCATCAACGGCCTTTACACGCTCTGGCTCTTCTCGCAGAAGCTGCTTATAGCCAGCAAAAACACGCTCCTGAAAGGCAACGCCTTCTGCCTCTAGTCTATCTGCGTCATTTTGTGTTGCGCGCGCATGAGCAACTGTTGGCTCAAGCATAAAGACAAGGGTTTTATCTGGAGAAATTCCACAACTTCCCAAACGATTTGCTCGATGTACCAAATCTGTATCAAGACCACGGCCAGCAGCTTGATAGGCAAAGGTTGAATCATAGAAGCGATCACACAGGACAATCTTGCCAGCGGCTAAAGCTGGGCGAATAACCTCTCCCACCAGCTGAGCACGACTTGCTTCATAGAGCAAGAGCTCACACTCATCGCACATCATGTTGTTTTCTGGATTGAGAACAACACCTCTGATCTGCTCAGAAATAGCAGTTCCGCCGGGCTCACGAACAAAAACTACGTCAAATCCTAGGGCTTCAAGGTCTTCTCGCAGAAGAGAAGCTTGCGTTGACTTTCCACAGCCATCAACGCCTTCAAGCGTAATAAACAAGCCTTGTGATAAGCCTTGTGATGTATGTGTATTTTTGCTCATGCTTCCCTCCCTCTTAACTATCTCACGATACAGACAGATTGTGTTTCTCGTCATGAATATTCTAAAGGTTTTACGCATTTCCACATGAAAAGCGCTTAAAAATGGGTAAAAATACGTATAGAGCGGGCGTTGGAGAGGGACGCTCGTTCTGCCGAAAACGGTGCACCTCTTGATGCACCGTCATATGTTTACTTTTTTGCTGCTTTGGTGGATTTGGTGCTCTTAGTACTTTTACGAGCGCCTCTACGCGAGGCAGTTTTCTTTTCTTTACCAGGGCAATCGTAGTTTGGACAGAGCTTCCAAGGACCACGCTGAGTAGTAACAACCACCATAGGTGCACCACAATCTGGGCAGACCTCATCGGTCTTCTCGAGTTTTCCACGAGCAGGCAGAGGATAGCTGGTCTGGCACTCCTCGTAGTTAGTGCAGCGGATAAAGCGCTTGCCTGTGCGCTCTGACTTGTGAGCAACCAGGTCTCCGTGCTTGCCATTTGCCTTGCAGGTTGGGCACTCACCCACAATAAGATCTGGCTCTGCGTTTGTAGGACAAGCAGGATTGATGCAAGTCTCATACGCACGCTGTCTAAATGGCTGAACCTTGACGCGAGGAGCACCACACTCTGGACAGACACCAGCCTCTCCCTCAAGCGGCTCTACGCGTCCCTGAGGCAGTGGATAGGTGACATCGCAATCTGGCCAACCCATGCAGCCCACAAAGCTTCCACGGGTTTTTAGAGAGCTCTTAGCAACCAAGTCTTTGCCGCACTTAGGGCAAGTTCCTACCTTTGCGTCAGCAGTGACTGCATCAGCAATTGCCTCAGATAGATCCTCTTTATGGTCAATAAGTGTATCAATCATGCCTGCAAGCAAAGCTCTTGAATGGGTAACAACACCGTCACGCGTATCTTTGCCCTCTGCGACGCTTGTCATATCGGACTCAAGCTCTGCGGTCATATCAGGTGAAGTAATGTGTGGAGCAAACTGCGAAAGCGCATCAACAATTGCCATACCAAGCTGACTTGGCTCAACAGGATCATTCTTGAGGTATTTACGCTGGTAGAGCGTATCAATAATGGAGGCACGCGTAGACTTTGTTCCGAGGCCTCGCTTCTCCATCTCTTGAATGAGCTTACCTTGGCTATAGCGAGCAGGTGGCTCTGTCTGCTTAGCATCAAGCGACAAAGACTGAATAGAGACAATCTCTCCCTCACCGACCTCAGGAATCTGATCATCCTTCTTAAGGCCAAAAGGATAAATCTCTCTAAAGCCTGGCTCTGCCAGCACGGTTCCGTTTGCAACAAACGGCTGACCAGCAACATCAAGCGTGATCTTAGTGCCACTCATAGTGGCTGGACCCATAAGAGTTGCAAGGAATCTACGAGCAATCAGGTTATAGAGCTTCCAAGCTGCAGGCTGCAAAGCATCTGGATTTGCTGCTGCCGTTGGGTAAATTGGTGGATGGTCGGTAGACTCCTGCTTACCACGAGTGGCATGAAGCTTTGGCTGACCCAAAAGCTTTTTGCAGGTAGGAGCATACTGAGGAACCGCAGACAACGTACGAACACAATCTTTCAAGTCAAGAGAACTTGGGTAGACCGTGTTATCAACACGCGGGTATGAAATCAAGCCGTCCATGTACAGAGACTCTGCCAAACGCATAGTTCTAGCTGGCGAGATACCCTCTGCAGCTGCAGCCGCCTGCAGTGACGTAGTGTTAAATGGAGCTGGTGGCTGCTGCTTTCTGCTACGAGATTCAATCTGGACAACTGTTGCCTGCGTTTGATCTTTAACAACGGCGTAAGCTGCATCTGCTTCAGCTTGATCCCAGAATCTTGCAGTCTGGTGAACCATCTTAAAAGTTGCTTCAGCATCATCTTCTGGAGCAGCAACGCCAGAAATAACCCAATAGTCCTCTGGTTTAAACGCTAGACGCTCACGCTCACGCTCAACAACAAGTGCCAGCGTTGGGGTCTGAACACGACCAGCTGAGCGCGTATTGCCCAAGCCCCCAAAGCGTGCGGTAGTCAGATAGCGGGTTAATACAGCACCCCAAATGAGGTCAATATACTGCCTAGACTCACCCGCTGCAGCCAGGTTGTAATCAAGGTCTACCAGGTTATTGAAGGCAGTCTCAATTTCTGTCTTAGTAAAAGCAGAGTAACGAGCACGGAACACTGCCAGGTTAGGATTAACCGAGAGGACCTGTGCCAAGGCATCAGAGCCAATAAGCTCACCTTCGCGGTCAAAGTCTGTACCGATAATGACAGACTCCGCCTTTTTAGCAAGGTTCTTAAGTGCTCGAATAATTTCTTTTTCTGCAGGTTGTTTATCTACAGGAGCCCAAATCAAATAGGGCAAACTGGGGATTTTCCAGCCTTTAAGGTCAACGCCGTCTGCCATAAAAGGCTTACGCTTAACCTTGTAAGGAGGGCGCTCAAGGCCATCTGGAACATCTGCAGGAAGATGCTCTCCTCCTGCAGTTTCTCCGTACCAGCCCTCTTCCTTATCAAACTTGAGAGCTAAAGGAAAATCAGGCTGCAAGATATGACCGCGAAGACCAATAGCAACATGGTCCTCTCCGCCACGTCTAAAACGATAAACAGGAGTGTTGTATACCTTGTCTGCCTCAGGCTTACCCGATTCAGACAGAAGGCGAGCAATCTGCTGTGCTGCGTCGTTTTTCTCGGTAACAACTAGAATCAAAGAACAACACTCTCCAAGGTAAAAGCGAAATTACTGAATTTTCTCCAGCTCATGCTGTTCGTAGTCCTCGCGGCTCCACTTAAGAGCGGCTTTGCCATCACGAGCAATAATGACGTAACGAGCAACTGCTAGAGCAACTTCGTACAGCAAAATAAGGGCTGCGAACATCAAAATCATGGTGACAGGAGATGCATCAGGAGTGACTACTGCAGAAAGAATCATCAGTCCAACATAGACGTAGCGCCACTGTTCACGCATGTCCTTGTAAGGAACAAGATGAAGAATAGCCAGGTAGAAGATAACCAAAGGAAGCTGGAATGCAACGCCAAAACCAATCTCAAACATCATAATAATGTTGAGATAATCGCTTGCTTCATTAATGGTTGACGCAAACTCCTGCGACTGGCCAATCATCCAACCAATAGCGGTGTTCAGAATGACAAAATAGCAAAATAGCATACCCAAAAAGAACAAGGTAATCATGGCAGCTACGGTAGGAACAACCCACTTACGCTCTTTAGCGTTAAGTGCAGGCAAGAAAAATGCCATGATCTCCCAGATGATAATAGGCGTGCAAATAATCACCGAGAAGAAGAAAGCCACCTTAAACCTGATACTAAAGCCGCCAAGAACCGAGATGACGGTAAGCTTACCGTCAGTTAAAAACTCCCTGATAGGGTCAATCAAAATCTCAATTAACGCCGGTGTTGCAAAGTAAATAATGATTGCAGTAACAAAGAGCGATACCACCACAATAGTCACACGACGACGAAGTTCTCCCAGGTGATCAAAAAGTGGCATGCGAGCTGGAGTAATAGGCATTACACACGAAAGCTGGACTTATGCGTCCTGGCTTTCTCCCTCCTCTCCAGCAACTTCTTCTTTCTTGTCTTCTGCTATAGAGCGAGAAGAACGCGCCGACCCAAGGTTATACAAGTCTTTTGCAGATGGAGCTGCAGCAGGAGCTTCTTCAGCAGCCTTAGGTGCTATCTGCTCAGTTGCCTCTGCAGAATCATCGGAAAAAGCAACAGAAGACGTAGCTTGTGGTGCAGCTGCAGGAGTTTCGCTACCGGAAGTGGTTTCTGGCTGCTCAACCTCCTTGGTCTGCTCAGCTTGCTTACTCTGCTCAGAAGCCTCAGCGGCAGCCTTCTCTGCTGCCTCGCGCTCCTCCTTTAGACGAGCACGACGCTCAGCAAAGGTCTCCTGATGGTCAGTATCCTCACGGTCAGCATCAGATGCAGCATTTTTGAGCTGCTCGGAGCGCTTGGGCTTCTCGTGAAGTGCGTCCGCTGCAGGATCAAGTAAGTCTGCACGAACAACTTTATTAAAGCCTTCTTGCGCATTCTGGAACTGTCTAAGAGCACGACCAAGCGTGCGACCCATGCCAGGTAATTTATCAGGGCCAAATACTAAAAATGCAAAGAGCAAAATTAGTACAAGCTCTGTTTCTCCAATGCCAAACACAAGCAATACCTTTCTGGAACAAACATAAACAAGCTCTTTGAACAGATACATCAAAGAGCTTGCAAGTTACTAAACCTACTTGCGAACGTTAAGGTCTTTATCAACCCCAAGAAGCGTAAAGACACGCTCCACGTTTTTCTGAGGATTTGCAACAACAAGCACAGAACCACTCTCTTGCGCTCGATGTGCAGCACCCACTAAAACGCCAATGCCCGTCGAATCAATATAAGCTACCTCAGTAAAATCAGCTTCGACTTCTTTTACTCCATCGGCGAGCGCAGTATCCAAAGCATCACGAAGCTCGGAGGCGTTTGATACGTCTACCTCGCCCTCAATATGAATAATTGCCTTTGCATCTGTAATTTCAGAGCTTATTTCAAGTGCCACAACTCCTCCTTACTTAGTGTTATTTGAAGAAGTGGAGGTATTTCCATTTAATGCATCAAGAATTTTTTGTGCATTATCCCTCACACCCGCACTATTATCAGAATCCTTTTCAATTGCTTTTTGCAGGGCCTCTTTTGCAAGATCTACTTGATCAGTAACACGATACATCATTCCCAAATTAAGCCAACCATTGGCATAATTTGGAGAACGATCTGTTACTGCCTTAAGCGCCTCAACGGCACCTGTTTGATCTCCCGCATAGAACTGTGCAATAGCTCTGTCAACACGAACCTCATCGGAATCATTTGAAGCAAGATAGGTATCATACTCGGCAATTGCCTTGTTTATCAGCTGTAAAGACTGCTTCTGAACAGAATCATCTTGGGAAGAACTCTTGAGTGCCATTCCCCAACTCACATACGTGCGAGCCAAATCAAGATGAGCTGGAAGATTATCTGGATTTGACTTAATAGCAGACTCTTTATCTTCTACCTGCTTTTGATAGACCTGATTAATAGCATCAGGAGAAGTCTGCTGAGACTGATTTTGCTTTTGCGAATGAGAGAAAATGCTGGCCAGCGATGGTAACATCATAGAAACGGCAATAAACAGCGAGAAAACACCAATAGCAATCTTCACACCTGTAGAAGGACCTGGTTTTTTAGGAGCCTCATCGGGTTTGCGGTTCTTTGCCTTCTTTTTTGCTGCCTGGTTAGCCATGGCAACCAGCTCTTTTTCAGCCTTCTGTTCTGGCGTGAGCTCTGTCTTTGAAGTATTAGTTGGCATTCAATATCCAATCGCTTTTTCTAAACACATATTCAAGATACGGCATTATTATAAAATAGCAGTTAAAAGGCTATATAAAAACAGTCTGTGTCCTAAAATGTCCTAAGCGTTCTCAAAATAGTTTATCCACGCTTCCCCTATGACATCAGCAAACTGTTGCCATTGCGGTCGGTCGTAATAAATCTCTCCAACATTCTTTCCAGCATGACCCATCATTCTTTCAACATAGTCAGCGTCAATTTTTAATTCCCAACACATGATAGTACGCCAAGAATTCCTCAAATTCTTCAACGGAATTATATCAATGCCATTAGCTGTAAGCGCATCATGCCATATATTCCTCATAACATATTGAGAAATAGGCTTTCCGTTGCCTTTATCAACCAACCATCCACTCTTGGCTTCTAAGAACTCTTTTGACCATGGTTCTGGGATGATGATTGGTCTTTTGCTGTTACCTGTCTTTAGCATGTCATCTACTGTGTTTGCAGATGAATATTGACGCTGTAAGTCTATGACAGCAAAAATCTTATCCTTGTAAACATAAGGCTTAATATCCTCAGCCTTAACTCCCATAGCTTCACCAACTCTACATGAGCCAATGCCACACAATACAGCTATGTAATACGCTGGAGTGCCCTTCGCAGCTTCAATGGCTTTGAGGAGATCTCTTAAGGCAAACACTTCTTTATTACGTTCTGTTACTGTCTTAGGCATCCTAAAGGACACTGCAGCGGGATTAGCCTGGATTGTCTCAAACATAACGCATTTATCAAGCACTTGTTTCAGGAGCATAAGAGATTTATTCGCTGATGACTTTTTAAGTCCAAGCAACCACTCTTGAATATCAGCTGGCTTGATTACGCTTACTGGTAAGTTGGCAAATACAGGCTTTACACGGCAATTCCAATACCTTATGTACATTGTGTAAGTACTAGCTCTTAATTCGCCACGTTTAAGCTTATCTTTCATTTCTGAGAGGAGCCACGTTTCATAGGCGTGCTGTAGCGTTGGTACAGGCTTGTCTTGGCTGTGTTCTATGCGTCTTTGCGCTTTAATACTTCATCAGCTTGCTTGCGTGTGCCGTAGACGGTCTCAGGGTGTCTTGTGAACCCGCTGCCGTCTCCTGTGTCTGCCATGTAGCGGATTCTGCGCTTTCCAAGGACCCATTGGCTGATTTGAACCCCATGAGGAAACCCCATGAGGGGCGTTTACGTGGCATAATGTATGTACCTTCCTAACGAAATGTGGAAGCAGCCCTCTGTTGTATCTTGGTGGACGCAGAGGGCTTTTTTGTTAGTTACTCTCTTTCCATCTTTATAGTCTTAGTTGTTCCTAAAGCAGAGAAATCAAAGGAAAGTACGCCATTTTCGTACTTAAAGTCCTTAGTTTTATCCTGTGAACCAAAGAGTGATTTTGACAGAGCGTCAGTATCTGCTTGACTAGTAAAGTTGTATTTATCATCTGTCGTATCTGGAGCTGGTGCTGTGCCTTGCCAGTAAAGCGACTTAGTGTCTGCTTTCTTATCAACAAAATAAATCGTGATCACATTGTCTTTAATCTCTGCTTCAAAGGTAGCTGAAGACTCATCAGCTGAGTTAGTTGCATGCCATTTGCCTGTAAGGTCAAGTGGTTTTTTCTGCTCAACAGGTGCTGCTTGCTGCTGGTTTGTTGCATTCCCCTGTGGTTGCCCAGAGCAAGCTCCTAAAGTAAGAGCTAAAGCTGCTCCTGCAACTGCTACAGCAATCTTTTTCGCATTCATACTTTCTCCTTACTTACGTTACCTAACACCTACTCTTGTCTTACAACACAGAAAGGATAATTGCCATGGATAAATATGAGATACATCTTTCTGTCATTATCGTTGAGCTGTCAGTAATCTTTTTCTTGCTTCTCGCTAAGCTCTAGGGAATATGGCAGAAGCAATAAGCTGGAACAGAAAAACTAACACTACTAAGCTTATTGACACCTACATGCACTTTGATACACTTATAACTAAGAGGCAGCCCCCTAGACAGGATTAGTGCTGGGTTCCCGAATGGGAGTAGACGCAGTCAAGTTTACTTGCTGGTAGTTTAGAATTCCTTTGCCCCTTGGGCTGCCCTCTTTTTCTTTAGTTCTTTCAACTCACCAATCAATTTATTATTTCTTGTCAATGACTCAACTGTTTCATCTATTACTAATTGAGAATATGTTCTATTTTGGCTCTGACCAATAATATGTGTATAGCAATACTTTTGGTTTTCCTTATACCCATACTGTTCAGCAAAAATTTGGAAATCATTTGTTGTAAATTTATCTTTTATTTCATCACCTATATATAAAGTAACCCCTCGTTTCTTCAGCTGATTATTGATTTCTAAGATACATTCACCAACTGAATAAGGATGGCTATTACTAGGATCTTTAAATTTTTCTACAATAGTGACACTCTCATCGGCTTTCGACGCAGGAACAATTGCTACTTTTCTAGAACTGTCAGAAGCCTTCTTTGTCAAGACCAATTCTTGCTTGATTACGCAACTATAATTTTTACTAGTTGATATCTCTTCATTCTCAGAAATATGCTTTTGCCTACCTATTAGTGCTAAGGCAACATCATCAGGATATTTCGCTAAAACATCCTTTGTGTCATATATCTTTGCATTAATGCTAAGAGTTAAATAATTGCTTGGAAAAATATCAGCAATCCTACGTTTATGCCATTTATTCATGTACTGCTCATAGTTTGTAATACTAGCTTGGAAAAGACCTAGATATATCTGGTTATCCTCTTCAACAATAAAATGTGTGCTTGTATTTCTTAATTCTATAATCTCTTCTAAATTCCTCGTAACAGGGGATTTTTTATTAGAGAGAGTTTTTGTAAGAGCTTTCTTGAGCGTAATTGTTCTACGCTCGCCATTTCTATTTATATAGAAAAGATTGTCGTATCCACTTACTTTAATAATTTGAGCTTTTAACATAAGCTCCCAGGCATTACATATAAAGAATGAAAAGCCTTCAACTCTATATTTGATTGACGGGCGATTGTAAATTTCGATAGCCATAATGAATGCTTCTTGCGATTTATCAAGCATCTTATCAATCATTGCTTGCTCTTTTTCCGAAATGACACGCTTTGATTTACCCATCTCTTTCTTCCCCTCCCTTTAAATTTCAAATCCAAAAGGCACTAAATACCACACAACCTCACCAATAATGGAGACGGGCTGTGTGTCAATCTCGTTGAAGTCAAATATCTAAGGTCTAAAAGTAGGATCTATGCTGTCTGGTATGAGCTCGTAGCCATTCGATAGTGGCTTTACACGTTTAATAGTTGCATCAAACGTCAATCAGAAGGCCGGTCTATTCTTCCTCAGATACAGTTTTCATCTTCGTTACAGGTTTCTTACGCTCATCTTTTTTCATCTTTGCGATTGCTTTGCGACTATCATCCGTTACCTTTTCAGGCAAGAATAAACGTGCTACAAGAGCTTCTGCAATTTCTGAATTTTTCAGGTTCTGCCCTGTTGTGTTCTTGATAGCGATTCTTAGTTTATTAATAACCTCATTTGAAATGATGTGATCTGCGAGGTTTTCTCCAGAAAGAGCAATGCGTCTCTGGTAATAATCATCAATCTCATTCTTGCGGTGTGCTTCTTCAGAGAGCAGATAAAGCAACTCGGTTTTCTGTGCTGGAGCTATTTCCTTGTCGGAAATAGTGACTCTAAATACTAACTTTGTGACAGGGATTTTACCTTCTAGCGTAGTGCGATAGACCTGCCAGTCATCGCCATTTGTGAGAATAATCCAGTCAATGCCTTCATCAACAGCATATTGACGCGCCTGATTGAGGTGCGTTTCCTTAAGCTTAAGACCAATCTGCTTAACCTCAACAACAAATACTTCTTCATCAGATGTGCGAACAACATAATCCGCAAAGCGTGAGCCAATCATTTGCTCTGCTGTCACATTGTCAAACCTATCCCAGCCAAGGTATTCGCATAAGATGTCTGAAACAATCTTTCGTGTATCAGCTTCTTTGAAGTCTTCAGCACGCCCCTTCTCGACAATTGATGTCATGCGTCTTAAGCCCTTTTTAATACGATCTTTTGCTTTGTCTTGATAAACAGCCATTTTCAAAATCCTTCCAATATCTTCAAACTTTTATATGTCGAACTTACTTCTTACCTACATATACCAAAGTTACACAAGCTATCCCCAGACACTCTGGCCGCGATCAACTTTTGCCAGTCGAGCACTTACCTGTTTAACAGCAACAATAAAGACATCAAGAGCGGCATCAAGTTCTTCTAACGATGGATAACTTGGAGCAATCCTGATATTGGTGTCAAAAGGATCTTTACCACCTGGCCACGTAGCACCTGCAGGCGTCGTAGTAACACCCAGCTCATGTGCGCGAGAAACAATTGCGCGTGCAGAGCCAACGGGTCCATCAAACGAGACAAAGTAGCCACCTTTAGGATGAGACCAGGTTGCAACGCCTAAATCTCCAAGGCCCTCCTGCAATTTGCGCTCGACCAGTTCAAAACGTGGTCGGAGCAGCTCGGCATGCTTTTGCATATGAGCTGCAACACCCTGAGCATCTTTGAGAAAACGCACATGCGCCAGCTGAGAGATTTTCTCGGGAGAAACACGAGCAACCTTGAACGCGCTCTGAATCTCTTTAATGTCCGCTGGGCTTGCGGCAACCCATGCCATTCCTGAACTTGGGAAAGTTACCTTTGCCGTTGAGGCAAAAGCAATAACCAGGTTCTTTTGAGTGTTCTCTGCAGCAGCAACCTCTGCAAGAGCATCAAAGATATTAAGGAGCTGAGGAGCTTCAGATTCTGATACAAAAGCGTGGAATGCATAGGCGTTATCCCAGAAAATTCTAAAGTCAGGAGCTGCAGGTTTAAGGTTTGCAAACGCGCGAACAACCTCGTCTGAATAGGTGATACCGGTAGGATTAGCAAAACGCGGTACACACCAAATTCCCTTAACAGAGCTGTCGTTCTCAACAAGCTCCTTGACTATGTCCATATTTGGACCGTCTTCAGTCATTGGTACAGCAATGTTTTCAAAGCCATAATGCTGCGAAATGGCAAAATGACGATCATAGCTTGGAGCAGGACAAAGAAACTTAAGTGTAGCGCCCTGAGCCTTTGCAGCCGCCATCTGTTCTGACCAAGAAGGCTGACCAGCAAGACCGTGGGTAACAGCATGAGAAATGATGTCATGCATAAGGTTAAGGCTTGAAGAGCCATTTACAATGACCTGATCAGCAGGTACGCCTGTGAGTTCTGCAGCGAAGGCTCGCGCAGAAGGAAGGCCCCAGGGGTCTCCGTAGTTGTCTGCAAAAGAGCCGTTGTCAGTTAGGTCAGAAGTAGAGTTCAGCTCATCGAGCATAGGCTTAGACAATGCAGTCTGCGCAGGGCTGGGCTTTCCGCGAGCCATATCAAGCATGAGGTTTTTCTCGCCAAGTGCACGAGCTTCTTGTCCAATAAGCTCAAGAGCCTGGTTAAGCTCAGCGTCACTCATCTTTTGATAAGCGTTTTGTTGAGCGATTGACTTTGGCTGAAATAGCTCTCGAGAAACTAGCTCAAACATAACTCTCCCCTTTTTGGTCTCTGCGTGATACAAAGTATAGGTGATTTAAAAATTGACGCGACAAGGAGAATCATGGCAAATTCTACACAGCCTGGCATGCGCTCGGAGGCATATGGCGAGCTCCAGCACCTTGTTGACAATCTTTATAAGCGCAAACCTTCGGGCACAGTCACTAAGGTTGACGTGCTGATTCAAGCTGAAGTAGACGATCTTGAAGAAGATTTGCAAGAAGTTATTGAACTGATTCCGTCGGGCACGTATGTCCGCGCTCGCCTCTGTGATCAGATTAACTCAATTGTTACGGCACACGGTTGGGGCTTTACCTACGGTACTGTTGAGTAACTTTAATCTTCCGGCGCGCTGCTGTTCTTTTGACTCTTGTAAAACTCTGTAACGTGTACAAAGCAAAGACCTAAGATTGCAGAAGCAAATGACGCAGTAAGAACAGCTACTTTAGCTGCAAGAATCTCACCTGCATCTGGGAATGCAAGATTAGAAATAAGAATAGACATGGTAAAGCCTAAGCCTCCCATAAGGCCAACAGCACAAATCTGAATCCAGTCAACTTTTGCGGGAAGCTTACAAATCTTACATTTGACCAGCAAGAGCGTTACAAAAATAATTCCTAGAGGCTTTCCAAAAACAGCACCAAAAAATACTCCGCGAGCAACAGTGCTGCTTAATAGAGCACCAAAATCTGCTCCTACAAGGGTAATTTGTGCATTTACAAACGCAAAAATAGGCAGAACAACAAAGTTAACAAAGACGGAAATATAGTGCTCAACGCGCTGAAGCGGTGGTGTTACATGATGCATAACCTGCTCAATTGTGTTTGCTCCATGTGTGAAATCATGCTGACCTAAAACGTGATGCTCGTCGTCATAGTAATCTTCAAGTTCACGAGCTTGCCTTGAGAGCCAACTTCCCAGTTTACTTAGGCGAACGTCAGAGTGAGACGGTAAGAAAAATGCAAGAAGAACGCCTGCAAGAGTAGCATGAATTCCCGAGTGGTACATACAAACCCAAAGAACCATTCCTACAAGCAGGTACGGTCCGGAAGCATAAATCTTTAGGCGATTCATTCCCCACAAAATAACAAGTACTCCAAGAGAAGCCGCTGACCAAGCAATATTTGGCGTCTGACCATAGAAAAGCGCAATAACTACAATTGCCAAGATATCGTCTGCAATAGCAAGTGTTTGGAAGAAAACCTTAGTTTGTGGACTAATCCTGTTTCCTAACAAAGACATAACTCCAAGCGCAAATGCAATATCAGTTGCAATAGGGGTTGCCCATCCATGAGGAGCAGTGCTTGCGTTAAATCCCAAATAAATAAGGGCAGGAACTACAACACCACCCACAGCAGCAAGCATCGGAAGCATTGCTTGCCTAGGCTTTCTGAGCTGGCCAACAGTTACCTCATATTTGAGCTCAATGCCTACCAGCAAGAAAAAGATAGCCATCAGAAAATCATTCACAAAGGTTTCTAGAGCCATGTGAACATGAATTATTCCAAGGGAAAAACTCATTTCAACTTCTAGAACTTCTCGAACAATTTTATGAGCGGGAGAATTAGCAACTACAAATGCAATAAGAGCTGCAAGCACCATAACTGCTGCTGCAATAGTGCTATTAGATGTAATCTTTTTTAGAGAGGAACGCTGTCCAATTCTTCTTACCACAGCAGGCTCTCTATAAATGCTGGACATTATTTGCCGTTCCTTTTGGGTGTTTGAATACTATTGTTTTCTTAAGCCGTATTTAGTTTACCGTCTATCTGACTATAAAGGCAACTTGTCATATCTCGTGAAAACGAGGTATATCTCTATGTAAAATATGAATAGTAAAATCGTACCGTTTAGCTACTTATAGCATCTAGGTGTTTGGAGCAAACAATGGATACTAAACGAATTGCTATTATCACGGACTCAGGAACTAATGTCCCACCTGATTTTGTTGCTGAGCACAATATTCGCATTACCCCACTTCGCATTAACTATTCTGATGGATCTACTTTTGAGTCTGGAGTAACCATCACTCCTGCAGAACTGGTTGCCCGCTTTGAACAAGAGGTTCCAAAGACCTCTCTTCCTTCTCCTGAAGGAATCAAGGCTGCTTTTGATACAGCAAAAGCAGAAGGCTATGAGGGTGCAGTTTACGTAGCAATTTCTTCTGGTCTTTCAGCTACCTGCGATACCGTTCGCATGATTGCTGAGTCTGTTAAGGATTTCCCTATCTACGTTGTTGATACCAAAAACATTGGTATTGCTTCCGGTCTTATTGTTATTGAAGCTCAACGCCTTATTGAACAAGGCCTTTCTCTTGAAGAGATTAGTCCAAAACTTGACCAAGCCTCTCGTAACACACGCGTATACTTCTCTGTTCCAAGCCTTGAGTACCTGCGCAAAGGTGGCCGTATTTCCGAGACAATCTATCGTATTGGCTCCATATTAAACATCAAGCCAGTTCTTACCTGTGATGAAAACGGTAAGTACGTTATTGCTAAAAAGACTCGAGGTTGGCATAAATCTCTTGAAGGACAAATTTCTTTGGGAGCAGCTTTTGCTCAACAGTTTGATCACGTTCATGTAGGAATTTGCTGCTCTGCTCCTAATATCATTTACTCCGAAATGGAGGCTATGATTAAAGAAGCAATCCCCAATGTCACTGACTTTAGGTATGTTGAGGCTGGCTCGGACCTTGTTGTTCATACCGGACCAGGTCTTGTTGGCTATACCGTATTTGGCTACTAAAGATTGCATACCTCATGTAACTAAGAACAGCCGCCCGCTCAGGCGGCTGTTTTCTTGTATAAATCACGTGTGACGAGAAAATCTTCTCGTCCTATGTACCTAGGGTTGCAGCAATGACTAATCTGCAAAAAATCCTTGATCACCAAGAAGATTGGAGCCGTCAGCAGCCTCAGTTGCCAGCTGATCGCAGCGCTCATTAAGCGGATGACCAGCGTGGCCCTTGACCCATTTGAAGCTCACCTCGTGGTCCTCCATAGCAGCAAGGAGGCGCTTCCAAAGGTCTACGTTTTTGACAGGTTCTTTAGATGCAGTTTTCCAACCTTTTCTAATCCATCCCGAAACCCATTTTTGATTAAACGCATCAACAACGTACTTGGAATCGGAATAAAGCTCTATCTGACAAGGGCGTTTAAGAGCTTCAAGTGCAACAATAACGCCAAGAAGCTCCATACGGTTATTTGTAGTAGTTTTATAACCCTGGCTAAACTCTTTTGTATGCTGCTGACCAGAAGGATCGGTATACAGAAGCACTGCCCCATAACCACCAGGTCCAGGGTTTCCTCGAGATGCACCATCTGTATAGACGGTAACGTGCATGTATGAGGTTGCTGCCTCCATATAAAATCTCCTCTAGAACGTAGTACTTACGCATCTACTTTGCTTCAGCCCAGTTAGAACCATAGCTGACATCAGCAATTAAAGGAACTCGCAGAGTCACAACATCTTCCATGGTCTCTTTAACCAGCTTAGAAACAGTCTCAATTTCTGACTCTGGAACCTCTAGATCAAGTTCGTCGTGAATCTGAAGAATTAATTTTGACGTAAGGCCTTCATCACGCAGGCGTTTCTCGACATTAATCATTGCAATCTTGATAATGTCTGCAGCACTTCCCTGCATAGGGTGATTCATTGCTGTGCGCTCACCAAAGGCAATGAGCTGGCGATTTGACTGGTTGAACTCTCTAATGTGGCGCTTGCGGCCGTACATGGTAACCGCGTAACCAGTCTCGTGAGCAGTGCGGACGGAATCGTCAAGGTATGCTCGAACACCAGGATATGCGTCAAAGTAACGGTCAATCATCTCCTGCGCTTCCTTGCGGGAAATCTTAAGAGATGTTGCCAAACCAAAGGCCTGCTGACCATAGACAATGCCAAAGTTAACTGCCTTGGCACGACTGCGAAGTGCCGGGGTGACCTCTTCAACAGGCACACCAAAGACACGCGCGGCAGTTGCTGCGTGGAAGTCGGCGCCAGAGTTGAACGCTGCTACCAGATGCTCGTCAGCAGAGAGATGTGCAAGCAAGCGAAGCTCAATCTGGGAGTAATCGCAGGCGAGAAAAACGCTGCCCTCGGGAACGGTAAAGGCAGTGCGGACACGATGCCCCAGCTCAGAGCGGGTAGGAATGTTCTGCAGGTTTGGATCAGAGCTGGAAAGTCTGCCGGTTGCAGCAACAGTCTGATTGAGTGTGGTGTGAATACGCTTGTCACCACGAATAAGCGCAGGAAGCGCATCAAGATAGGTGGATTTAATCTTGGCGCGCTCACGATATTCAAGAACGTCAGCAACAATCTGGTACTCCTGCGCCAGCTCTCCAAGAACTTTTGCGTTGGTGGAGTAGAAACCAGTGCGCGTCTTTTTGAGGCCATAGGTTGGAAGTTTAAGCACGTCAAACAAAATATGTGAAAGCTGGCTTGGAGAGTCCAAGTTGAAGTCCTCGCCCGCTGTCTGGTGAATACTTGTCACGCGCTGTGCAATATCTTCCCCTAGCTGGGCAGACTGCTGAGCAAGTTTTTGAGGATCGACGTAGAGACCACGACGCTCCATCGCGGCAAGTACCGGCAAAAGCTGCATCTCAAGTGAAGTAAAGAGCTCCAAAGAACCGTCGTCTTCAAGCTTTTTAGTGAGCACAGGAACAAGAGCTTTAGCAGCTACTGCTCGGAGCGCTGCTGCAGGAATATCGTCTGTTGGCTCAGGTAGCTCAGAGCCAAAGTACAGCTCAACCAAGCCATTGATATCAAAGCTTGAACGATCAGATTCAAGCAGATAGGCAGCAACACCTGTGTCAAAGAGGCGGTCAGAATCGATAGTCTCAATATCCAGTTTCTGTGGCTCAGACGAATCAACAGGGCTTACCTCGTGCAGCAATGCCTTGACATCGTCTGCAGCAACACGGGCTTCTCGCAAAATACGCAAGAGTGCTGCGGTTGCGTTTTCTCCCTCAAATTTGAGGAGCGCCTTTTCTGTAGACACCCAAAGTGTGCGAGAAAGGCTAAAGAGCACTCCAGCGTCCGCGGCGGAATCCTCTGCAACGCCAACCCACTCCTGGTTCTCAAGAGCCGCAGTGAGAGCAGCAGATGCGTCTCCTGCCTGCAAATACTCTGACGGAATAGGAAGCGCAGGTGTAGCAGAGGCGGTTTGTGCAACTGCACCAGCGGCAGAGCCACCAGCCATACGAGCAAGCCTTGAGGTCATGCCTGTAAAGCCCAAAGCCGAGAAAGCCTTGACCACGTCATTTGGATCAAACGTTGGGAACTGAGCGTCTTCCAGGTTGATATCAAGCGGCGCATCGGTGCGAATAGTGGCCACCTTACGAGAAAGCAGCGCGTCATCAATATGGGCTCGAAGATTTTCTCCCACCTTGCCCTTGACCTCGTCAGCGTGGGCAATGACCTCGTCAAGAGAGCCATACTCAACAATGAGTGCAGCAGCTTTCTTTGGGCCAATTCCAGGAACACCCGGAATGTTGTCAGAAGAATCTCCCTTAAGGCCATAGAAATCTGGGACAAGCTCTGGCGTAATGCCAGCGTAGAGATCTGCCACGGTCTCGGGCGTCATAATTGAGACGTCAGAAACACCTTTGCGCGTAGAAACAATCTTGACGTTTTCTGTAGAAAGTTGGTACATATCGCGGTCACCCGTGAAGAGTAGCATCTGGTAACCCTCAGCCTCGCCGCGGCGAGCAAGGGTGCCCAAGATATCGTCACCTTCCCAGCCCTCAAGCTGGCAAACTGGAACATCGAGCGTTTTGAGCAGCTCTTTGACAACGGGAAACTGTGCATGCAAAGCAGGGTCCATAGGAGGACGCTGAGCTTTGTACTGCGGCAGCATATCAATGCGAACCTGTGGTTTTCCCTTATCAAAGGCACAAATGACACCATCTGGCGAGAAGGACTCAACAAGCTTAATAAACATGTTGAAGAAGCCAAAGAGCGCTCCAGTTGGCGTTCCGTCTGGTGCTGACATTGGCTGACGGATTGCGTGGAACGCTCGGTGCATGAGTGAGTTTCCGTCAATAACGGCAATAGTTCTGCGCGGTTTAACTGCATCTTCTTTAGCTGACGCAGCGTCGTTTTGATCTGTAGTATTACCTGGCATAGTAGTATCAGACATACCTGCTCCTCTTAGGTTTGTGTGCTTCTATTGTACTAAGACTTCCTCCGCTTATGCGCGCCAGACCCTACGGAAACAAAGCCCACATCTCTTCTGGTGGCAGCTAAAATTTTTGTAATCGTTATGTTTCCGTTTGTATCCTTGCCACTCACACTGTGTCAAACGTGCGAAAATAGCAACCAGCATAACGTGCTGAGCACGCAAGAAAACAGACCAACTGCCAGCATTTACCTACAAGGAGGAGCTGTGGCTCACGACAAAGTTTCTCAGGAATTTGGCTCACTTCTATTTACTGACGCAGACATGCAAGAACGTCTGCCAAGACCAACGTACAAGAAACTTCGTAGTGTCATCCAGGACGGCAAACCGCTTGACCTCGACATTGCAAACGAGGTTGCTCATGCCATGAAAGAGTGGGCACTTGAAAAGGGTGCTACTCACTTTACTCACTGGTTCCAACCTCTCACAGGTATTACCTCTGAGAAGCACGACAGCTTTATGACACCTCAGGGAAACGGCACTATTTTGATGTCTTTCTCGGGAAAAGAGCTGGTACAAGGTGAGCCTGACGCATCAAGCTTCCCTTCTGGCGGTCTGCGCGCCACGTTTGAGGCTCGCGGCTACACGGTTTGGGATCCTGCAAGTCCAACCTTCATCAAAGACGAAGTTCTCTGCATTCCAACAGCATTTATTTCATACACCGGAGAAGCACTGGATAAGCGCACTCCACTGCTTCGCTCTCAAGTTGCCCTTGAGGAGCAAGCAAAGCGCGTACTTTCACTCTTTGGTCAAAAGCCTTCCCGTGTGGTTACAAACATTGGTCCAGAGCAGGAGTATTTCCTTATCAAAGAGGAGCACTTTGAACAACGTCCTGACCTTATCCTTTGTGGCCGTACCCTCTTTGGTTGTGAGCCAAGTAAGGGTCAGGAACTTGATGAGCACTACTTTGGTGCCATTCGTCCAACCGTTAACAACTTCATGAAAGAGCTTGATGATGAGCTCTGGAAGCTGGGCATTCCTGCAAAGACCAAGCATAATGAGGTTGCACCTTGCCAGCATGAGCTTGCACCTGTCTTTGAGCAGGGTGCACTTGCTATTGACAACAACCTTTTGACCATGGAGAAGCTCAAGCTTCTTGCAACGCATCACGGTCTTGCCTGTCTTGAGCACGAGAAGCCCTTTGAGTACGTCAACGGCTCTGGTAAGCACGACAACTGGTCGCTCTCTGCAGACAATGAGAACTTGCTTGAGCCAGGCGATAAACCTGGCGAGAACCTTCGCTTCTTGGTCTTCCTTGCTTGTCTTGTTGCCGCTGTTGACTCCCATGCAGATCTTCTGCGCATGTCGGTTGCCTCTGCTGGAAACGATCACCGCCTTGGTGCAAATGAGGCTCCACCTGCAATTGTTTCGGTCTTCTTGGGCAATGCTCTCTCTGCTATTGTTGACGACCTTATCACTGGCTCCGATGTCCACGGGGCAAAGCGCACTCGTATGGATCTGGGTGTACCAACACTTCCTGCAGTTCTTAGAGACAATACGGACAGAAACCGTACGAGCCCCTTCGCATTCACTGGTAACAAGTTTGAGTTCCGTATGTGCGGCAGTCAGCAAAACCTTTCTGACCCTAATGTTATTTTGAACACCATTGTTGCCGAGCAGTGTGACCGTTTTGCCAATGATCTTAATGACGTTTCTGAGGAGAACTTCACCAAAGAAGCTTTGAGCTGGGTTATTGACACCTTTAAGGCACATGAGCGCATCCTCTTTGAGGGCAATGGCTACTCAGGCGATTGGGAGAAACTTGCTGAGGAGCGCGGCCTTCCAAACCTCCGCACCACCCCTGAGGCTCTCCCTGCAATGATTGCTCCAGAAAACATTGAACTCTTTGAGCGCTACGGCGTTCTTTCTCAGGCAGAAGCTCAGGCTCGCTACATTGCAAAGGCTGAGCAATACGCCAAGGTCCTTAACATCGAGGCGCGTACTATGCTGTATATGACGCGTCACATGTACCTGCCTGCCCTCTTTACCTATTCAAGTGATGTTGCCTCTTCAGTTGCTGCTAAGCAGGCTATTGGCATCAAGAGTGCAGCAGAAACAGAGATTGTCGAGAGGCTCACTGCTGGCATTGACGAGATTTACGCAGCTACTAACAGCCTTGATGAGATTAATACCACAGCTCACCAGATGAAGGATCAGCCTCAGGAGCAGTGTGAATACTACTGCAATAAGGTTCTTCCTGCTATGGCCCGCCTGCGTAGCGCTGTTGACTCCATGGAGCTCATCTGCGGACACGACTGGTGGCCAGTTCCTAGTTACAACAAGATGCTCTTCTACGTCTAGTGCTTCATCAGAGCTTCTTGGCGAGAAAACCGGTCTTCTCGCCACTCCACCTTTAAAGCAAAACGGCTCAGTTACCTGGGCCGTTTTTTGGTGTTCAAATGCTTAACGTATGGAAAAGAACTATGCGTTGACCAACTTGCTGTAGGTAGCATGAACATCTTCAAGCTTGATGAGATTGCCTTCTGCATCGGTTGGAGCAGGAGCTATCTGCATTGATTCACTTACTGCTGTCAAATTCAGACGACCTGCATACCAAGGCGTTGGTGTTCCCTCAATAACTGGCGAGAAGAACGAGTCCATTTCTCCCATGTGTTCAGCAGAATCTCGCTTAGCAATAAATTCCTGCCATAAATACGCTGAATACGTATGTTTTGACCCCTGACATACAAATGACCTTATCGTAGAGAAATAAGAAGTGCCTGGCAGAATAACTGAAAGATTATCAAAATCGTCTTTAGTAATTGCTCTATAAGCAGCGCTCAACGGACAAACACAAGCCCTGTACCTGCCAAATCCTGTGTCTCTAATAGCTTGATAGGTACTCTCAGAAAATGCGTCAACATTTTCAAACAAACTTTGGATAATTTGAGCGCCTTTATCCAAACCATACTGTCCTAAAAAGAGCGATTCAAACTTCTTGCCCGTATACGTAAGTGCGGGGTCAGGAATAACATACCTTCCACGCAGGCTATCTGTAAGAAGATCGGTCCATTCGTGAGGACGCAAAATCTTTTTCTCATTAAGGCGTTCTTGATTTACAAGTAAAACCAATGGATCTGAAGCGTAGGCATACCAGTATCCGTTGGCGTCAAAAAACTCAGGGCGCACGTACTGGTCTGTTGAAGAAACTTCAAACGGTTGACAATATGCGGAAGTCTCAAAATTTTGCATGAGAGCTTCGCTTGCCAAGAAAATGACATCGGGTTTCTCAAAACCCCAATCAGTACTAGATTTGGTATCAGAAGTTTCAGACTCCGAACTCTTACCAGAAGTATATGTTTGCTGAATAAACTCCTGAATTTCTTCCTCCGTTGCCTCACCCACCGTAACAGGCATAGAAAACATTCTTGAATATGTTTCTACCAGGGACTTTACCGCTTCTTTGGAAGTACATAAAAGATTGAGGGAGCCCTCTCGTTGCGCAAGTTGAATAAGCGCTCGAGCATAGCCAGGAACCTTTGAGTTAGGACGTAAAGGAAGAAGCTCCTGCTGAACATAAGAAATTCCTGGACTCAAAACGTTTGCTACCGTAGCTATTACCGGTGCAGCAACCGCCGAGACAGCCAGGATAATAAATGAGGTTCTTGTAACAGAAGTGGCAGTTGGTGGAGTGATCTTCTCGTCAGGGTCTTTTGGTCCAAAAGTTTTATGCATCTTCTGGCGCAGACAATCTGGGATAAACTTCACGCTACCTCCTTACCTGCTACATAATCCGTCTGGTCAAACAGATTTTATCCAAAAAAGGCTTTTAGTCCAATCAGGATAAGTACTATACCGCCCACCATCTCGGCACGGTCGCCCAGAAGAGAACCAAGTTTTTTGCCAATGAACAGAGCAATGGTGCAGAGAATTGCGGTGATAATGCCAAAGAGCGCCGAGGCAACCAAGATGTCTACACTATGTGCCCTAAAACTTACGCCAACAGCAAATGCGTCGATTGCTGTAGCAACAGCTTGAAAGAGCAGCTTTCCATAAGAGAGCGTCGTAGCACTTTGCTGGGCTTCTTCCCCATCTTCCTCAGAAGCGTCTTCTTTGAGCGCCTTATAGCCGCTGTACAGCATGTTAGAACCGATAAAGCCAAGGATGACTAAAGAGACCATTCCTGCATACTTCTCAATCAATTCTGCTGCAATGCCGCCAACAAAATAACCAGCAAGAGGCATGCCAAACTGAAAAAGACCAAAGAAAAGTGGCATGCGCATAAGACGAGAAACCCTATGGTCATCAAAGGCAAAAGTATTAGAGATAGTGACAGAGAATGCATCTGTTGCAAGCGCCACACCCAGCAGTAAAATTTCCAGTAGACCCATGTGTGAGTTCCTAGGTATCATTAAATCTTGTAACACAAAGATGAAATTTTAACGCCTATGAGCGTTTTTCAGCTACTCTTATACTGAAAAACTACAAGGAGTCCTATGCCTGCTTTAATAACCCACTATCTATTTGGTGCAGAAGTGGTTAATGATTTGCCCAAAGAGCTCATTGCCACTGAAGCTGAGGTTAATGCATTTTTGCTCGGAAACCAGGGACCTGATCCCTTCCTTGCACGTCATCTAGCCTGGCCAAACCACTCACTTGCCTGCAATAGGCTGCATCGTCGTATGCACGCAGGCCATATTGTTGACGCATTTTTATCCATTCGCGATGGGGTTTCTCGCCTCCCGCAGGGCGACATGCCAGCTGGCCGCGCGTTTGCACTTGGCCTCTTAGCGCACTACGCGCTAGATAGAATTGTCCATCCGTTTGTGTATTCCCAGCAAGATGCACTGATTGAGGCGGAACCATCTCTCAAAAATGCCTACAGAGAGCTTCATCCAATCATCGAAACGGATTTGGATTCATACCTTCTTTGGCACATGCGCCACACTACCGTTGAGACGTTTCCACCAGCTGAGGTGCTTGAAGCCATTGAATCCACCAAACACGTTGGTGGCGCGCTTTTCTCGCAAGTAGCGCTTCAGGTATTTGACCTTAATGTCGGCGTTGGTGAGTACGAGAAAGCCCTCCAGGACTACGCTCGCATTTACCACACGGTAGAACGCACTGATCCTAAGTACACTACCAAGCTTCCTGACGTTTTATATAAGACCGAGAAGTTCATGCGCCCTTCAAACAATTCGTACGTTGCCGCAATGGCTCACCGTATTGTTATGACTGAGGACTTCCCTACCGCTAATCTCAAGCGTCTTCCTTGGAAAGAGCCTTACACAGGAGAAATTAAGACTGAAAGTATTCTTGATCTTATGGATGAAGCTCGTGAGTTCTACAAAGAGCTTGTTCAGGCAACTATCTTAGGTCAAAGAATCACCCTGGAAGAGCTGGTCGACGGTATCAATTACATGGGCAAACCTGTTGTAGAAATGGTCGATGACGAGGACTAGCTCGCGACAAAATACAAATACGTTGAGCAATCAAACACGTAAGCAAAAGGCGACTACCTGGGTAGCCGCCTTTTTACTAACGCATATCTACAAACTGATGCATGCTGTAAAAGCGCATACTGTAAAAACACATACCATAGAGGTCGACTCTACAAAAGTGCTTCTTCCCACGCAGGCTCCTTGAATCCAAGAAGAATAGTATTGCCTGCAACAACCAATGGACGCTTAACCAGCATACCCGTAGTGGCAAGCAAATTATAGGCATCGCTATCGCTCATACCTGCATCAAGCTGCTCCTTGATGTTATTATCGCGATATACCATGCCTGAAGTGTTGAAGAATTTCCTGATAGAAAGACCGCTCAGTTTGTGCCATTCAGCAAGCTCTTCTGCAGTTGGATTTTCTTCTTTAATATCACGCAAAGTATAAGAAACACCATGCTCATCAAGCCATTTGAGGGCTCTCTTACACGTAGTGCAGCGAGAATAACAAAGAACCAAAATGTTTTTATCTACCATGACTATTTTCTCTTAGATAGATTATCGATTGCATAAACGCAAACTATTTTGAGTAGAAAGCAATCCTAAAATCAATATTCCTAGAGAAGTGCCATAGAGCGCACCAACAAATAAATCATTAACGTTTGATGCCACATTCAGGATGATTGCTAAAATCAAAAACATCATTCCAAGAGAAACATACTTGTTTTTTATAAGTTTCATTTGGTCGTCTCCTTTTTACTGATAGTAACAAAGCATTATAAATCACCACTTTGTTACTGAACATGCACATTTATGCAGGTACCTGTCCTGTTTCAAGAATTTGCTGAAGCGCAGCCTCATCAAGTACGGGAACACCCAAGCTCTCAGCCTTTGTGAGCTTAGATCCCGCAGCTTCTCCTGCCACTACAAAGCTTGTCTTTTTAGATACAGAGCCGGAAACCTTTGCTCCCATGGCTTTAAGCTGGGCGCCAGCCTCATCGCGTGTGAAGTGCTCAAGGGTTCCCGTTAAAACAAAGGTAAGTCCAGCAAGCGTCTGAGGAAGCTCGTTTTCTGGCTTCTCTTCCTCGAGCATTACACCCGCCTGACGAAGACGCTCAATAACGGCAACATTTTCTGGTATCGAGAAGAACTCGTGTACAGACTCTGCGATCTTAGGGCCAATACCTGGGATTTCAGCGATCTTCTCGACAGGGGCTGTAGCAAGCGCCTGAATGGAGCCAAACTCCTGGGCAAGAAGCTCTGCAACGTTAGCACCAACATGCCTCATGCCAATACCAAAGAGCACGCGACCAAGACCTCGCGTCTTTGATTCCTCAACCTGCACCATAACCTTTTTGGCAATAGTGTGACCCACGGGAATGCTATCGCCAGAAAGGTGCTCTGCAGTATCTGTATCGTACACACGGCCCGTAGGCATACTGGCCAGCGTTTCTTCAGTAAGCTTATCGTAGAAGTCGGCTACGTCAGAGAGAACACCCTCTTCAACCATGCGATTAATAAGCTCATCACCAAGGCCGTCGATGTCCATGGCCTTACGGCTGCCCCAGTGAATCAGACGCTCAACCGACTGAGCAGGACAATCAATAGAGACGCAGCGGAAGGCCACCTCTCCTTCTTCTTGAATAACAGGGCTACCACAGCTTGGGCAGGTAGCTGGCATCTGGAACTCAACAGCATCTGCAGGTCGAAGACTCAAAACTGGTCCTACAACCTCTGGAATGACATCGCCTGCCTTGTGGACAATGATGGTATCGCCCTCGCGCACGTTTTTACGACGAATTTCGTCTAGGTTGTGAAGGGTTGCACGCGCAATGGTAGAACCTGCAACAGTAACAGGATCAAACTCGGCAACAGGTGTGAGCACGCCCGTACGACCAACCTGAATACGAATTTCTCGCAAAATGGTCTGCTTTTCCTCTGGTGGGAACTTAAATGCAATAGCCCAACGAGGAGCGCGAGAAGTAAATCCTAGAGCCTCTTGGCTCGCAAATGAGTCAACCTTTACTACCACGCCATCAATGTCGTAGTTAAGATCTCCTCGCTGCTCAAGAGCTTGCGCACAGAAATCATGGACCTCTTGAGCGCTCAGGCAACGACGGGCATGAGGATTAACATTAAAGCCGCAGCTACGAAGCCAGTTTAGGAACTCCCACTGACTGTGAACATCAAGAGGGCCTTCATCGGCTACTGCGTAGATAAAGGTCTCAAGGTCTCGGTGCGCAGTAATCTTTGGATCCTTCTGGCGCAAAGATCCAGCAGCTGCATTTCTTGGGTTAGCAAAAGGCTGTTTACCAGCAGCGTCTGCATCCTCATTCAAACGAATGAAGGAGTGCTTGGGCATATAAACTTCGCCGCGGACCTCAATACTCTGGTTGAGGCCTCTATTCTCTACTTGCTCCAGACCAGCCAACGCAAGCTCTCGTGGGACGTCAGAGATAGTTAAAACGTTTGCTGTGACGTTTTCTCCCGTGCTACCGTCACCTCGTGTAGCCGCACGTACAAACTGACCGTCACGATACGTGAGTGCAACACCTAAGCCGTCAATCTTAAGTTCGCAGGTATATGCCACGGGATTAACTGAGGATGCGCCTAAGGCCTCATCAGTTCTGGAAAGCCATGCATCCAGCTCTTCCAGATTCATGGCATCGTCCATGGAATACATACGAGCAGCATGCTGAACAGGCTCAAACTGTTCAGAGACATAGCCGCCGACGCGCTGCGTATAGCTATCCTCAGTTACAAGCTCTGGATATGCTGCCTCAAGCTGCTGAAGCTCAATAAGCAGTCGGTCAAACTCAGCGTCAGTGAGCTCTGGATTATCAAGAGCATAGTAGGCATATGCCGCATGGTTCAAAATTCTATTAAGCTCCGCTGCGCGAGCGGCATCTTTTGGCGAAAGTGCTGCCATAACTACTCCAAACATAAAAACGTAGGTGCAAGAAATCTTGCACCTACCAGGTATTTATTTGCGTCCTCTTAAGGTTCTACCAAGGGCCTTAAGGGCTTCTCGCCTTGCGCTACCATATGGTGCAAGAGGGTCAATAATCTTGCGCAGAGGACTTGCATCAGAAAGTGCGCGCTCGTGGAACTCCGTAACATCCGCATCATTTCTGGCGCCTGGCACCATGTCCTGAATAATGACCTCATAGAACGGGGTGTTGCGTGCATACTTCCAGAAATAGGAAGCCATGTCGCAGCTGGCGTTCTGCCAAGGTTTAATGGCGCCAGCAAAGTGAACAATCTTTGGTGAGCGGCGGGCTGCTTGATAATCATCAAAAACGCTGTTTGGTGCCATTGGATAGAGTTTCTCGGCACGGCCAAAAATGTTGTGCGTAACGTTCCAGTCAGCTGGTAGATAGACGACACGACCCTGGCACTCGCTGTTCAGAATATCTTGATCGTTGTAGATAAAGATCGGATTGGTTGCAATACGTAACCACTCCGGAACAGTGTGATAACGGCGCAGTTCAGCAGTATTGAAGACCATAACTCCTGCCTGGAAGTAGGCATAAGGATTCTTAAGATTAAGCACGTCAAGGCTGTACTTCATGCGGTCTCCGCCGCGAATGTTGAGGTTTGCCAGATAGTCAATATCAAGCGTTGCCGCAATAAGATTGTTGCCCATTCTTACATCATAAAGTTCTGCGACATTACCGTTAACCACAAGGTCAGAGTCAAGATAGACAACCTTATCGTAAGCAGAAAGAATGTCTTGAGCCAAGAAGCGGAAGTATGTCTCAACACTAATATGAGCGTTATTAGTGTCTAGCTTGTAGTCTTTGACCATGCGCCACACGTTATAGAACGTAATACGAGCATTCTTATAACGCGAGAAGTGCTTCTTAACCAGCTCCTGCTTTGATCCGCCAATATTGGTGTTAAGGACAACAACATCGTAGAAACGGTTAGGATCGGCGTTTTCAAGCATTGAGCCCATAGCGCAGGTAAGAATTGGAACATAGTTGTTGTCTGCCGCAAAAACAACAGGAACAACGTTCTGGCTTGCAATCTCAGGCTTCTCTTCAAAGAGAGGAATAAACTTCTGACGAGGCTCTGGATTAGTAAAGTGAATGCATTGCAGCTCTTTTACCTTCCAGTTTTTACCCTCTGTGCGTAGCATGTGCATGCGCCAAATATTAAAGAGACGCTCTGTCAGATGACCTGGAGTTCTTAGAGCCTCTTTACTGTAAGTAGACATATCAGTGCGGGCAGTCCACTCATCAACAAGTGGAAACACCCATGCCGCATAGCGATCAAAAATCTCTTTGCGCATGATATACATATTGCAGAAGCACTGTTGATGACCGTTAAGAAAAGCTTCTACGTCCTCTGCATACTCTGGATAACGCTCAACAATAAGCGCAGCCATAGTGTCCAAATCCTTTGGATGCAGCAGTGGAGCAGAATGGTACTGATCTAGTGGTGTATTAGCGCTTCCAGGGAATTTGCGAATATCCTTTACCCCAGTAGTAATGAGGTCATATCCCTCAATACACTGAGCTATAGTCTGATCATCAAGACCATATTTCTTGATAGCATCCTCATCAATAAAGTCATCCATAACCTCACCAAACGGATTTTCTGGATAAACCGTATCGGTGAAATTGAAGTAGCGACGATAATGACCAAAGCCAACATAACGCGCATTGGTGATATTCTTCCACGCCCAATACTGTGTAGTCATCTCACAATACATGGGGTTTTTCTCGGTAATGGTATCGCCCTCATCGTCATGAAGCATATACGTAAAGCGATTGGTCTTCTGGCCTGGTCCTACCTGAATAGGCTGAAGATAATTACTTGCGGGAACATCAACATCTTTATGAGAAGTAATGAGAATGCGAATAGGCTGCTGCTCAAACAGCTTTATCATGTGTTTTCTTTCTAAATATTCCATATGCTCATCGGCAATCTGTTTCATCCGAACAGCCCTATCAAACGACAATCCCTCATTTTGATGCATGAGCGCGGCATATTTCTGTGCATATGCTCTATAGCGATAGGCGTCACTGTCTTCTGGAAGTTCAGTACCAGTTGCAATAGCCTCGTAAGCGTCATCCCTTACAAAGCGATAAAGCTCTCGAACAGCCGCAGATGGTCCAAATAAAATAGCAAATGGCTCAAGCGCCGCCTCTTGATCTTCAGGGGCAAGGCGGAATTTCCACTCAGCACTCAAGAGCTCCAACAATCTATTCTTCATACCCCTGAAAGAGCTGAGATGAGCAATGCTATCCGTCTGACCAATATAAAGTTCTGTCTGATCAATATTGTCTAAGAACTGATAGCAGAACTGCCCAAACTGATCCATAGAAATGCGAGAAGCGCCAGTTACTCCAATACCGTAGTGGTATAAAAAGCCTCTACAAGACTCAAAACCATCGGCAGTCTGGGCTTTATCTGCCAAGATAAATACCTCATAGGCATCTTCTGCTCGAACAAGGCGCTCAGAGGTCATCTCTGCAAAAGCAGAACGGAAAAGCTCTCCTCGATACAATCGCTGGGTAGCGCGCCAATCAAGCTTCTGCCCATAACCTTCATCATAAATAATACGCAGGATATCATCACCTTGGGTAAAGTCTGATTGCTGGTTAATGTAGCTTTCAAAAGACTGCGCATCAGCTGGGTCAACACCATTTTCTGGAATAACAGTAATGCCGAGGTGAAGAATATCAACAGGATTCTGCTCAATACGAGCAACCACCTGCTCAAGGAAATCAGGAGCAACCTCATCATCACCATCTAAACAAAAAACCCACTCACCTTTTGTATGAGCTGCGGCTGTTTTGCGTGCAAGGTGAAGGCCCTGATTAGTTGCATGAGTAACAACTTTGAACCTTTCATCATCCCCTACTGCCGTAACAATTTTCTCTGGAGTGGAATCAGTGGAAGCATCATCAACAATGATGGCTTCAAAGTCACCAAACGTTTGATTCTTTACACTTTGAATACAACGCCCAATATACGATTCAATGTTGTATGCAGGAATGACAAAAGAAACCTTAGGCATACCAACTCCTTATAAATAAGCAATCTCAACTATCTTCTATCTTATCTAAATTATGCCTTCTTGGGCGTGCAAAAACAGCTACTCAACGCTCTTCAAGCTCTCCACCATATCAATATTTTTTAGCTTTGGCCGCATGGTAACGATAGAGTGTTTTTTCTGAAAGACCACCAATTTCTTTTTCATCTAAACAAATAAGCCCGGAAGTACAGGTATCCGTACCTCCAGGCATATTTAAGACAGTTGTTTTTCAGCACCTAACGGACAAACAATTACACAAAGTCCTTCTTCTTCCATGGATAAAAATAATTCTCCAAACAAGAAGAGAAAACGTGAAAAACTACTCCTGTGGTGCCTGTGAAGCCTCAGGCGCAGCTGGAGCTGCTGGTGCCTCAGGTGCTGCTACAGTCTCTGCAGCTACAGGAATAACAGGAGAAACCTCTGCGCCCTCGGTAGCAAGAGGCATTGGAGAAACCACAACTTCTTCTTCCTCAAGATCAGCCTGATGCTGATCAAACTCTTTCTTGGCACGAACCCAAATAAGAAGTGCGAGAAGAGCCGCAAGAAGCAGGAAAAGCACAATCATAATGTTAAGAATCAAGGTAGTGAAATTGACAGCTGGGCTGGTAGAAATCGCGAGAGAGAGCGTAGTAAGCACTGAAGTTAAGCCGGCTACAGAAAGAATGGAAAGACCCCATCTAAGACGAGGACGGAAACCCCTCAAAAAACCTGAAACCGCAGCAAACAGGTAGCACAAGAAAACAATGTAGACAACACGTGCAAACATCAAAGAGACGGGATTTGTCTGGCGTGTTGCAAAGTTAAATACCTTATGGAAGTAGCTGAAATACTGAACTGGTGCAACAAAATCAATGACGATAAAAACGAGAGCCGCAATTGCAGGAATGGCAACTTTTGCCTTAGGGTTCATAAAACCTCCTCGATTTTTTGTACGACCCATCTATTTTATCGTATAAATCTATGACCAGTAAGGTAAGTCATGAAAGTCTTTTATATGGTCTTGAGCTTCTTTTTCTCTTTCTGCTAACGCTTCTCTCAAACCCTTTAATGCGTCAAAAGGCATAAATATTTTTGCCCTATTTGCCCGTGACATGCGAGGGTGTCCGTAGTGCATTTGCTCTGAAAAAGCATTCTCTTGTGTCTTATGGTTATCTGGCGAGAAACTCTTCTTAGGCTTCATTGGTTTCTTCTCCACTACGATGTCCTCCAATCTGAGCATTTCTCTGACGCGCCGTTGCTTCTGGAAGCAAATCCATTGCCTTAAGCAAAGAATTTTTACCAAACTTCTTTTTTATGGCATTGATTGTGTCTTGACGCTGACGTTCTTTTTCTAGCTCATGTGTATCTTGAAAAAGCGATGTTTGAATACCCGAGCCCGTTTCTTCTTGCGTATTTCCAAACGTAAGCCCTACTCTGTGAACACTCTCTGAAGAAAGTACGCGTTCATCAAAGAAAGACAAAACTTCTGCCATAAGTTCATCTCTAGAGTTAGTAGGATAAGACAGCTTTTTAGTTCCACTACTAGAAGGAATATGTCTTCTCCAACTTCTATAGTCTCCCGTTTGTCTTAACTCTTCCATCTGACTCTCTGTTGCCGAGTAACCAATATAGATACCAATAGATGAACAAACCAGCTTTTGCGTTACAAGCTCTAGCGACAACATTTCAACCATTTCTTTAAAGATAAGACGCGCGCCCGCTGTATCTCTGTTATGGTCAAAAACCTGCGCGGTTGAAACAGAGTGGCTTTGAGACTTATATGCCTTAATATCTGCAATGGTAGTTGGCTCAATACCCCATGCATGATCAATAAGAATTTCTGCATCAACACCAAATTCTTTATACAAAGGTTCTGTAGGCGCCAGAGCAAGTTGTCCCATAGTATGAATATTCATTTTTTCAAGACGTTTTTGAATACCTACGCCAATGTGCCAAAAATCAGTTAAAGGCTTATGATTCCAAAGTTTAAGCTTGTATGATTCTTCATCAAGCTCGCCAAAAAAGTTGGGACTATGTTTAGCGGTAATATCAAGCGCAATTTTTGCCAAATACAGATTAGGGCCCAAGCCACAAGTAGCAGGAATACTAGTAGTTTTTGCTACATCTGCACGGATCTTCTCGCCCAACTCTCTTGCCGAGCATCCATAGAACGATAAGTACGGTGTTACATCAATAAACGCCTCGTCAATGGAATATACGTGAATGTCTTCTGGTGCAATGTATTTGAGATACACCGAATAGACATCTGCAGATCGCTCCACATACAAGGCCATACGAGGAGGAGCTACCTCATACGTAAGATTTTTGGGAATCTCAAAGACGCGACAACGTCCAGGAACACCCAGTGCTCGAAGCGCAGGTGAAACTGCCAAACAAATTGTCTTCTCTGTTCTGGTAAGATCAGCCACAACAAGCTTGGCCTTCATGGGATCAAGGCCTCGCTCAACGCATTCAACTGATGCGTAGAAGCTCTTTAGATCAATAACCAGGTACTGCTTTTGAGAAGGTGCCATAGCCTAAATAAGCACAATACCCTGAGAAACTTTTTCTGCCACGTTATTGCCTACAAGATAACGAACAATCTCCAGGCCAAACTTAAGCGCTGTTCCTGCACCCTGACTGGTAATAAAAGAACCATCAACACAGACCGCATCTTGAGATAGATTGGCGCCATTCTCTGAAAGAAAGTGCTGGAAACCAGGATTGGAAGTAGCCTTCTTACCCACAAGCAATCCGCGCTTAGCATAAATTGAAGGAGCTGCACAAATTGCAGCAAGCGCACGACCATCTGAAGCAAATGCATCAACTGCCTGCATAAGCGGCTTACATACCTCAAGATTGGTAGTTCCAGGAAGACCACCAGGAAGCACCAACATGCTGTAGTCATCAAACGAGACCTGACTAAGCAGCTTGTCCGTTAAAAACGTAACCTGGTGAGAAGAAGTTACACTCAAAGAATCAGAGATAGACACTTTGTCACAGGGAATACCTGCACGATACAGGACGTCAACAACGCTTAGTCCTTCAATCTCTTCACAACCATCGGCAAAAAAGACAGCAACACGCTTGTCAGTACATGGTGTAAACATCTGACTCCCCTCTAACTAAAACTAGTACAAGTGTACGCCTTTTTACACAAAAAAGGACACTCAAGTTTATGCTTGAGTGTCCAAAATTTTACCCAGTTAGACTGTTGTAGAAAGTAACTCTACAACCTTTTGTAATCTAGCGAGAAAACCTACTCTTCGCTAATTCCCTCGTTAATAGCCTGAGCAATGACTTCCTGATCATTAGAACTACGAAGTAGAGACTTAAACTCATCTCTCATCAGAAGAACTGCGGTTTTAGAAAGAAGTCTAATATGAGTAGTGCCTGCCTCTCCATCTGGAACAAGCAGAGCAATAGCAATATCAACAGGCTTTTCATCAAAGGAGGGCCACTCAAGTGGGGTGTTGTTCTTGAAGACAAGGACAGTTGCATCTTTAATGGCAGCATCTTTTGCGTGAGGAACTGCAAAACCATCAGTCATGCCAGTCTCACCCATAGCTTCACGAACTAAGAAAGCATTATAAACAGCGTCTGCATTTTCAGTTATGCCAGCCTCCTGAGCCTTGTCAGCAAGAAAACGCAGAACATCATCACGGCTCGCTGCATTCTGGTTAACAAAAACGTTATCTGCTTTAACAAAACCGCTCATGGAACTTCCTTCCATAGTTTTGAACCTTTTGGGCTCAGTGCCTTTGTATGTAGTAATAATAACCGCAATCGTACAGATTTTGCCTTGAGAAACTCTAGTTTAAAGCCATGGTAAGAATCTTTTGAACGTCTGCTGTCTTTAGTTGCATAAAGTTGCCTGCATGATGTCCACCACGTGCATCAATTGTGCCTTGAGCCATCTGAAGGATATCTTCTTCCGTTGGAGCAATTCCAAGCTCGGCAAGGGAAGTTGGCATACCAATTGCATGACACCATTGATTCCAAGCCTCAATTCCTGCAAGACCTGTAGCGATTGGATTATGAAAGTTATTTTGGACTCCAAAGACATTTACCGCAAACTGAGCAAACCGCTCTGGATCTTGACCCATAACATATCGAGCCCAACTTGCCCAAATAGCTGTAAGGCCAGCACCATGGGCCACGTCATACTTTGCACTAAGTTCATGTTCAATAGCATGGGAAGCAAAATCGCTTACACGACCAGTGCCTGTAAGTCCACAATGAGAAAGTGATGATGCCCAGAGCAAATCTGCGCGAGCAGCGTAGTTCTCTGGCTCTTTAACCGCTATCAGAACAGCTTCTTTTACCGTACGTAAGAGTCCCTCAGCAAGCTCATCAGTAAGCGCTACGTCCTTCTCGAGCGTAAAGTAGCGCTCCATGGTGTGCATCATGATGTCTGCGCCTGTGGATGCCGTCTGATAAGCACTTACAGAATAGGTAAGCTCTGGGTTCATAATGGCAAAGCAAGGCCTACCACTCTGATGGTGATAAGAACGTTTAAGAACACGACCATCAGCAAATGTAATGTTTATGACGGAAGAATCAGAAGTCTCAGAGCCAGTTCCAGCGATAGTTGAAATGACACCTATAGGAGCTGCCTTTGAAACGCTGACCTTATGCAAATAGAGGTCTTCAAGAGAAACATCATTAGCTAAGCCGTATGCAATTGCTTTAGCAGAATCCATTACAGAGCCGCCACCGATTGCCAAAATGAAGTCAACGCCTTCGCGTTTACTCAGCTCTACAGCTTCTTCTGCAAGCTCTAAGCGAGGGTTAGGGACAACACCTCCGCAGTCAACAAAAGCAATTCCTGCATCACTTAAAAGCTGATGAATCTGGGCAAGCAGGCCACTCTTTACTACATGGTTTCCGCCAAAATGTACTAAAACCTTAGTGCCCCCATGAGCAGAGACAAGTTCTGCTACGCGAAGATGAGTGTCTTTTCCAAAAACCACCTGAGTAGGTACGACATACTCAAAATTAACCATTACTAAAGACCTTTCTTACCTACTCGATTTACATTTAAGCTCGAGGTTCTTCTCCCCACCAAAATGTTGCAACAGTTCCAGGACCAGTATGAACGCCAATAGTTGCACCGATGGTAAAGATATCAATATCTCCTACCTGAGGAAGTTTTTCTTGAATAAGCTCTTTAACAGCCTCAGCATCAGAGGCGCACTCGGAGTTAGAAATAAATACCTTACGTGCGTATGCACTTTTGTGCTCAGCAGTCTGAGCCATAACCTCAACAATGCGAGCTATTGCTTTCTTTTTGCCACGTGCCTTCTCTTTAACCCCCAAAGAGCCATCGGCCTCAACATCCATAACTGGACAAATATTAAGCATGCCACCAAGCAAGCCAGCAGTCTTAGAAATACGGCCACCACGTACAAAGAAAGTCAAATCTGTTGAGAAGAACCATCCATACACACGATGGCGGGCATCTTTAGCCCACGCAACAGCTTCGTCAAAAGATAGACCCTCATCGCGCTGGTCAGCAAGACCGTCTACCAGTAGTCCATATCCAGAAGATGCCTGAAGAGAATCTACAACTTCAATCTTTCTGTTTGGGAACTCCTGCTCAATCTCTGCCTTTGCCTGACAAGCAGACTCATATGTTCCAGAAACGCCCGAACTCAACGTAACATGAATAACGTCTTTACCCTCCTCGAGGAAAGGACGCCAGAAGGCCATATACTCACCAATTGATACCTGCGATGTGCGACACTCAGCTCCTGCTAGCATTTTTCTATAAAGATCAGCTGGCGCATTAGTGCGGCCAAAGTCATCCTTACACTGAACATTATCAAGCTCATAGTTAAAATACACGTACTTCACATCGCGTGACTGAAGGTACTTCTCACTTACATCGGCCGTAGAACAACAGGTCAGAACGTAATTAGACATACATGTCTCCTTGAAATATCTTCTAACTTAAAAACAATCGTACAAACTTATTTTTGTTGCAGAAGTGAGTATACTTCTTATCCCATTTTTATGCTGCTTGTGGAGCGCATGAGATACAAAATCACGTATACTTGCACGCGTTTGATTTTCTTAAAATACTAGGTATAACTTTGCTTTTACTTTCGACAGAAACGGAAAACGCGTGGCACCATTAGATCTTTCTACTAAAAACTCTTCCAAACTCACCCTTAACACTTCATCTGCACTTATATGGAAATTTGCCCTTCTTATTTGCGCTCTTATCTGGGGAGGGTCTTTTGTTGTTATCAAGGATGCAATTAAT
Organism: uncultured Atopobium sp.; assembly: GCA_902373375.1. Taxonomy (GTDB): domain Bacteria; phylum Actinomycetota; class Coriobacteriia; order Coriobacteriales; family Atopobiaceae; genus Lancefieldella. Next base: position 41,039 of record CABKMA010000003.1, read on the forward strand.
TACATCTCAGCGGCTTGGCTCATGACTTTACGTTTTCTCATTGCTGTAGTTATTGTAGCCATCATCTTTAGAAACAATCTCAAAAAGCACTTGGATGTCACACATCTCAAATACGGTGTGCTCTTAGGAATTCTTAACGGTTTAGGATATTTGTTTCAAAACATGGCACTTGCCTATACTACCGCTGGTAAAGTTGCATTTATCGCTTCAATTTACTGTGCGATGATTCCGTTTGTCAACTGGCTTATTGCAAAGAAGAAACCCCATGGAACTAGCATTTTTGCAGCCTTTTTATGCGTAGCTGGGGTTGGTCTTATCTCACTAGGATCTGACCTTTCGTTTTCATTTGGCTTAGGAGAGCAGATGACCTTACTCTCAGCCATTATTTTTGCTTTTGACTTTGTACTCATAGCTGAGCTATCCCACAAATATGACATTATTACGCTAACGGTGATACAGCTAGGCGTAAGTGCGCTTCCCTGTATTATTTACGCACTTTGTTTTGAAACAATGCCCAACTTCTTAGCACTACCTATAAATGCTTGGACTGCCCTCGCCTACATAACTATTATTGCAACAGCACTAACAGGCGTTTTGCAAAACCGTTCTCAAAAGTCAGTTGCACCTGTTCAAGCTTCACTAATTATCTCTCTGGACAGTATTTTTGCAGCAGTTTTTGGCGTCATCTTTCTGGCCGAAATCATTACCCCTACAATTTTTCTTGGCTTCATTGTTATCTTTGTTGCAATCTTTATCAGTGAGCTGGGCGAGAAACCCGCAGAACCTCAAAATGCTTCAGAAAACTAACGTTCTCTTACAAAACGTAGCTAAGCAAAAAGCCCGCAGACGCGGGCTTTTTTATGTGGTAATAACTTCTACATCTCACGAGAGCTCATCATTGGTCCGTCAGACCAAAGGGTAATCTCTCCTGAAGCCAGCGTTTTTGGTACATCAATAAGACGCTGGTTAGAAGAGCCTCTAAAACGTAAGGTAATATCATAGAGACTCTGAACCCATGGTCCGTCTACCAGAACGTCTATACAAGACAGAATACGATCAGTGTACTCTGTGTGCCACTTTCCCTGAGTAAGCTGGTCCCAGGTATGACCTGAATACATCCAGATGCTCTTTTGTGGGTAAGTAGCTCTGACCTTCTCGACAAACTCAACAAGGCCTTCTTGGTTTTCTGGCTCAAAGGGCTCTCCACCAAGAATAGAAAGACCGTTGATATAGACAGGTGCTAAGGAGTCAATAATCTCTTGCTCAACTTCTGGAGTAAACTCTCCGCCACTCTTAAAGTCCCATGCCTCGTAATTAAAGCAGCCTTCGCAATGCAGGCGGCAGCCTGAAACGAACAAAGTTGTTCTTACACCAACGCCGTTTGCAATATCTGAAAACTTAATATTTGAATAGTTCATACAAAACCTTTGATGGGTAACCTCCATGTATTTTGGATGTTACCTGATACAGATAATAAAAACGAGCAGAAGGGCTTAAACGCTCTTCTGCTCGTTTGTCTAGTACATAAAACTTAGAGGTGAAGGACGCGGTCCTTGATCTCCTGGGTACGGCCCTGGTTCCAGAACTGGGTACCAATGTAGCCGCAGGTACGACGAGCAACGTTCATCTTAGTCTGATCGTGGTTTCCGCAGTGTGGGCACTCCCAAACCAGCTTGCCATCCTCTTCAACAATCTGAATCTCACCGTCATAACCGCACTCCTGGCAGAAGTCAGACTTGGTATTGAGCTCTGCATACATGATGTGATCATAGATGAACTGCATGACGCTCAGAACAGCCTCGATGTTGTCCTGCATGTTAGGAACCTCGACGTAAGAGATTGCTCCACCTGGGGAAAGACGCTGGAACTCAGACTCAAACTGAAGCTTCTGGAATGCATCAATCTCTTCTGTAACATGGACGTGGTAGCTGTTGGTAATGTAGCCCTTATCGGTGATACCAGGGATAACACCAAAGCGGCGCTGCAGTGCCTTAGCAAACTTGTAAGTAGTGGACTCAAGAGGTGTTCCGTAGAGAGAGTAATCGATATCCTCTGCATCCTTCCACTCGGTGCACTTATCGTTCATGTGCTGCATAACCTGAAGAGCAAATGGAGTTGCCTCTTTATCGGTGTGGCTGTGACCAGTCATAGCCTTAACACACTCGTACAGGCCTGCATAACCAAGGGAAATAGTGGAGTATCCGCCGTAAAGCAGTGGATCGATAACCTCACCCTTATCCAGGCGAGCAAGTGCGCCGTACTGCCAAAGGATAGGAGCAGCATCAGACAGGGTACCCTTCAAGCGATCGTGACGTGCACGAAGTGCGCGGTGGCAAAGCTCAAGGCGCTCGTCAAAGATCTTCCAGAACTTATCCATATCACGACCAGCAGAAAGAGCAACATCAGGAAGGTTGATGGTTACAACACCCTGGTTGAAGCGGCCATAATACTTAGGCTTGTTTGGCTCATAGTTCTTTGCACGAGCAACGTTGTTGAAGCCATTGCCAGAACGGTCTGGGGTCAAGAAGGAACGGCAACCCATGCAAGTAAAGGTATCGCCCTCGCCTTCCTTCTCGCCCTTAGAAAGCTTGTACTCCTTCATCTTCTTCTCAGAGATGTAGTCAGGAACAAGGCGGCGAGCGGTGCACTTTGCAGCCATCTGAGTGAGGTAGTAGTACTTGGAATCCTCGTAAACGTTGTCCTCTTCAAGAACGTAGATAAGCTTAGGGAATGCAGGGGTAATCCAGACACCTTCCTCGTTCTTTACGCCCTGGTAACGCTGGCGGAGCATCTCCTCGATGATGAGAGCAAGATCCTTCTTCTCCTGCTCACTCTTTGCCTCGTTGAGGTACATAAAGACGGTAATGAAAGGAGCCTGACCATTGGTAGTCATCAAAGTGACAACCTGGTACTGAATGGTCTGAACGCCACGGGAAACCTCGTCGCGAAGACGCTTCTCAACCATCTCGTTGAGCTGCTCAGCAGAAAGCTCAACACCAACGGAATTCATCTCTTCCATAACAGTCTTGCGGATCTTCTTACGAGAAACATCAACAAATGGAGCAAGATGAGCCAGGGAGATGGACTGACCGCCGTACTGACAGGATGCTACCTGAGCAATAATCTGAGTTGCAATGTTGCATGCGGTAGAGAAGCTGTGTGGACGCTCAATCAGAGTACCGGAGATGACCGTACCGTTCTGCAGCATGTCATCAAGGTTGATGAGGTCGCAGTTGTGCATGTGCTGTGCAAAGTAATCGGAATCGTGGAAGTGAATGAGACCCTCATTGTGAGCAGCAACAATATCCTCTGCAAGAAGCTCACGCTGAACAAGGTCCTTGGAAACCTCACCAGCCATGTAGTCACGCTGAACAGAAACAACGGTAGGGTTCTTGTTGGAGTTTTCCTGCTTGACTTCCTCGTTGTTGCACTCAATCAGAGACAAAATCTTGTCATCAGTGGTGTTCTTGTGACGCTTCTGGTTCTGAATGTAGCGGTAAATGATGTACTTACGAGCAACCTCAAAGCGGTCAAGAGCCATGAGCTGATCCTCAACAAGGTCCTGGATCTCTTCGACGGTGACAGTGTGTCCAGCCTTCTCACACTCATCAGTAACGTTGAGGGAAGCAAACTGAATCTCACGCTCAGTCAGGCGCTGATCCTCAGGGACCTCTACGTTAGCCTTAGCGATTGCGTTAACAATCTTCTCAACCTCGAAGGTGACCTCTGAGCCATTGCGCTTGATAATCTTCATGTGCAAACTCCTTGAACAAACGTTGGTGAAAGCGACGCTTTCATGCGTGTTTAATTGGATTATCACCGCGGTTCCTAAGCTTTTGCCTAAGCGAAGTGGTTGGGAACCCGCTTGTGTGACGGGAACTACTATGCCACAACTTATAGTGTTTGGGCTCGAGAACTATAACAATATATTGTGAAATTTCCACATGAATAAAAATTATGTATTGACACGTTTTAGCAATCAATATCTCTGCAGGTAGAAAATTAGCTAGAAACTTCGCTAATTACAAAATTTTTTAATAGGCAAAAAATAATTTGATTTTTTGTATGTAGGCATTCGTCACCTTTCACAAATGCGCCACAATTCGCCTCTCAGTGCTCACTTTTGTTAAGCATTGAGATAACAAAAAGCCGACACAACATGTCGGCTTTAATTACTAGTCTAGTGGAGGCTGTGGTCGCCAAGTTTTATCTTTATAGATAAGGCGTGCATCCTTCCAACCCTTTATAAGGCGAGAAAGACCAGACGAGAAGTGCGCTCTATCCACCAAGATGAGTCGAATAATCTCTTTTGCAAAGGTAAGCGCAGTGCCAACGCCAAAGAGCACGGAATTGTAATCACCATGAACCTGGAAGTAACGAGCAATATAGCCGCGATTACGTGTGATGTAATAGCGCGTCATGTCAGAAGTTGAATTAAGCTGACGCACAGAGCCAATACTCTGACCAGGAACTTCTCGACATCTTGAAAGAACAAAGTCTGGAATCAAAATTGGCTGCGTAACCTTACTGGCTAAATAGCCATACAAAGCATCATCCCAGTAGATAAAAAAGCGCGCATCAGGCAGACCAATCTTCTGCACTACTGAACGCTTAAAGCAGGCGCCCTCAAAACACATAACGTTGCATTTGCGATAAGACACGCCGTCAAAGCCGGCCTTTGCCAGAGGATTATAAATGCCCAAAGAGGTACTAAAGCGATACTGCCAGAAGAAAGGACCACCATCAAAGTCGTAGCGCTGACCCTGGATAACCTCGGCCTTATCTGACCAAGCATCAAGCTTATCAAGGCCGTCTGGAAGCACAGCTACGTCATCGTCCATAACCCAAAACCACTCAGCACCCAGCTCATAGCCTACGCGTACACCCTCAGAGAAGCCACCGGAGCCTCCAGTATTTTGCTCCATAGGCACGTAGCACACGCGATTAGTACCAGCGTGAACGTCAGGATCTGCAGTGGTTTCTCCCCACAAGGTTTTGACCTTCTCGGAAAACTCAGACACAAGCGAGGCGGTTTCAGAAGAGTTCTCGTTGTCCACAACAATAATGCGCCATGGAGCCTGATTCAGCTGCGTGATGGAATTGAGCAGGTTAGAGAGAAGTTCCTGGCGTTTGAACGTGACTATGACAAGGGCAGTACGCTTCATATTTCCCCAAAATGTGACTTGGTGAGTGAGTTAGTGCCTTATAGTATAAAGCAGCAAACAAAAGGAGTTTAGATGAGTCACGCTCAAACCCAACAACCTTTGGTTTCTCTTGTAGTGCCAATCTACAATGTTGCAGACTATCTTGAGCAATGCCTGGCAAGCATTCAGGCACAAAGCTATACAAACTTGGAAATTATCTGCTTAAACGATGGTTCAACTGACTCGTCTTTATCTCTTTTAGAAGCACATGCCGCACGTGATGGCCGCATTAGTATCATCAACAAAGAAAACGAAGGCTACGGAAAAACATGTAATCGCGGCATTGCTGCAGCTCACGGCACATGGATAGGTATTGTTGAGCCCGACGATTACCTTGAGCCAACTATGGTTCAAGAGCTTGTTGATCTTATCCAGGTAAATGGCGGAGAAAACCAAGTGGACATTGCACGCTCTGCATATTGGCGTGTATTTGGCAATCAGAAAAACGGGCGAGCTGGAGCAAAGACACCGGTAAAAACTGGTACCACCTCACTTGAGTACAGAATTCCCTGCGCTTATAAAGGCCGCGTCAAACCCAAGCAGCAGCCTTGTTCTATTGATCAGATGGCACAGCTTCTGTTGCACCATCCCGCCATTTGGACGGCACTCTATCGCAAGGAATTCTTAACCCAGAACAACATCAGCTTCAAAGAAGTCCCCGGTGCAGGCTGGGTAGACAATCCTTTCCTCATTGCCTCACATTGTTGTGGAGCCCGCTTGGTGTACACAGACTCTGCACTCTACAACTATCGCGAGAATGGCTATGCGGAAGCAGCTGCTTTTACACAGCGTCAGCCTAAAATTCCACTTGAGCGCTGGAACGACATGATGAATATCGTGAATGCGCGCACTATCACCTCAAGCGTGGTGCTCAACGCGCTCACTCTGCGCGGTATCAACTACGCGCTACTTACAAAAGACGCTCTTACCTGGCGAGAAAAACATGATGCTGCAGGTGAGATTGACTCAGAAGTACTTGAGCTTCTCGCCAAGAGCTTTGAACGTATGGATGCAAAGTGCGTTTTTGACAACCCTGCAATCTCAAGCTCTGGAAAAGCATTTTTTGCGCAGGTACGAGGTATTACTTTGCCAAAAGATGATACGTTTGCTCGCTATGCGTATCTAACCAAAGAGGGGTTCTTCCGTCTCAAAAATGACGGCATACCACAGACGTTTAAATCGTTATGGCACAGACACTAAAACGAGTCTGAAGTCAGTATGTAAGGTTTAGCTTTACTTACACAAGCGGTATGCGCATAAAACGTGCGTACCATACAGCTCTACGCGCACAGGCATAGCGTACCTGAGTTGTAGTGGATAAAATTGCGCCAAGCAAAGCGTGAGCAACCAATTTTGAAGAAGTAGCTTCGGTAACTATAAGGTGCGCCACAGGATTAGAAAGAATCTTAAAAATAAGAGCTTCCTTTTCTTCAGGGCTCAGCTGAGTCTCTTTGTTAAAAACAGAGTTCATTCTTTTAAGAAGCTTACCAATCAAATAACGACTGATTGACTTATTAATCTTCTTTGAGTCTGCAAAACCAAGATACTTTGCAAGAGCCATAAGCGCCTGACGTTCTTGGGCAAGTTCTTCCATAGAAACAGTAATGTCTTCTTCAATTGTCTTAGAAGAAACCACTGGTATATCTACAAAAATAGCTTCTGAAGCAAACGTAGCGTTTTTTGCAATCTCAAAACAATACCTTACAAAATTAAATTCACCATCAGTTTCTGGCTCATGTTTGATATCAGCCAAAAGACGCGTTGAACACAGCTTTCCGCTCATAGAAGTCAAATAAGGAAGCTGCGACTCATCAAAAGCCTGCAACAACAAAGAGTTTTTTACACTAAAGACCCTTTTGCATTCCTTACATGAATGAGGGGTTTTCATATGAGCAATAACAATATCAGCTTCTTTAGATGATCCAACGGGACCAAGCGCCGTAGCTGCTGTATAAAGCTCCTGCAAAACATGGGGATTGAATCTATAAGACGGTTCAGTTGTAAGCGTATAAGCGCCACGAGCTCGCCCTTGAGCAATTTCAAGCGCAACGAAATGACTGATACCAGATTGGCATAACACGTCTAAACGAGGTTCTTGATTAGCAAGATTATCCAGCATACGTGCAATGTGAGGATCAGAGCTATTATCAACGATAATGAGCTCCCAATGTGGATATGTTTGTTCTTGAAGTTGTCTCATTACCGTTCTGATAGCATCGGCATCATTATCCGTAGCCATAAGAACTGAAATCATATGTGGATTGTATGAGCGCTCGTGCATTCCACATCCCTAAGCTGGTCTTAATTTTTGATACCAGTTTACCTATAAAAAGTGAATTGAAAAAGACACTTTTATTTCATCAGAGTCTTTCCACATAAATTATTTAATTATCTGCTGTCATAGAGATATATGGCTTAATCTATACCATCTTTACTTCATTCAAGAGACATGACAACTAGACAAGCATGCCAACTAGTTTTCCTAAAGCTGTAGGGTCAACGGTAGTGCCATTTGTGCCTTCAACAACAGGGACGTCATCATGCGCAAGATTTGAAATACCAATTGGCTGCACTATCTCGGCAAGCTCAAGAAGCTGATTGGGCTTCATGTCAGTAATCATAGAAGACAAAAGACCAGAGGCATTAGTTACCAGCGAACGAGCTCCCGAACCATGAAGTGTGGAGATTTTCTCCCAAACATCATCAGTGGCTATGATTATGTGCGTAATCTTAATGTTTGTAGCAGAAGCCAATGCGCTGACAAAAGCACTCTGTCCATCATTTTTGTAACTGTCAGATAATGTTTTAGATTCTGAATTTGATTCCACATATACATCAGTGGGAATTGAAACTAAATGACCGGTACCCTGCGTACGATTAATAATCAAAAGCTGGACAGACTGAAGCGTTGACTCCCCTGCATTAAGCGAATTTGTGCTGATAACAGCATACGTAATAAAATCATCTTTAGACGGTGTGGTGCCATCTGGATTGCCCGAGATACTTTGACTTTTTACTGCCTTATTGAGTCCATGATCACCCAGATGAGATTCGAGCTGCACACGCTCCCAAATAGTCATCACAACAATACCCACAAGTACAGCAACAATTACTATTACAGCAAAACCAATCACATTGGTATAAGGATTTTCGCGTGGGACATCATTGCGCTCAAATCTTTCTCTTTTCCTAAACATCTTGGCCCCTGTTTCACTGAACACCAGCTCTGCAAAAGCTTATAGAAAACACTTTTTTATATGATGCTATTTCTTTGCTAGGAAAACTACTGCGCACGATATAAATGGTAGAAAAGACTTCGTAAACGGCGCAAAATCAATAGGATAAATAAGTGTAGTACCTTAGGCTTAAGCAGCTCTATACGCTACCAAACGTGCAAGATACCCTCTGGATAACGAACATCCACAAACGTGAGACCTTGAGCAGGCGCACAACTTCCAGCAGCAATTCTATTCTGAGCAGCTAAGACTTCATCAATCCATTCAACAGGCCTGTGACCTCGTCCAATCTCAACCAATGTACCCACAATCGTACGAACCATGTTGTGCAGAAAGGCATTGCCTGTGATATCAACTGCAATGAGTTTCTCGCCAGCCTCTTCAATCTCTTCAACCGTAAGACGCTCAACAAAACGATGCGTTGGCTTTCCTTCGGCAGAAATTGCCTTACAGAAGCTCTTAAAGTCGTGCTCTCCCACCAGAGCCTGTGCCGCCTTATCCATAAGATCTGCATCTAAGTGACCGCTATACCACCACACGTGATTCCAGCCCAGAACGGGACGGGCGCTACCTGCACAAATACGATAGCGATACGAACGTGCCAGCGCATCAAAACGTGCCGAGAAACCCTGTGGGGCGCGGAAGAGTTGTCGGATGGAGATATCATCATCGGTGAGCGCGGTAAGCGAGCGAATGAGTTTCTCGCCAGATAACGCCAGTTCAGCGCCGTACACAGGAAGGCTCACGTACTGCGCCTGAGCGTGCACGCCAGCGTCAGTTCTGCCAGCGCAGGTAAGCTCAACGTCTCTGCGCAAAACAGTCTCAAGAGCGCGACGTAGGTCTCCAGCCACGGTACGCTGAGTGGGCTGCTCAGCAAAACCACAAAAAGCTGCACCGCGATAGCCCAGCTTGATAACAAGCGTAGCTTCAGGCTCAGGTAACGTCTCAGAAGCTGATAACTCAACAAGAGACTCATTAAACGCATCAACGCTGCAGTTTGATGCATTATTTTGTGATATGACTGAGTTCATGAAGCTCCCAAAACTTATGATGTATTAGCTCTGATTGTATCGTAGGCTTAAGGTAGGCGCACTCTATACAGGTGCAAGATTGTAGATTTATAGCATTACAAGACAAACGCACAAAGCCGTCCACAGAAGCAGTATCAACCAATCTACAAGCCGCATTTTTACGGAAATGCGCGTACGTTTTGCTACACCAAGACAGCGATCTGTCATTGTTTGCGCCATTTGATCGGCACGCTGAAATAACGATATGGTCAGCGGCACCAAAAGCGTAAACCACTTTTTTATTCGTTCAATACTACTTCCCGATTCAAAATTAAACCCACGCGCTCTCTGAGCCATTCTGATTCTGTCAAGCTCTTCTAAGGTAAGAGGAATTGACCTCAGTGCAATTGAAAGCGCAATGCTTAAGCCGTCAACGTCAATACGAATAAAACGCAGAGGCAACAACAATACACAAAAGCCATCTGCAAGCTGTGTGGGCGTTGTTGTTGATGCCACCGTCAACACCAACGCCAAAGCAAGGAGCACACGAGTAATAGCCACGGTGCTTCTGTAAAAACCTGCTACAGATAATCCGACTGATTCAGAAAAAATAATATCTGGGTGTCCAATAAATACCAGCGTATTGGCTACAAATGATATAAACAGAATAAAAATTGCGGGCTTTACCACACGCATAAACTCCAACAAACTGACACGAGCGCTCCACAAAAGACTTACGCAAACCAAAGTAAAGGCAATAAACGCAAGAGGCTCCTGTATATAAAAAAGAGCAACAATACCCACAAGAGTAGCAACAATTTTTGTTTGTGCTGTCAATGAAGCAAGCGAGAAGCGCTTAAGCAGAGCACAGGGGCACTTAGACATAGCAGGCCTCCAAAAGCTCATGCAATACGCTTACAAACAGCGGGCAATCAAGCTGCGCATCCTCGTAAATCTCTGGGTTTGTCTGCGCTTCTTGTACGTTGACGTCTGCGACAACACGGCCCTTCTCGAGAAACACTACTCTGTCAGCAAATGGAAGCCATTCACTTACATCATGTGTGATTGCAAGAACCGCCTTACCCTCATTTGCCAGCTCACGACCAAGGTGCAAAACCTGAGACCGAGCCTTACCATCAAGTCCAGACGTAGCCTCATCAAACACCAATGCATACGTTGCACAGGCAAGCGTTCCTGCAAGTGCAGCGCGACGAGCCTGACCGCCAGAAAGCATCAGTGGAGACACATCCAAAATCTGCTGGTCTAGACCTACTCGCTCTGCCGCATACGCAACAAGTGCCTCAACATCATCTGGCGAGAAACCCTTGTTAGTTGGGCCAAACGCAATATCTTCAGCAACACTGTTGGCAAAAAGTTGCTCCTGTGGCCGCTGAAAACACATGCCAACATCTCCAGGACGTACCAGTCGAGCATCAATTGTTGCATGCCCAGTATCAGCCTCTATAAGGCCAGCGGCTATTCGAGCACAGGTTGTTTTTCCAGAACCAGAAGCGCCAACTAAGACAACAAGCTCTCCTGTGGAAGAAAGTGATACATCATGCAAGACAGGCTTATCAAACGCATGAGATACACCACAAACCGATAGCTCATGCTCCTCACCAAGCGCCTGAGCTCCGTCATACTTGGCTGCTCGCACTACCTCAAGTGCGCGTTGATAAACCAAGGTATCCAGAGCGTCAAACGCAAGATTATTTTGTACAAGAAACTCAACAAACTCTGATGTGTTAAAAGCTGTGTCAAAGTTGTAGCCAGCCTGTGCTGCTACATGAGCTGTTGCAGTGAGCGTATCGTCAAAACCAGCGCTGGAAATGGTATTTGCATCTGAGAAAAACTCTGTGGGAGTTCCTACCCAAACCAAATTGCCTTTTTCCAAAACAAGTACCTGATCAGCTCCAGGTAAAGACTCAAATGAATGGGAAATCTCAAGCACACCCATACCGTTAGCAACAAGGTCATTCACTAACTTTGAAAGGTGATTTCTGAATCGTGTATCAAGCTGAGCAAACGCCTCATCAAGCACCAAATAGTGCGGGTGCAAGGAAAGCGCCGCAGCAATAGCAACAAGCTGCTGTTGGCCTCCAGAAAGCGTGTGTATAGGCGCATTAATCAAATCAGCAATACCACAGAGCTCAAGAGTTTGAGTAACGCGAGAAACAATCTCTTTTTTAGGCAAACCAAGATTAGCAGGGCCAAAAGCAACTTCGTCAAACACTGTTGCACAAACAAGCTGAGCCGTTGGATCTTGGCGAACCATTCCTACAACGGAAGAAATCTGAGTAGACGCTGCTTCAGCAACTGAAGTATCGTCTACTAAAACCTCTCCAGATAGAGGAAAAAGCGATGCATTACAAAGATTTGCAAGTGTTGACTTGCCTGAACCATTACGACCAAGCACAACCGTTCTAGAACCAGGGTTTAGGGTAAATGAAACGTTATCAAGGGTTAGTTCTCTTGTGCGCGGAGAATGGCTCTCAGTGGCTCCTATGGCATCTTCAGAAACAGAGAAAGTCATGGATTGTGTAGTAGCTAACGTACCGTATGCGAAAGATACGTTTTTGAACTCAATCATGACGACCCTCCTTCATTTGAAAAAGAGGTCCCAGCAAAAAGCCAGGACCTCTTCAGATTCACTTTGGCAGAAGTTACTCTGCAGCCTCTTCGGTCTGCTCGGTCTCCTCTGCTGGAGCCTTGGTCTCCTCTTCCTTTACTGGAGCAGGAGCAACCTTGGTTGCCTTAGCCTTCTTGTTAGAAGCCTTTGGCTGGACTGGCTCGGTAACAAGCTCAAGGATAACAACTTCAGAAGCGTCGCCCTTACGAGGACCAAGCTTCATGATGCGGGTGTAACCGCCGTTGCGGTCAGCCCACATACCCTGAGCAGCCTTGTCAAATACCTCACGAACAA
>CABKMA010000004.1 GCA_902373375.1 uncultured Atopobium sp.
CTATTGTGACCTGAACGAAGTGAAGGGCAAAGGACTTGAGTCCTGGGCAAGTATACTTAGGGTTATACCCTAAGAGCAAACCACCCGCTATGCGGGTGGTTATGATTGGTACAAAGTGTGAACGAAATAGCTCTTAGAACTGTACGTTTGGTGCCTGACGAGCGGACTCGTCGGTAACCTGGAAGCTAGCACGTGGAGAACGTCCACCAGCAACAAGGTTGTTTGGGAAGACAGCGATGATGTTGTTGTAGTTCATAACAACATCGTTGTAGCTCATGCGAGCGTAGCTGAGGCGGTTCTCGGTGTCAGCAAGCTCTGACTGGAGCTCCAGGAAGTTTTGGTTTGCCTTGAGCTCTGGATAGTTCTCAGCAACAGCAAACAGGTTGGTCAGAGCGTTGGAAAGAGTACCGGAAGCCTGCATCTTTTCTTCAGGAGTGCGAGCATTTGCGACTGCAGCACGGGCAGAGGTAACAGCCTCAAAAGTCTGGGACTCGTGAGCTGCGTAACCCTTAACGGTGTTGACCAGGTTAGGAATCAGATCATTACGACGCTGAAGCTGCGTATCGATAGTTGCCCAAGCGTTATCACACCTGTTACTTGCGCGGATGATGTTGTTGTGAATGCTAATGGCCCATAAAACCAAAAGGACAATAACTACAACTGCGGCAATAATCATGCTAAATCCTTTCAATCACTGACAAGTCTGTGTCAGCCATTCATTTGGACGGGTTAATTATACCCAAAAGTAAAAATCTAAAGCGCTTTGATAAAAGCCTTTAACTTACTAAAGAGTCTTTTGGCAAATGGAATGCTTGCCCATACACTGGCGAGAAGAACGTTGAGCTAGAAATAATGTGGAATGGAATGTAAGTTCTGTAGGTAAAACGTGAAGTTGAGGTCCGCCAAAAAATGGCGGAGAGGGAGGGATTCGAACCCTCGGAACGGGGACACCGCTCAACGGTTTTCAAGACCGCCGCATTCAACCACTCTGCCACCTCTCCAAAGCGGTAATATCCTACCGCATAATTTAGTTTTTTGCGAGTAGGGGATTTAGCAAGTTCGGTTTTGCTTCATAATTGAGAGCAGACAAACAAGCATCAGGTTCCTGACAGAACCGCGTCAGAATCGCGTCAGAATCATGAAAGATTCACGACAGATGAGCAACAGCAACTAGACAAGTGAGGAGCAGTTATGAGCGACGAAGCGCAAGAGCCTTTGACCCCACAGTCTGCTCTTGATCAGAAGTACATGAAACTTGCTCTTGAGCAGGCAGAACTTGCAGCAAAAATAGGAGAGGTGCCTATCGGAGCAGTTGTGGTTTGCGATGGGGAAGTTATTGCCGTTGCACATAATCGTCGTGAAATTGACAACAATCCTTCTGCGCATGCTGAGTTTCTCGCTATGCAAGAGGCTTCAAAAAAGCTTGGCCGCTGGAGGCTTGCGGGCTGTACGGTGTATGTGACGCTGGAACCTTGCTTGATGTGTGCAGGATTGATGGTCAATGCTCGTATTGATCGCTGCGTGTTTGGTGCATTTGACCCCAAGGGCGGTGCAACGGGTACGTTGTTTGACGTGAGTAGCGATCCAAGACTTAATCACGAGTTTGCGGTCTCAGGTGGAGTATTAGCAGACGAGGCATCTGCCCAGCTTAAAGCCTTCTTTAAAGAGCGTAGACAGGCAAATAAACAGCAGGTTTAAACCACCTGGAAAATGAAGAAATCAAGGTAGTGACTCTCGGGAACACCCCAAAGAATTGGGTGGTCAGGAGCTTGCTGTCGCTCTTCAATTTGTTTGAGCTGGACGTTTGTGTGGTGAGCTGCTTCGGCAATTGCCTGAGCAAGAAGGTCTCTGGTCATGAAGTGAGAGCAGGAGCAAGTTGCCAGGTAGCCGCCGCGAGGTAACAGTTTTATGGCCGCAGCGTTGATTTCCTTATAGCCGCGCATGGCACTGCGAACTTTGTCGCGTGTCTTAGTGAATGCGGGTGGATCCAGAATGATGAGGTCAAACGGACCTCCCTCTGCTTTGAGCTGAGCGCGGTCCTGAGCTAACGTTGGTAGATATTCAAGGACGTTTGCACAGGTAAAGTCCATGTGGTCTGCCAAACCGTTGAGCTCCGCGTTTTGGCGCGCAAGGTCAATGGCGGTTTGGCTGACGTCTACGCAGCGGACAAATTCAGCTCCTCCTGCTGCAGCGTTAAGACCAAACGGACCAACGTGGCAGAAGCAATCCAGTACACGGCGACCTTGTGCAAGCTGCCTAACTGCTCGACGGTTGTATTTTTGATCCAAGAAAAAGCCGGTTTTCTGGCTATTTTCTAGGTCAAGATTAAATTTGAGTCCATTTTCAGTTGCAAGAACGTGGGTTGAGGGGTGAGTTAAAGGAAGAGCAAGAGAGCTTTCTGTAATCAAACCATTCTCGCCTGATGAAGTAGCTGTCCACCAGCCCTTATATTGTGGAAGTCCTTCTTTAAGACGCGAAGGAGAATCATTTCTTTCGTAGATGCCATCAATTACCTGGCCGTCTGCAGAGAGAACCTCAAGAAGCAGCGGATAGATAACATCACGCAGGTGCTCCATACCAACGGTTCCTACCTGCGCAACAAGTACGTTCTCGTAGCGGTCAACGATAAGGCCAGGAAAGCCATCAGCTTCAGAGAAGATAATACGGCAACAATTAGTATCGGGTTCGGAATCAGGTAGAGCGCGGTTGCCCATTGTGGTTTTGCGGTGTTCCCACGCCCAGCTAATCTTGCGACTCCAAAACGCTTCGTTGAGCCTATCGTTGGCGTTTCTTGTCACTATTCTGACGCGAATCTTGCTCATTTCTGACAGAAGACCGGTTCCCTGGTAGGTGCCGTTCTCTTCAAAGACATCAACAATGCAACCATTTTGAGCAGGTTTGCCACTTTCTGGAGACGGCTCTACACGGATGACCTCGCCCTCAAAGACCCAAGGATGCCCACCTGCAAGTGCACGAGCTGCTTTCTTGGTGACAATAACCTGTGGATAAGGGCGGAGTTGCTTCATGATGTTCCTTCTCGCGAGAGGCGCTTACAAAAGGCTGGGCGCTTGTATGTGCCTAGCATTGTTGCTCAAAAAGTTACATAAAAAATTGCAGAGAGTCATTAGAGGGAATATTGCCTGCGTCTGATTATAGATTAGGTGTGCCGGCCATATCTGCCGCCAAATCCAAATCCCTTGCCTCTTGACCTTGAGCCCGAGAACATCGAACGCGTGGCCTTGGTAGTAGAACGAGAGTCCTGAAGCATAATGCGTCCGTCATCGTAAGAAAAGCCAGGTAGATCCCATGTGGGAATCAGCGCTTTAGTAAAGTACTCAATTTCTCTAAGTGGAGTCACTTCATCGGGACCCATGAAAGTGAACGCCTGACCTGCGGCTCCAGCGCGGCCGGTTCGGCCAATGCGGTGAACGTAGTCCTCGGGATCAAGCGGCACGTCAAAGTTAATAACAGCGTCAATGCCTTGGATATCAATGCCGCGACTCATAACATCGGTTGCAACAAGAACCTGAATGGCACCGTTGCGGAATCTCTCCAATGCTCTTGCGCGAGCCTTTTGCGGACGGTCTGCATGCATAACATCAACCTTGAGACCTGCGGCTTTAAGGTTTTTGTAAATGCCATCAACACGCGACTTTGTCCTGCAGAACGCCAAAACACGCTCGGGTGCAGGATTAAACGAGTTGATAAGTGCTTTCAAGAGCTGCGGTTTTTGCCCTTGAGTGACCGAACACAAATGTTGCTCGATTGTTGCTGCAGTTTGTCCAGTTCTTGCAATCTCAATGCGCTCCGGATCTTTAAGCAGCGCATCTATGGTTGATGTGATTGACGCGGGGAGCGTTGCCGAGAAAAGCAGCGTTTGGTGCGCTTTGGGAAGTTGCTCCATAATGCGGTGAACGCTTGGCCAAAATCCCATGTCAAGCATACGATCCGCCTCGTCGAGCACTAATACTTGGATGTTCTCTAGGCTTGTATGCTTCTTGTCGAGAAGATCAATCAGGCGGCCAGGTGTTGCCACCAGCACATCGCAACCTTTTTGCAGCGCGGTTATCTGGTGTTTGTAGCGCGAACCACCTGTGACAATGACAGCCTGTTGACCAGTGGATGCGCAAACGCTCTTGGCGACGTTATCAATTTGAGCTGCTAGCTCTCGCGTTGGCGTGATGATAAGTGCGCGGGGATACGCGTTGCGTTTGATGTCGCCGTGCTTGGTGTCGCCGCGGCTGGCGCTGCGCTTGGCGTCGCCGTGCTTGGCGTTGCCGCGCTTGGTGACCGCATTAGGTTCCCCGGTGTTGGTCTTCTCGGCCTCACGGGGTTTCTCGCCAGCAATGCGTTGCAGCGTAGGCAACATAAATGCCGCGGTTTTACCTGTTCCTGTTTGAGCAGAAGCAACAACGTCCTTGCCGGCCAGGACGGCGGGAATTGCTGCAGCCTGCACAGGAGTAGGTGTGTTGAACCCAAGGGTTGCTACGCCTGCCAGAATTTGCTCGTTTAGCCCGAGCTCGGCAAAAGTTATTTCCATACAAACAAGTATACTTATGTGCAACGATTAGCTAAAGGAAGTTGCCATGCCTATTAATATTCCAGATGGTTTACCAGCTAAGAAGACGCTGCACGAAGAGCGCATTTTTGCGCTTGAGGAAGAAGTTGCAGAACACCAGGAGATTCGTCCGCTGCGCCTGGCAATTTTGAATTTAATGCCTAAGAAAATTCAGACAGAAACGCAGATTCTCCGTTTGATTTCAAAGTCTCCTATACAGGTTACCTGTGATTTTATGCGCATCTCTTCGCATGAATCTAAAAATACTGCTGCCGACCATCTGGTTACGTTTTATTCAACTTTTGATGACTTCAAAGATAAAAATTACGATGGTCTTATTATCACGGGCGCTCCTATTGAGGACCTTAAATACGAAGATGTTGACTACTGGGATGAGTTCTGTCGCATTGTTGACTGGTCTCAGGAACACGTCTTTTCCACCATGTACCTGTGTTGGGGCGCACTAGCTGGTCTGTATTATCTGCACGACATTCCAAAAAAGATGCTGGGTTCCAAGCTGTTTGGTATTTTTCCGCAGCGTTTATGCGACGAGTATTGTTTTCTCACCAATGGATTTGATGAGGTGCATTACATGCCGCACTCCCGTCATGCTGCGATTGAAACATCAGCTTTGGTGGATCACCCTGAGCTTGCCGTGCTTTCTGAGGGATTTACCAGCGGTCCTGCACTTCTCGCCACAAGAGACTTCCACGAGATTTTTGTAACCGGTCATTTTGAATACGACCGAGACACTCTTGCAGAAGAGTATTGGCGTGATTTCCACAAAGGGCTGCCTATTCGTTTGCCAGAAAATTACTTCCCTGATAACGACCCAGAGAAGCAACCGTTTTTTACCTGGCGAGCGCATGCTAACTTGCTGTATCGTAACTGGATTAACTGGGTGTATCAGATGACACCATACAACACAGACGAGATACCTGCAGCTATAGCAGCTCTTCGTCAGCGTGTTGTCGATGCTGACCCTGACGCAAGGATGACAGGTAGGTTCTAAGCAGGCATTTATTTGGTGGCCAAATCGCTGGCGCTTGTAGCTGACGAGACGTCATCAATACCATAAAATATCGGTTGATATATGCGTATGAAGCTACGTGTAGAAGCGCGTATAGGGAGGATGCGTTTATGAAGGTTGTAATTGCTTCAGATATTCACGGTGCCGCTGACTACTGCGAGAAACTCATGCAGGTTATAGAGGAAGAGCAACCAAAGCACGTTTTGCTTCTTGGCGATTTGCTGTATCACGGCCCTCGTAATGACCTTCCCGCAGATTACGCTCCAAAACGCGTCATTGAGATGTTGAATAGCATTTCTGATAAGGTCATTGCTGTCCGAGGAAATTGCGAGGCAGAGGTTGACCAGATGGTCCTCAATTTCCCTTGCATGGCTGATTACAACATTTTGTTTGATAAAGACCCAAAGACTGGTAAGCAGTTCACCATCTTCTTTACCCATGGTCATATCTTTGGCCCTGGCATTCACAATAGCGTTGATAAGTGGCCTCAAATGCCAAGCATCGATGCATTTCTTTATGGTCACACACACAAAAAAGTTAACATGCAGAGTGCTGACCATCCAGGGGTCACCGTGTTTAATCCAGGCTCCGTGGGTATTCCAAAGGACGGCACCCACAGCTGCGGAATCTACGAGGACGGCAAGTTCAGGCACGTAATCCTTGGTGAGTAACTGTTAATGCCGGTCAGGCGGCATTCGTATGAGGCCTGTCCTTCAAAACCAATAAGGCGAGAAGATCAATCGGTCTTCTCGCCCTATTTTGTGTCGCTGTGTCAGAAACTTAGTGCATAGAAATAGTCATAAACTCATAGCCTTGTGCATGTCGCGCGATGGAATATTCAAACGCACGACCGTCGTCAATATAGCCGATTTGCTCAACCTCTAAGAGGGGATCGCTTGTGCTAATTTCTAGCCTCGAAGCCTCAACCTCAGTAGGCATGACTGCCCTAATAACACGGTGTGCACTAGCAATTCTAAGTCCAATTTCGTTTTCAATGTAGTTGTAAATTGAGTGCTCTAAATGGGTCATTTTAAGATTGGGAACTAGGCTAATGGGCATGTAGGTATACTCGATGACCTGCGCAATCCCTTCAACAAGCCTGACGCGCACAATTCTGTATACAAAGTCTTCAGAAGTAATATCAAGAGCTTTAGCAATGAATTCGGATGGCCGGTCAACTTCAAAGGCGTAAACCTTTGATTTGACACGTTCACCTCGAGCGGCATGTTCAGCCATGAAGCCTTCCATTTGGCCGGAGACTTCTTTACTTGGCTTAATCTGCGTTCCTTCTTCTAATTTTTTGACAAAAGTGCCAGACCCCTTTCGCCTGAAGATAAGTCCTTGCTGCTCAAGAACTTCTAATGCTTTGTTAATGGTAATTTTACTTACTTCGTATTGCTCGCAGAGTTGAGCCACAGAAGGCAGGCGAGAATAAGCAGGATATGTACCTATAGCAATATCAGTTTTAAGATCTTGAACAATCAGATCGTACTTATTCAAGAGGTCTCCTCAGGTAGCAAAATTTTTTACCTTGCATTCTATCTGATTTGAATTAGTATACTACTTAAAAAATCTAACATATCTATTTTGTAAAGTTGACATGTTAGGTTTAATACGTTTGAGAAAGGATGGGCATGTCGTATCAGTTGCCTGAGAATTTCTTCTTTGGTGGAGCAATGTCTGGTCCACAGACTGAAGGCAAATGGCAAGACGGTGGAAAGCTGCCAAACCTTTGGGACACCTGGTCTAACCTGGACATTCATGCATTCCACAACCGCGTTGGTTCCTACGCTGGAAATGACTTTACAGAAAGAATGGAAGACGATCTTCAACTTCTCAAGTCTTTTGGCTTGGACTCTGTTCGCACTTCTATTCAGTGGAGCCGTTTGTTGGACATTAACGGCAACCTTAATCCAGAGGGCGAGAGGTACTACCATCACCTTTTTGCAGTTGCTAAGAAGGTTGGTATTGAGATTTTCGTAAACCTCTATCACTTTGATATGCCTGAGTACCTCTTCAATCGCGGTGGCTGGGAGTCTCGTGAGGTTGTTGAGGCATACGCACATTACGCACGCATTGCTTTTGAAACGTTTGGAAAAGAGATTCGCTACTGGTTCACGTTTAACGAGCCAATTGTTGAACCTGATGTTCGCTATACGATTGGCGGTTGGTATCCCTTTGTAAAGAATTACTCTCGCGCTCGCGCTGTTCAGTACAATATTTCACTTGCTCATGCACTTGGTGTTCGTGAATATCGTCGTGCAAAAGCAGCAGGTTTCATGCTCGAAGACTCTCGCATTGGCCTTATCAACTGCTTTGCGCCGCCCTATACCAAAGAGAATCCATCTGAGGCTGATCTTGAGGCACTGCGCATGACTGATGGCGTCAATATTCGCTGGTGGCTTGATTTGGTCACTAAGGGAGAGCTTCCACAGGACGTTATCGATACGCTGCAGACCCGTGGTGTTGACCTGCCTATACGCCCTGAGGACAAGCTTATTCTTGCTGATGGTGTTGTGGATTGGCTGGGTTGCAATTATTACCACCCAGAGCGTATTCAGGCTCCTGCAAAAGATACTGACGAGAATGGCATTCCAAACTTTGCCGATCCATATATCTGGCCAGAAGCAGAGATGAATGTATCCCGTGGTTGGGAAATTTACCCACAGGGTCTTTACGACTTTGCCATGAAGGTTCGTGATGAGTATCCAGAGCTTGAGTGGTTTGTTTCCGAGAATGGCATGGGTGTAGAGCGAGAAGATCTTAAGAAAGATGAAAACGGCGTAATTCAGGATGACTACCGTGTTGATTTTGTCCGTCGTCATCTTGAGTGGATTGCTCGTGCAATTCAGGACGGCGCAAAATGCCGTGGTTATCACTACTGGGCCATCATCGACAACTGGTCTTGGGCAAATGCCTTCAAGAACCGTTATGGCTTTGTTGAGGTTGACCTGGAGGACAACTACAACCGCCGTCTTAAGAAATCAGCTGAGTGGCTTAAGCAAGTTGCCACTACACATATAGTTGACTAGAAACTCGTGAAAGGAGTTTGCTCATGGCAAAAGATACTGGCCAGGCATCGTTTCTAGATAAATTTGCAGAAGTTTCTGCAAAAGTAGGTAATCAAGTTCACTTGAGAAGCCTGCGCGATGCATTTGCAACTGTCAGCCCAATTTATATTTTGGCTGGTCTTGCAGTACTGATCAACAACGTCCTGTTCCCACTCATTTTTAAAAATGATCCAGTTACCTTGGCTAATTTCAAGGTTTGGGGTGCAGCAATTGCTCAGGGCACTCTGAGTTTCTCGGCAGTTATTCTTGCAGGCATCATTGGTTATTGCCTTGCTCGTAACAAGCGCTTTGAGAATGCTATTTCTTGCGTTGTTATTGGTATTGCTGCGCTCATTATCATGATGCCTCAGAGCATTGTTGCTACCGCAGGTGCTGTTCTTCACGCAGCTAATGCTGCTGATGCCGCTGCTGCAGCAGTAGTTCTTCCTGTATCTGATGTTGCTAAGCTTCTGCCAAGTGGCTATGCAGTTACTGGCGTTGATGTAACAGGCGCTTTCTCCACTTCCTTCACCGGTACAAACGGCCTCTTTGGTGCAATCATCATTGGCCTGCTTTCTACTACCATCTTCATTAAGCTCTCCAGCGTTAAGCAGCTGAAGGTCAGCCTTGGTGAGGGCGTTCCACCAGCGGTTGCAGATTCTTTTAACACCATGATTCCTATGATGTTGACCCTTACTGTCTTTGGAATTGCTGCTGCACTTCTTGCAGTTTACGCTGGCACTGACCTTATGACTATCATTGCAACAAGCATTTCTGCCCCTCTGAAGGGTCTCATGAATGCTGGCCCATTTGCAGTCATCATCATCTACACATTTGCTAACCTGCTCTTCTGCCTTGGTATTCACCAGTCCACTATTTCTGGTGTTCTGATTGAGCCAATTCTGACTATGCTTATTGTTGACAACATGGCAACCTTTGCAGCTGGTCAGCCAATTCCTCAGGACCACTACATGAACATGCAGATCATCAATACCTTTGCATTGATCGGCGGTTCTGGTTGTACTTTGATGCTGCTTTTTGACACCTTTATCTTCTCTAAGAACAAGGCTTCTAAAGATGTTGCAGCACTTTCGCTTCTTCCAGGAATCTTTAACATCAACGAGCCAGTTATTTACGGTTATCCAATCGTCTTCAACCTTCCTCTGATGATTCCATTTGTTCTTGTTCCTGATCTTTTCATTGGCTTGACCTACCTGCTTACTAATCTTGGTTTGATTGGTCCTTGCGTTGCAATGGTCCCTTGGACAACCCCAGTCTTCCTGAGTGGCTGGTTGGCAACTGGTGGCGATATTCGTGCCGTTATCTGGCAGGTCATCGAGGTTCTTCTTGCTATGGCAATTTATCTGCCATTTATGAAGATTTCCGAGCGCGCACAGGCAAAGCAGGCTGAAGCCCTTGCAAAGAGCGCTCAGGATGCAGAGTAGTTTGTAAGTTATAGTCTGAGTATCACTTTAGGCCAGCCATCGCATACGGTGGCTGGCTCATTAGAAGGAGATTGCATGAAAATCTTACTTGCCTGCAATGCTGGAATGTCTACCAGTCTGCTTGTTCAGAAGCTTCAGAAGGAAGCTGCTTCTCGAGGACTAGATGCAGAGATTATTGCCAATCCTCTTAATAAGGCTCTTGAGCATATTGATGGCGCAGATGTCTTTTTACTTGGACCTCAGATTGCATATGCAAAGGCAGATGTTGAGGCTGCAGCAGGATCTACTCCTGTAGCCGTTATTCCTATGGTTGATTACGGTAGGATGAACGCTGCAAAGATTCTTGACGATGCGCTTGAGCTTGTTAAATAAGTTGTGAAAGATTTTGTAAGCTCCTAAGTGATCAAGAAAAGAGTATGAGGAAAAATGGCTTTAGATGATGGCATGACGGCTACGCAAGAAGCAGCCTTTGAGATTATTGCTACTGTTGGAACCGCAAAGTCAATGTATATCGGCGCAATCCAAAAGGCAAAAGCAGGTGATATTGAAGGGGCTCGTGCCGATATTCTTGCAGGCACAGAAATCTTCAATGAAGGCCACAGCACGCACCTAAATATGCTCCAGCAGTCAGCGATTGATAACAGCAACGTTGAGTTTTCGCTCATCCTACTTCATGCTGAAGATCAGCTTATGCAAGCTGAGTCTTTTCGTGTCATTGCTGAGGACTTTATTGACGTGTACGAGAAGCTCCTTAATAAATAGCTGGAAAGAAAGATATTTCGTTTATCCAGCAGAAACTTGTTGTGTAGAGCGTCTCCCAGTGCGTTAAATAACGCTCATTTCAACACCAATAAGGCGAGAAGATCGATTGGTCTTCTCGCCCTATTTTGTGTCTGCGATATGTGGTTTTTCTAGTAAGTGTTATTTCCGAGTGCGCGTTACTGTCTAGAAAGTGTATCAGTGTTCCACGTGCTGCTTTGAGAGCTGATGGTAACAGTTTTGCCATCGTTGGTGGAGGAAAGGGTAAAGGGCTCGCTCTTGCCGCTGACCTGGCCATTAAAACTGAGCTCTAGCTTGTTCTCGTCACCAGTCCAGGTTCCACGAACTTCTGGTTGACCACCAATGCGCCAAAGAACAGTGCCGTCCTTTTGGATGACAACTTCCATAGGCTTGCCGTCGGTGCCGGTACCGCTATAGGTGCCAACCCATTTTTGTGCTTTCTTGCGGTCTTCCTCGGACTTCTTATCTTTATCCTTCTGTTCTTGCTCTTTTTTGTTCTTCTCGGTAACTCCAGATTTGAGGCTTTCGCCCTTCTTTATCTGGTCGGAAACACGAGAGTGATACGAGTCATACGTTGAGTTTGCGCCCGTGTCGTTGCCCCAGATTTCCTTTTCATGCTCAATATCGCCAAGAAGTGCCTGTAGCTCAGCCAGTCTATTAGCAACAGATTTGAGGTCAAGCGTGGTGGCAGAATCGGAATCGCTAAAACTATTGGCTGACAGTCTGCGCTTGTAATCAGCCTCAAACCAGTCGCGAATACTTTTTTGCTTATCCGAAATTGAACTGTTCAGGATGTTAACGCCTGAGTCATCGCTGCCGTTAGGAAGGCGGAACTGGCCATTTTTCTGGTCGCTGGTAATTTGCTCTTCAATTTGATCAAGTTTTTCGTATTGATTAAGGAGTTCAACACGGCTGCTGTCGCTGGTTGGATTGACGCCAACGCTATCGATTTGTTCTTGATAGCTGGCAATACGTTGTTGGACAGCATTGCGTTTGGCTGCATCGTCCTGGTGAGAATGGATTACCCAAACAATGGCTAGTGCACCAACAATCAAGACAGCTGCAAGCAGGCCAAACGCTACTTTACGGAGCGCATCCGAACCATCCTTACTTTGTTTTCTCTCTACGGAGCTAGGACCACTTGAAACCACGGTGAACTGAGATGGGTCAAAATGAGAAATGGCGGTTGAATCAACGTCATCGCTCGCAAAGACGTTGATACGATTGGGATCGTTAATAAAGGTTGTGGGCTCCTCAGCAGCTGAAACAGCAGAATTATTTTCTGCAACATCGGTGGAATCAGCAATAACGGTGGAATCGCTATCTGAGGCAGTTGCGTCTTCGCTATCGACAGGATGCTCTGCAAGTACCGTTGCATCTGGGTCAGTTACGGTTTCAGTTGGCTCATGAGCCTCTACTGGTGCAATAAGCTCAGTAGCTTCGGTGGAGTTGTCGGGTGCGGTTTCTGGTGCAGGTTCTGTGGGCTCGACGAGCGCATCGGGTTTCTCGACATCCGAGGGGCTTGTGGTGCCCGCGATGTCGGATGGGTTTGCGGTGTCCGCGACGTCCGTAGTGTCAGCAACATCGGAAAGCTTCTGTCCGCAGTTAGAGCAGAACTTTGCGTGTTTGCCAATTTCAGCTCCGCAGTTGGGGCAATTCATAGGGTAACTCCTTATACGGCCAGTTAGACTCAGTGGCTTCTAGTTACGCTGGCTTACTATTGTAGCGTTAACAGGAGAAACGCCAAAATGTTTTTGGTTTTGAGCAAGGTCATGCGCAAAGAGAGACATGTGATGCAGATTGGCGTCGCGTATTCAGGTCCACTGCTTAGAGCAGAGAAACCCCTGCTTTTGCGCAATATTCTTCAGTCTGCTTGTCCCAGATAGATGACTGTACCTCTCCAACGTGCGCTTTTTCTAGCAGCAGCATGCACAGACGACTTTGTCCAATGCCGCCGCCAATGGTAAAAGGCAGCTCGCCGTCAATGAGCATCTTGTGGAACGGCAGCTCAAGGCGGTCTTCACATCCAGCGATTGCTAGCTGCGACTTAAGCGCCTCAGCGTCAACGCGAATGCCCATGCTGCTGATTTCTACCGCGCAGTCCAAAGTCTCATCCCAAAACAGCAGATCACCATTGAGTGACCAGTCGTCGTAGTCGGGAGATCTAAAGTCGTGAGGCTGACCGGAGTTCAAAGCGCCGCCAATACCCACGATAAACGTGGTTGGATGCTCGCGAACAAACAGATTTTCTCGCTCTTTAGGCGTCTGAGTGGGATAGAGATCCTCAAGCTCCTGTGAGGTTACAAAAGTGACCTCACGGATGAGCTGAGTGTTGAGCTGTGGATAGTGCCATTTGAGCTCGTCGAGTGTTCCGCAGATTGCCTCAACAATGCGGCAGACGGCGTCTTCAAGCGTATCAGTATTGCGCTCATCCTGTGTAATGATGCGTTCCCAATCCCACTGGTCAACGTAGATGGAGTGCAGGTTGTCGGGCTGTTCATCGCGACGAATAGCGTTCATATCGCAGACCAGACCACGGCCAACGGCAAAATTGTAGCGCCAGAGTGCATAGCGCTTCCATTTTGCAAGCGACTGAACTACCTCGGCGTTCTTACCCACGTTTGGCAGGCCAAAGGCAACGGGATGCTCAACGCCATTGAGGTTGTCATTCATGCCGGTAAGTGGATCAACAATTAGCGGAGCGGTGACGCGCGATAACTTCAGCGCGGCGCACAGTTTGGTCAGAAACACGTTCTTGACCTGCTCAATGGCCTTCTGAGTATCGTAAAGCGAAAGACTTGAACGGTAACCCTTAGGAATCTTGGTCATGGGGTCTCCTTGCAAGAGAGCGCTAAAATTTAATTGCGCTGATTTTGCCTTCTTTCCGCAATTCTTTGGCGAGAAACCCGTGTGATTTAACCGTATTGTCAAAAAGAGTGGGTACAGGTCGACTGCAATAGCAAAATCTTGCAGGTTATTGTGAGATTGTGGCTTCAAACATTGAATCTCAAAAATTTTTAGAAAGTTTGTATACCTCTCTCAAATAGGGGAATATAAGCATTAAATAGTAATCATTCCTATTTAATAGGAACCAGATAGAAAGGTGTTAGTCATGCTAAACGATAAGCTCAATGTTCTTCTCGCTAACTATGCTGTTGAGGCTCATAAGATTCACAACTTCCATTGGTATGTTAGCGGTCCTTCTTTCTACAACGTCCACACTGACCTCGACGAGGTTTACGGCGCAATGTACGCTCAGATTGATGAGGTTGCTGAGCTCATTCTGATGAACGACGGCTCTCCACTTGGATCCATGGATTCCTTCCTCAAGAACGCAACTCTTTCCGAGGCAGCAGAGGGCTTCAAGAAGCCACAGGAGATTTTCGATGCTATTCTTGCTGATTACGAGGCAATTCGTGCCCTCGCATCTGAAATCAAGAAGGATGCAGATGCTGAGGACAACTTCCTTGTTTCCGCAGCAATGGACGAGCACATTGCTCTTCTCTCCAAGACTATTTGGATGATCAAGCAGTCCAACAAGTAAGTTTGGCAAATACCCAGCCGGTTCAAACGGTCGGCTAAGCCTTGTGTTTCTTTCTTTCCCTTGTGAACTGAAAATGCCGTCGGGTTTCCGGCGGCATTTTTTTGTGACTACCCACTCCACTATCGCATTGTCATTTCTGCGTTCGCGCATATTTCTAAGCATGAAGACAACAGATTAATAGAAATGCTGCTTATCTGACCTGAAATCAGCGTAAAAGAAGGCTGCTATAAACGATTTTTTGATTAGGCGAATTAGATGATTCTTTCGTTGTGGCAATAGACTTAGTGTCCATTTTGATGGACACATAAAATCTTATGAGTATCTAGATTTGTTGCAACAGAGAAAGGAGTTGTAATGGGTCTTGATGCATTTGTTCGTTGCAGGTGTTTTGAAGAGGGAAAACTTAAACCTGGCCCAATTCCCTTTGAAGATCTTTACATTGATAATGAAGAATTTATCTGTTCAAAGCTTTTAGATCAGAAGCGTAAAGAGCTTAGTTCTGAACAGTTTGAGGAGCTCTATGGAGACCTAGAGCGTGATTTTGTTGATTGGACATATAATGCCTGCGAGCATGAAGATGGTGAAATTTGTTCCGAAAGAGTTGGTAATTTTTGCGGCTTATTAAGCATTGGTGCGGTTTTAAGTTCAGATGAGGGTGAGTCAAAGTATCCGTTATTAAATACTATGCTTCCTGATGGCAATGGAGGTGTTTATCCAGTTGAAAAAGCACAGCCTACTCTTGATGAATTTGATAGATTCATAGAAGAGCATTCAAAGATCCCGGGATATCAGCTCATTGATAAGGAGACGAATAAAGTTCTTATCTCCTGTGCGGTGGATGACGGTTTTTGTCTTTACAGTGACAAATATATTGATTATGGATTCGAAGAAGACACAATGTATTTTCATCAGCTTAAGCCTTCACGTATATTTTACACTGACCATTTTTGCCAGATTCCAGCTGATGATTTTGAGCAGACGCATAAGGTGGTTGTTTTTTGCGATGACCCAAATAACAGTGCGTCAAATTTTAAAATGACTTTACCAGGTCCAATTGATAATGAATTAGACAATTCCGTTTTAAGAAGCTTTTCTGTTCAAAAAGCAACTTTAGACTTCAAAGAAACCGGTCATTTTTGGAGGCTAAATAAAATTAGGAACCTCCTTGTAGCATCTATAGAAACAAAACATCCTATTTGTTGGTGTTAAAAACATATGGACTGCGCTATCTGGTTGTGGTCTGACGTCATGCTGTCTAGAAATAAAAAGAGGACCACCATCAGGTAGTCCTCTTCGTGTTTGCGTTGTCGAGAAAAACGTCACAACTGAACGATCTTCTCGCTAGATGTTGATCTTAGTAGGTAGGGTTTTCTACCTCAACCTTATCAACCTCCTGGTAAGGAGCAAGGGTTGAGACCATAACGATTGGCTCGTCGTAAGGGTTGTTGACATAGTGAACTTCACCAGGCTCAATGTGGATGAAGTCGCCAGCCGAGAGGGTGTGAAGCTCGCCGTCAACCACAATGTCAACCTTGCCTTGGAGGATGTGGAAGTTCTCCTCCATCACATTGTGGTAGTGAGCCTGGAAATCCTGGCCTGGTTGAAACTGGACCATAGCGTAGTTCATGCGAGGGCCCTTCATCAGGTACTTAGGACCATGATCTCCGAACCTATACTCAAAATCGTTCTCGTTGACAATAAACATCTTGCTTTCCTTTCAGGCGCAACTTTTGATGCGACCAAACGTTTTTCTTTTTGTCCTGACTCTTACAGACCAGGAGCTCTCCACATACCCTTGACCTTGCCCTCTTCTGCAAGTTCAAGCTGACTCTTGTAAACATCCTTCCACTGGACATACAGCTGGTCATAAACAGCTTTATTGTCTGGGTTAGGGGAGAATGTTTTATCCCATTTAACAACGCGCTTTGCGCCCTCGGCAATGCTTGGGTAGATACCTACGCCGTAGCCCGCAAGAACAGCGGCGCCCAGAGCGGTTGCCTCCTTAACCTCTGGAATACGAACGTTCTTGCCGGTAACGTCGGCAACAATCTGCGCCCACAGAAGGCTCTTAGAAGCGCCGCCTGCAAAGATAAGCTCCTCTGGCTCATTTCCGGTAGCCTCTTTGACTAGGTCAATGTGACCACGGACGAGAAGGGCGGTGTTCTCCAAAATGGCGCGATAGAAGGTGTACTTGTTGAAACGCTCTGGATCAAGCTCAAAGTTGGTGAACGTTGGGCTTGCGTGAGTCCAGTGAATGTAGTTCATAACATCACTGAAGCAACAGAGCATACCGTGGCTACCTGCAGGAATCTTGGCAGCATGCTCATTCATGACGTCGTACACGTCAATTCCGCGCTCTTTTGCCTCAGCCTGCTCTGCTTGGCAGAAGCCGTCGCGATACCAACGCATAACTAGGCCAGGCTTAAATGCTAGAGCCTCGTACTGCCAAATCTGTGGAATAGCGTGGCAGTTTACGCGGACGCGATAGTCTGGGTCTGGAGCGCTCTTATCGGTGTTGAACTCGTATTGCCAAAAGCTGCCACCAAAAACGCCAGCCTGACCAGGCTCGCAAGCGCCAACGCCAATCATGCCCAGCTGGCAATCTCCGCCGCCAACAACAACAGGTGTGCCCTCAGCAAGGCCAGTCTCTGCTGCAGCGTCTGTAGTTACGGCGCCAAGAACTTCTCCGCACTCGATAACCCGACCAAACAGGTCGTCGCGCAGGCCACACTCTTTTGCAATCTTTGGATCCCAGGTACGCTCTTCCAGGCTCATGATGCCAGTGGTGCTGCCGTTTGATGGCTCAACTGCCAGAACGCCGGTCAGCTTATAAGCAAGCCAGTCGTTGAACATGCCAATCTTGGCTGCCTTGTTGTAAATCTCTGGCATCTTGTTTTTAACCCAAAGAAGACGAGGCAGAGCGCCTAGTGCATAGGTCTGACCACTCTTCTGATAAATTTTTTTCTCAAGCTCTGGATCCATATCAATGAGCTGCTTGACCTCGTCAACGCTTCGGGCGTCAACGTTAGCACATGCCCAAATTTCATTGCCGTCTTGGTCATACAAAAGAATGCCTTCACGCATGCAGGTAGTGGAAATACCTGCAATTTCTTTTGGATCAACGGCGGTCTTTGCTAGAACCTCTTTGATGCAATCCAAAGCAAGTTGCCAGTTGGTAGTCCAATCAAAGTCCATACTGCCAGGCCAACGAGGATCCTCATGGTGTTCCCACTCGCGCTGAGCAACGCCAACCTGCTCGCCGTCAACACTAAAGAGAACGGCACGAATACTTCCCGTTCCCGCATCTAGTGCAAGAAGATACTTGCTCATAGATCCCTCCTATTTACGAAAGAAGCAGTTCAGCAGCGGTATCTGAATCCGTAATTAACACGTTCAAATAACCACCATTAAGTACTGCCTTAATTGCTGCAACTTTATCTTTGCCACCAGCAACGCCAACAACGTTTTTGAGCTGGCGAAGCTTGTCTAAATCGGTACTAATGACACGATCTTCAATTTCTGTCTGGATAAGATTGCCATCTTTATCCATAAAGTGATTCAGAACATCACCAACAGCTCCCTGCATCTTAAGCACAGTTAGCTCACCCTCGTTAAGGATACCGTTGCGCAAAACGGTAGCGCCTTCAACTGCGGCACCGATGCCGACCACACTCATATCTGCATATTCCGTCATGGTAGATACGTCTTGCAGGCTTTTCTCGTCAAGAAGTGCATCGCGCACTTGGCGAGAAGACACAACAAGTGGAGACGGTGTTAAGAACAGGTGCATGGAGTAAGCGGTTGTGCCAACAGTTGGCAGGTAGTAGCTCACGCCACCTGTAAGACTTACAACGTTGAGCGACTCTTCACGGTTCTTGGCGAGAAAACCCAGCATACGACTAACAGTATCGCCATAGCCAATATTTAGGTAGCCATCTTCGCGTAGGTGATTGGAGACGTAGTGAGCTGCGCCCTGGGCAATGGATTGATTAATGGCAGAGCTGTCCAGGGGAGTTGGGACCACAAAAGCGTCCTTGAGGCCGAAGCGGTCAATAAGGAGCCGCTCTGCGGAAACACGCTGGCTATCGTTCTTTCTAAAGTTAAATTGAACAATGCCTTGAGTACGAGCTTCTTCAAGAAGACGAATAACTTTTGCACGAGAAATTCCCATGACCTCAGCAATTTGAGCCTGGGTGTTATCTTCCATGTAGTAATACCATGCGGCCTTAGTGGCCAGTGCATAGGTTTGTTCGTCCATCTATCCTCCTGCTGATACTTTTGTTTAATTATAAAACATTTGTATCCAACATACTAGACTTCATTATAGTAATTATTCTCCCTATTAACAGGAAGATATACTATTAATATCATGATTATGCTCAGAGGAATAGTGAACTATTGTTCATACTACAATCAAAAATACCACTCACGGCTGTAATAATACCGTTTGCCGTGGCGGTACTTTGAAGAACGTCTATTTATAGATATCTTCAAAGTGTGAGATTTTGTACGGCCGTTTGTTATTTTTTGGTAGGAGGTACTATGGGTGAAACTTTTGACATCGATATTGATGCCACTGACCCAAAGTCGCCTGAAGGAAAAGACGTGTGCGAACAGTGTGACACGCTTCTTTCCGTACGTGGAATCAAGAAATCATTTGGTTCCAACGAGGTATTAAAAGGCATTAACTTAGATTTGGCGCCAGGAGAGGTCATCTCTCTTATTGGTGGCAACGGTTCCGGTAAATCTACCCTTATGAAGATCATCATGGGTATTTACTCAGCCGATGAGGGAGAAATTTCTATCGATCGTCAAAAGGTTGATATCTCCAACCCTAAGGCCGCGCTTGCGCACAGTATTTATATGGTTCCTCAGGAGCCAATGCTGTTCCCTAACATGACCGTTAGAGAGAACATCACCATTGGTTTTGAGGCTCCAAAAGCTGAGCTTAACAAGATGCTCGAAGACACTATGAAAGAGATTGGCTGGGAGCTTGACCTGGACCGTAAGGCAATGACGCTTTCCATTGCTGAGCAGGGAATGGTTGAGATTCTCCGCGGTCTTATGCGTCATTCTGAGATTCTTATTCTGGACGAGCCAACTTCTGCTCTTACTTTTGACGAGGTACAGAGCCTCTTCAAGGTAGTCCAGGAGCTCAAGCAGAAGAATATTGGCATCATCTACATTACACACCGCCTGGCAGAGGTCTTTGAGATTTCTACCAGCATTGGCATTTTGCGCGACGGCGTCATGGCTATGCGCGGCAAGGTAGAGGACTTCACGCGAGAAGATCTTGTACGCGGACTTCTTCCACCAGACGCAGCAGAGATAAAGAAAGAAATTGCTGAGAGCGCAAACATTGATTACAACGCAGAGCCTATTTTTGAGCTTGCTGAGTTCACTGGCTATGGCTTTGCTGATGTAAACCTCAATATTTATCCAGGCGAGATTGTTGGTCTTGCAGGTATCGTTGGTGCTGGTAGGTCTGAGATGGCTACCACCATTTACGGTATGGATAAGGTTTTGGGCGGCAAAGTCTTTGTTGACGGTAAAGACATTACTGGTAAGTCTACCAAGGACGTCATTGCTGCAGGCCTGAGCTATGTTCCAGAGGACCGCTTTAACGACGGTCTGTTTAGAATTCGCGACGTTGCCGAGAACACCACAAGCTCCCTGCTGGCCAACTCTTCTCTTGGTAAGTTGCTGCTTAACCGCAAAGAAGAAAATAAGGTTTCTCAGAACTACGTTGATAACTTCCGCACTAAGGTCACCGGTCTTGACCAGGAGGTTGGTGGTCTTTCTGGTGGTAATCAGCAGAAGATTGTTATTGGCCGTGCATTCTCGGTTGCTCCAAAGGTTGTTATTTTGGACGAGCCAACTCGTGGTATTGACGCTGCTGCTCGTGGCGATGTTTACGCCGTTTTGCAGGAGCTTCGTAAGCAAGGTGTTTCTATTCTTTTGATTTCTTCTGACATGGAAGAGGTTATTGAGCTTGCTGACCGTGCGTTCACCATGTATCAGGGACGCATTAATCATGAATTCAAAAAAGAAGAAATTACGCAGGACAACCTCATGTCCGCTGCATTTGGATTGTAGGAGGTGACGTATGGATCTTGTAAAGCGCCTTCTCAAGGCTAGGGGACTGAGCAGCCTCGTATTTCTGATTGCTCTCTTTATTATTGTTGGTGCAATGAATCCCGCATTCTTAACACCAGCAACAATCGCTGCCTGCTTTAACACGTCCGTTGTCTACACATTGGTCGCTGTTGGCGTGGCTTTCACTCTGTTCATTGGTGAGATTGACGTTTCTGTTGGTTCTAACCTAGGTCTTGTTGCTGTGGTAGTTGGCAGCATGCTCAGAGACGGAACTCCACTTCCCGTTGCTTGCCTGGTGGGTATTCTCATTGGCGTGGCAATTGGCTTGGTAAACGCATGGGGCGTTGCTGTTATGAAAGCTCCATCGCTTATCTTTACCCTGGGCACTAACGGTGTTCTGCGCGGTATTGTCTACGTTTACACTAACGGCCAGTGGGTTGAGAACCTCCCTAAGGAGTTCAAGGACTTCTCGGCAGTAACTGGTATTGGCGATTTCACCGTTTACTATTGCGCAGTCATTGCACTGGTTATTCTGATTCACTTTGCACTGACCCAGACCCGTCGTGGTCGCTGGTTTGCAGCGGTTGGTGATAACGCCAACGGCGCAACTCTGGTTGGTATTCCAGCTCTTCAGACTAAGATTCTGGCATACGTCATCTGCGGCGTTATGGCAGCTATCGGCGGCATCATCTTCTGCAGCCGTATTGGTTTTGTTACCCCAATGAGCGGCAACGGCTACGAAATGAAGGCTATTGCAGCCTGCGTTCTTGGCGGCGTTAGCCTGCTTGGTGGCGTTGGTTCCGTCCTTGGCGCAGCTGTCGGTTCCGTCATCATGGCATCCATCAGCTACCTTCTGGTCTTCATGGGCTTCTCGTCAAATTACGACAACGCAATTACTGGTGTCATCCTGATTGTCATCGTTGTTGTTGATGCTCTACTTCAGCACCGCTCTATTGTTCAGAACAGACATGCTCGTCTGAACGCACGTGTTTCTCCAAAGGCAACCTCTGAGGTTCTTGCGGAGCAGATTGCGGACTTTGGTGAGGCAGCAATGAGCCCTTTAGGTAAGAAGGGCGGTGTTCGCTAATGATGAAGACACTTAAGGGATTTTTGTCCAAGGGCCAGACAGGCTGGAATATGATTCTTGTTGGCCTTTTAGTGCTTGAGTTTGTGATTTTTGGTGCAGCAAATGGCAAGTTTCTCCGTCCAGCGCTGTTGTTTACCAGCATTAACGACAACCTGCCAGTCTTTATGATCTCGCTTTTTGTAACGCTTGTTATGGTTACTGGTGGCATCGACATCCAGGTTGCATCTTTGGTTGGCCTGACGTCTATCACTATTGGCGTTGGTTGGCAGGACTTTGGTCTTCCTGTTTGGGTTGCTGTGGGCGTTGCCTTTGTTCTAGTTGTTGCTTGCGGTGCACTTTCCGGCTTCTTGATTGCGTATTGTCGAGTGCAGGCAATGGTTGTTACCCTGGGCGGCAGCTTCTTGTACTCCGGCCTGGCGCTGCTCATCTCTACGCTTTCTAAGACCGAGAGCTACCAGGGAATTGGTGGATTCCCAGAGGACTTTAAGTTTGTATCTAACTTCCAGCTCTTTGGCGTTATTCCATTCCAGCTACTTATCTACATTCTGATGCTGGTTATCGCGTTTATCCTGCTGCACAAGACCAAGTATGGTCGTCGCATTACTTTGGTTGGTGTTAATCAGAGCGCAGCTGAGTTCTCTGGTATTAACAGCCGAGCAGTCATTATGTCCACCTACATGCTCTCCGCAGTTTCTGCAGTTATTGCAGGCGTAGTTCTGACCGCTTACCTGGGTACCGCAAAATCTGATCTTGGTGCTGACCTTACCATGGACATCATCACCGCTGTTGTTCTTGGCGGCACACTTTCTACTGGTGGCAAGGGCTCTATTGTTGGTACAGCGCTGGCTTCGTTTGTTATTGCATTTTTGCGCTTTGGCTTGCCACTATGCTTCAAGGTAAGCCCTCAGTACTTGGATATTCCTGTTGGTGTCCTGCTGGTTGTTGTCATCGTTGCTCGATCGGCGGCAAGCGGAACAAATATTGGAACGTTTTTGAAATCGCTGCTTTCTAGCAGCAGTAAAGCCAAGGCATAAGCTTTGGAGAAATTGTGCCTTAGGCACAGACAAGGGAGGTTACCTATGCAAGAGATTACTCGTCGTGGTTTTATCGGTGCCGCCGGCATCACCGCAGTTAGCGCTGGCCTCGCCCTGGCAGGCTGCAATGGTGGCGAGAAGAAAGAAGAGTCCAAAAAGTCTGAGGGTGGCGGAGACGTCAAGGGTAAGACCGTAGCATTTATTCCTAAGGTCACCGGTAACGCATTCTTCGAGTCTGCAAACAAGGGTGCACAGGACAAGTCCAAGGAGTGGGGCTTCACCGTTGATTACATCGGCGACGCAACTGCTTCCGTTTCCGCTCAGGTTTCCGTTATTAACCAGGCAGTAGCTAACGGCGTAGACGCAATCAGCATTTCTACTGTTGATGCAAAGGGCGTTTCTGACGCACTGAAGAAGGCAACCGCTGCTGGTATCGTAGTTACCACTTGGGACTCCGACGCTAACCCAGAGGATCGTACCCTCATGGTTTCTCAGGGCACCCCAGAGATTCTTGGCCAGATGCTTGTTGATATGGGCGTTGCTGGTCTTAAGGAGCGCGGTAAGGATCCAGATAAAGACGAGATTACCTACGTCTGGCACTACTCCCAGGCAACCGTTACCGATCAGAACTCCTGGCAGGTAGCTGCACAGAAGATCATCAAGGAGAAGTATCCTAAGTGGAAGAACGTCCACGAGAACTACTACTCCAACCAGGATGCAGAGCAGGCAATCACTATTGGTGAGGCAATTCTTGACGCTTACCCACAGATTGACCTGATCATCTGCAACGACTCCACCGCTCTTCCTGGTCAGCTCCAGGCTGCAGAGAACAAGGGCTATGACGCAAAGAAGATCACCATCACTGGCTTTGCTTCTCCACAGTCCATCAAGTCCTACTGCGAGCACGGCACCATTTTCAACTGGGGACTTTGGGACTGCGCAGTTCAGGGTGCTATGGGCTGCTACGTTGCAGCATACCTGGCAGCTGGTAACGAGGTTAAGGTTGGCGACACCATCTCCATCCCAAGCATTGGCGATGTCAAGGTAGAGAAGAACGACTCTATTTCCGAGGGTGCAAAGACTGGCGACAAGAACAACGGTGTTGTTCTGCTTCCTGAGCGCCTTGTCTTCACCAAGGAGAACATGAACAACTACTCCTTCTAATAGTTAGAAGTGGTACGTTTTAGCTGGCGAGAAGACCGATCTTCTCGCCAGCTTATGAAGTAATTTAGCCGCAGAGAAAACGGCTCTCCTAGGGCGACGCCCAAAAGACCGCAGCTTCTCTGCGAGCTTTAAGGTTTTATTGAAAGGATTTTCATGGCAGATCTGGACGGATTGAAAGTAGCTAAGGATTATCACGTAGACACTCCTTTTGCTAACAATCAGGGATTTTATGTAAAGGGTGCAAACAACCTCGACTGGGGTATGCAGAAGCACCTCTCCAATATCTTTGATCCAAAGAGCGGCAACACTGTAATGTTCGCATTTGACCACGGTTACTTCATGGGTTCAACCGCTGGTCTTGAGCGTCTTGACCTGCTGCTTCCACAGCTTGCTCCTTACGTTGACTGCTTTATGGGCACCCGTGGCGCAATCAGAACTTGCGTTTCTCCTGAGGTTTCTAAGGGTATTGCTCTTCGCGTTTCTTCTGGCTCTTCTATGCTGCAGTCCGACCTCTCTCACGAGGTTGTTGCTGTTGACATTGAAGATGCTGTCCGTATGAACGCAGACTGCATGGCTGTTCAGACCTTCATTGGCGCTGATGGCCAGCTCTCCAGCATTGACAACCTTAGCCAGGTCATTAACGCTGGCTTCCGCTACAGCATTCCTACCCTTGGCGTTTGCGCTGTTGGTAAGGACATGGAGCGCACCGGTCGCTTCTTCAAGCTTGCAACCCGTATCATTGCCGAGATGGGCTGTCAGATTGTTAAGACTTACGACTGCGAGGACTTCGAGGAAGTTGTTGCAGCATGCCCAGTTCCAATTGTTGTTGCTGGTGGTAAGAAGCTTGCTGAGCGCGACGCTCTGCATCTTGCATACGACGTTATCCGCAAGGGTGCACGCGGTGTTGACATGGGCCGTAACATCTTCCAGAGCCTCCATCCTCTGCAGATGGCTGAGGCTGTTCGCATGATTGTTCACGAGGGCGCAACCGACGCTCAGGCATGGGAGTTCTTCGAGGACGCAACCCACTAAGAGCGTGTACACAGCGAGCGCCAAGCGCGAAAGCGCTGCTCATACGTGATTTTCTCATGTGACGAGAAACATGCTGACCTTGAGCTGGTAATCCGAAAGGATTACCAGCTTTTTTGTTCTGGGCGGAGTGGTGCGAGTTTGAGGGGGTATTAGCATTGCGCTCATCCGTATGCTTATCATGTTCAAAGATAAGATGAAATAAGACAGAATGCTATGAGTCCATACAGGGTACAATTATTTTAAATTGATAATACCTGTTCAAAGGCAGAAATGATGTTTCTAAAAGAACGCCAAGATAAGATTGTGGAGTTCGTTAATACAAACGGTAGAGCTACAGTAATTGAGCTTTCTGAGAAGTTTAGTGTTACTGAAGACTGCATTAGAAAAGATCTTAAGCACCTGGATGGGCAGGGTCTTTTAAAGCGTGTATATGGCGGCGCTATTAGCACATCGGTACAGCCCAACTGGAATATTAGCACGCGTATTAATACCAAGATTCCTGAGAAGCGCATTATTGCAGATAAGGCATACGAGCTTATTGAGCCAGGCGAGACTGTGTATTTGGATATATCCACAACTAATATCGCACTGGCAGAGAAAATTGCTGCTGGCACAAAATATATGACGGTTATTACTAATATGATTGACATTCTGCAGGCACTGAGTGGAAATCCAGCCATCAAGGTTATTTCGACCGGCGGAACCGTTAACTACGAACTCAACAGCTTTTACGGATCTGCGGCAATTCAGACGCTGGAGTCATATCGCTTCGATAAGGTATTCATGGGCGCCATTGGTATAAATATGGATACGGGCGAGCTTCTTACTTATGACATTGATGATGGAGCCGTTAAGCGTCAGGTAATTAAGACAGCCTCTCAGGTCATTCTTATGGTTGATCATGAAAAGTTTATTTCATCAGGGAGTTATGCATTTGCACATTTTGATGATGTTACGACGGTAATTACGGATGAGCTTACCGAGAAGCTCAAAGATCAGCTTACTGCTTTTGACGTGATTTGTAAGTAGCTTATATTTACAGCATATTCTCTAAATCAAAACCCCGCCTGATGAATTTAGGCGGGGTTCATGCATTACATGTAGTTACTTGCAGAGTAGGCTATTTGCCAACACAATCTAGCCAAGCTCAGACGTAATCTTTGCGACAATTGCAGGAGCAGACTTGATAACAGTTGCTGCGGGCAGCTTAATCTTTGGAAGATTGGCAAACCTTTCGATATCTTTGATTGGCATGTCATTAGTAAGAACAACTGCGGTTGCGTCAGCAAGATCCTCAGAGGTAATAGCATTTTCAACACCAATGGAGCCCTGAGTTTCGACCTTGCACTCAATCTGCTCTGCTGAACAAGCGTTCTTTAAAGCCTCGGCTGCCATGTAAGTGTGAGCAACACCAGATGGACAAGCAGTTACAGCCAAAATCTTCATTGATGCTCCTTAGAATTCAATATTAATCTCAACATCGTCATCTGCCGCAGGTTTAGTAGGCTCTTCGGTAATATCCTTTTTGAATACCGCAACAAGACCAAGGTAGATTGCAATGCCAATTGCAAGAGAAACTAAGTAGGTACCAACAGAAGTAACAGGAAGAACTACCAGACCACCCCATGCAGCATTGCAATAAACACCGAGAGCACCAGCAATAGCGCCAGTAATAGCACTTGAAATAATGTTGATTGGCATCATGTGAGCAGGATCGGCTGTAGTGTAGGAAATTGCGCCCTCGGTAATGCCACACATGCC
Organism: uncultured Atopobium sp.; assembly: GCA_902373375.1. GTDB lineage: Bacteria > Actinomycetota > Coriobacteriia > Coriobacteriales > Atopobiaceae > Lancefieldella. Next base: position 26,582 of record CABKMA010000004.1, read on the forward strand.
CATGACAATGGAGCCAATACCAGCGTCACGCTCAGCTTCAGTAAATTTTTTCTTGAAGATGTATGAAGCAAGACCAGCTGCGATTGGAGGAAGGCAGATAGCAATTGCAATTGGGCCAAAGAATTGTGCGTTGCGACCAGCAAGAACCTCGGTACCAACAATAGCAACACCAGTGGAATATGCAACCTTGTTGATTGGGCCGCCCAGGTCAAATGCAATCATAGCGCCGCAGATAGCTCCAACAACAACAGCGCTTGTTCCATTCATGCTAGAAAGCCAAACGGTAAGAGTGGTCAGAAGCCATGCGCTGGGAGCGCCAATAACGCAAATAACAATTGTTCCAACAATAAGTGAAGTGCAGATTGGAACAATCATGATAGAAAGAAGGGACTGCATTGCCTTTGGCAGTTTAATTTTTTTGAGTGCTGCAGCAAGATAGCCACAGAGGAGTCCAGTAATAATGCCACCAATAAAGCCTGATCCAACGTTAACTGCCAATTGGCCGCAAATGAGGCCAGGAGCAATACCTGGACGGTCAGCAATTGCAAAAGCGATAAATGCGGAAAGAACAGGAACCATAAGGCCAAGTCCAACGCCACCAATCTGACTCAGCACATCAACAACAATATTTGATGCTTTGACTGCGCTTTCGGTAGTAATGGTGTTCATTGAAAGCATTGCAGCTACAGCATAGAGAACGCCGCCTGTAACTACAACAGGAATCATGTATGAAACGCCGCTCATCAGGTATTGCTGAATTTTTTTAGCCTGACTTGTTGAGTCTTTAGCTTCCATTAGGCTCTCCTTTACTAATGATTCTTTATTGCTTTAGCGTATAGAACGCTTTGACTCCTTATTATTGTGTATTGATTTCACCGAAATAATATAGAAATAGACTTGAAATGCGTCAATAAATAATTCATATGTAGATAAACTTTGTCGTGAACGGCCTATAAATAACGATAGACGGTATTCTCTGTTATTGTTTTGGTCGGAAACATAGAAAATTAATACAAATCAATTGAAAATACGGAAGAAACAAAATACAATCAATAGTAATTTCGAACTTTAAGGGGGAGTTAATGTTATCTCAGCGTACGCAAGCTATTAAGAATTCCCTATTTGCTCAGCCACGCCAGGTGACTATGGAACGTGCCCGTCTTTATATGGAGAGCTACAAAGCAACACAGGGCGAGTCTCCCGTTATTAGACGTGCAAAGGCATTTAAGCATCTGTTGGAGAACCACAAGATTGTGCTCGATGAGTACGATCTCCTCGTAGGCAATAGAACAGATACGCCTCGAGCAGGTGTGGTTTCACCAGAAATGTCTCCTTATTGGATCCTGGATGAGCTTGATAAATTTCCAACTAGACAGCAGGACCGTTTTGAAATCTCTGAGGAGGATAAAACTTACTACAAAGAGGTGCTTTATCCTTTCTGGACAAATATATCGCTGAACGACTGGTACAAGGCACATCTTGCTAACAACCTAGCTGAGGCGCAGAAGACCCGCATTTTCTCGGTTGCTCAGACTGACAAGGGTCAGGGTCACATCATTTGCGATTTTTCTCTGGTGCTACAGAACGGTTTTGGTGCGCTTCTCGCAGAGGCTGAGCAGAAGTTTGCTCAGGACAGCGAGAATGACTTCTATGCAGCAGCTGTTATTGTACTCAAGGCAACTATTGCCTATGTACAGCGTTATGAGACAGAGGTGCTTCAGGCAAAAGAAAGTGCTCCTTCTGAGACTCGTACTCAGGAGCTTGATCGTATTGCAGAGATTCTGCACCATATTGCTACAGAACCAGCTCGTGATTTCTACGATGCTCTGCAGCTCACCTGGATTACCGAGCTCGTGCTTCAGCACGAGAGCAATGCAAGCTCTATCTCCCTTGGACGCATGGACCAGTATCTTGCGCCATTTTACGAGGTAAGTCTTGCTGCGGGCGAGAGCCCAGAGTTCTTACGTGAGCTTATTCAATGTTTCTATTTAAAGACGAACACAATCGTTTTCTTGCGCTCTACCGATTCTGCTCAGTTCTTTGCAGGATTCCCAAGCGGCTTTAATCTTGTAGTGGGCGGAGTTGACAGCAACGGAAACGACTGTACCAACCAGCTGTCTTATCTGCTGCTTGATGTGCAGAAAGATACCCGCCTGCCACAACCTAACCTTTCGCTTAGAATGCACAAGAATACTCCCGAGTCTTTATTGGAGAAGTCTGGAGAGATTATTCGTTTGGGTGATGGTATTCCTCAGGTTTTCAATGACGAGGTCAACATAGCATCCTTTGTGTCTCGTGGTGTTTCTGAGAAAGACGCTCGAGACTATGCAGTTGTCGGCTGCGTTGAGCTTTCAATTCCAGGAAAAATGTACGGCCTGCATGATATTTCTATGTTTAACATGGTCCGTTGTCTTGAAATTACTCTTGAGCGCAACCCAGAGGGCTTCGCATCATTTGAAAATCTCAAACAGACAGTTAAAGAGACTATTGCAGAGTACGTCGGCTTAATGGTTGATGGGTGTAACGTTTGTGATCAGGCGCACAAAGAGACTTCACCAACGCCCCTCCTCTCTATTCTGGTTCACGACAGCCTTAAGACTGGCCGCGATATCACCGATGGAGGCGCTCGCTACAACCCTTCTGGCGTTCAGGGCGTTGGTACTGCAAACCTTGCAGATTCTCTGCTTGTCATCAAGCGTGTTATTTTTGGTGAGGACGAAAACGGTAACTCTACTGAGCCTGTTATGACCTATCAGCAGCTTATTGAGCTTCTGAAGCGCAACTGGTCGGCTGAGGGTGACGAAAAGATTCGTCAGTCCTTTATTAACACCTACCCTAAATACGGCAACGATAACGACGAGGTTGACCTTCTCGGCTCTGAGTTCTTGGAGTTCTATGGAAGAGAAGTTGAGAAATATCAGAATGTCCGCGGAGGATTCTTCCAGCCTGGCAGCTACACCGTTTCTGCTCACGTTCCTCTGGGAGCAGCGTGCGGTGCAACTCCAGACGGACGCTTTGCTGGCGAGCAGCTTGCTGACGGTGGCCTTTCTCCAATGGTTGGTCGAGATAAGAACGGTCCAACTGCAAGTCTTCAGTCGGTTAGTAAACTCAAGAACGAGCTGGATACCAACGGTAGTCTACTCAATGTCAAGTTCTCTCCATCAGTACTTCAGGGAGAACTGGGATTAAAGAAGTTGTCTGCATACCTTCGTAGCTTTTCTCGTCTTGGTTTACAGCACATTCAGTTCAATGTTGTGGATCGCGCAACTCTTCTTGATGCACAGCAACATCCTGAAAAGTATCAGAACCTGGTAGTTCGCGTTGCGGGATACAGTGCAATGTTTGTTGAGCTGTCCAAGGCAATTCAGGATGATATTATCAACCGTACGGAACATGTGCTGTAAGAGCGACATAGTCACTAACATTCAGAGGTATTCTCTCCACGATGGCGGGGGAATTCGTACGGTTGCCTTTCTAAAAGGATGCCCTTTTAGATGTCCCTGGTGCTGTAATCCCGAGAACCTTTCCTTTGAGCAGGAGATTTCTTTTCACAAGAGTCTGTGCATTGGTTGTTCAGTCAGGAAAGATGGTCGCTTGGATGCAAATGGATGTCATTGTGATACTCCTGTTTCTGAGTGTCCAACTGGTGCTAAGAGATTTGAGGGTATTGAGCATAATGTAGACACTCTTGTCGATAAACTATCGAGGGATAAGATTTTCTTTGACGAAAGTGATGGGGGAATTACACTTTCGGGCGGAGAATGTCTTGCAGGCAGCAAGCGCCAAGAGTATGTCATGAACGTCCTGCAGGAGTGTAAGAACAGAGGCATTAATACGGCGCTTGAGACAACGCTCGCTGTTCCGCTTGTTGACGCTGAAAGACTGGCTCGTGTTTGTGATGTTTTCTTGGTCGACTTTAAGCTTGCTGATAAAGAGCGGAGTATGAAGGTCACCGGTATTGATATAGACATCAGGGACGAGAATATCCGTGTACTTGTGAGGCTCGGAGCAACAGTAATTGCGCGTGTTCCGCTTATTCCTGGATACACCGCGTCAATTGTAAACGCACAATGTAATGCAGAAGTAATTCGCGCTCATAAGATTAAGCAGGTTGATCTTTTGCCATTCCACAAGTTAGGTGAAGGAAAGTATGAATCATTGGGGATGAGATATGAGTGTGCAGATAGTGAATTAATTACAGAGAAAGAACTTTCCGATATTGAGAACGTGTATAAAAGTTTTGGTTTAAAAGTGGTCCGACACGGCGAGTAAGCGCAAAAAGAATACAAGGGAGTCAAACATGGAATTTATTTTGGACACAGCTGATCTTGAGGCAGTTAAGCAGCTTGACGAGCTTTTAACTATTGATGGCGTCACCACTAATCCTTCAATCATTACCAAAAGCGGAAAGACACCAGAGCAGGTTATTAGGGATTTTGTTGAGTATCTGCGTCCAGAGCAGAAGTTTTTTGTTCAGGTCGTTTCGACCGACTATGAGCAGATGATTGAGGAGGCTCGCTATATTTGTGGTCTGCGTCCAAAGAACACCTATGTAAAGATTCCTGTTACTCATAACGGCTATAAGGCAATTAAACAGCTTAAGTCTGAGGGTCTTGGTGTTCTTGCAACGGCGATTTATTCCGCTGATGAAGCATTTCTTGCCGCAATGAATGGTGCAGATTATCTGGCACCTTATGTCAACCGTATGTGCAACTACGGTGACGGTATTGGCCAGGTTCTTGATTTACTTCAGATGCTTGAGACCCAGGGATTGAGCTCTAAGATTCTTGCTGCATCGTTTAAGAATGTTGAACAGGTTCATGCTCTTATCGCCGCAGGTATTCAGTCCGTTACTGTTCCACCTGAGGTTGTATTTAGTATGATCGATCATCCTGGCACAAAGATTGCTGTTGATGAGTTTTCTGCCGCATGGCGTGAGGCTTATGGCAGGGACACACTGCTGGGATAAGCTTGTCGAATTGAAGTTCCTGAAATTACATGGACAGCTTTTAACAGGCTGCCCATGTAATAACTTTGAAATATAATTGTTTATAAGCGATTCATTGCTGATGACTATAAAAACTCATCGATGCTACAGAAGCGTATCTTCTTTGAGAATGAGTAATCTTCAAGATCTTCTAAACAGGGACTGCAATTATATTGAGATATTGTCCAGTATTTAGGCCTGATGTATTCTTCAATCAGTTCGAAATATTCGCTATCAATATCGTTTAGAGAATGTCCTAAAACAACGACTTCTTCAATTTTAGAGTTTTTAACAAAGTTATCATTTAAAAAAGATTTCAATTTATCAAATTGAAATTCTTTTTTATTTAGATAATAGAGGTTTGCAAGAGTCATTTTCTGCTCGTTAATATAATAATCATCAGATTCTGATTCATAGTTGTAGCAAAGAGTTTCAATTTGTTCATCTTTTTCAGCTTGACTTAATAAACGATTAGACTCAATTTCTTTTATTTCTTCATCAAGTTGATTGCTTAAAACTGCATTAGTGACAAAATCTTCCTCTGGATTATACGATTCGTCTTCTTTAAATCCAAAAATAAGATAATCACCATCGTCTAAACATCCATGTATATGCAACACAATCGATTCATTTAAGTCATATAAACGTTCTAAAGTGATTGTGTAATTGAAGTTGATGATGGCGGCTTCATCAAAAGTTGTTTCATTAATGGCAGATGTATTAATACGCGTTGAATCAGCTTTTCTTACCATTAAGGCAAGAGCTTCATCCCTGGCACTAATAATATCATCAGAAAGTTGCTCCATCAGAACAATGCCACCATCCCTATCAGATTCATGGTCAGATAGATAGTCGGGAGGAACAATATTATCTGTGCTTAAAGAGATGAAATCAAAATTAGCAAGATTTTGTTCTGTGTTGCTCCAATAATCTTCAATATATGTACTAAAGAATTCTGAAGCATTAGGGCAGTTGGAACTACTTTCGATAGTGAAGGCCTCTAAACATTTTTTATAGTCATCAGGTGAAGTGGGTAATCTAAAATTTAAATCAAAGCCATTGCCAATTATAAATATTTTCTTATAACACATAGTAAAAGCTCCGAATATTTTGAGTAGTTAATTTATATCCATTCAGTATATCCACCACCGGCTACAAAACGTCGGTGAAAAAATCTACTACAAACTGACTTAGATTATGTATATAAGTCAGACATAGGGGTATAAGCAAAACCGTAAAGCAGAAACACGGTATGTGTTCACGGTTAGCTTGTGCCCCTTTTCAGGTTATCTACCTGTGGGGTTTCTCACCAAACGGAACACGTACATAGGAAAGGATGATTCACAATGGGTAAGATTCTTGGAATTGACCTGGGTACTACAAACTCAGCTATGGCTGTCCTTGAGGGTGGAGAGCCAACTATTATCGTTAACGCAGAGGGAGACCGCACAACCCCTTCCGTCGTCGGCTTCCGTGCTGACGGTGATCGCATTGTTGGTAAGGCAGCAAAGAACCAGGCTGTTACCAACCCTGTAAACACTGTCTTCTCTATCAAGCGTTTCATGGGCCGCAAGTTTGATGAGGTTCAGTCTGAGATCAAGACGGTCCCTTACAAGGTTAAGGCTGGCACTGATGGCCGCGCAGTCGTCGAGATTGAGGGCGTGGACTACACCCCAGAGCAGATCAGCGCTATGATCCTTGCAAAGATGAAGGCAGACGCCGAGAAGTACCTCGGCGAGCCTGTAACCGACGCTGTCATCACTGTCCCAGCATACTTCAACGACGCACAGCGTCAGGCAACCAAGGACGCAGGTAAGATTGCTGGCCTCAACGTTCAGCGTATCGTCAACGAGCCAACCGCAGCAGCTCTTGCTTACGGTCTGGACAAGAAGGACCAGGACCACAAGGTTCTTGTCTTCGACCTCGGCGGCGGCACCTTCGACGTCTCCCTGCTTGATCTTGCAGACGGCGTTGTTGAGGTTCTTGCAACCAACGGCGATAACCACCTGGGTGGCGATGACTGGGATCAGCGCGTTATCGACTGGCTTGCAGACAAGTTCAACTCCGACAACGGCATTGACCTCCGCAAGGATCCAATGGCACTTCAGCGCCTTAAGGAGGCTGCAGAGAACGCTAAGAAGGAGCTCTCCAGCGCTCAGCAGGCACAGGTTAACCTGCCATTCATTACCGCAGACGCAACTGGTCCTAAGCACCTGGACTACACCTTGACTCGTGCAGAGTTTGAGCGCATCACCCGCGATCTTCTCGACCGCTGCAAGGCTCCTGTAACCAAGGCACTCCAGGACGCAGGCCTTCAGCTCTCCGATGTCAGCGAGGTCATTCTGGTCGGCGGCTCCACTCGTATGCCAGCCGTTCAGGACCTGGTCAAGAGCATGACCGGCAAGCAGCCTAACATGTCCGTCAACCCAGACGAGGTCGTTGCAGACGGTGCGGCTGTTCAGGGTGGCGTTCTTACCGGTGACGTCTCCGGCATCCTGCTGCTTGACGTAACCCCACTGTCTCTGGGTGTTGAGACCCTTGGTGGCGTTGTTGACAAGGTCATCGACCGCAACACTACCATCCCAACTTCCAGCACAAAGGTTTACTCCACCGCAGCTGATAACCAGACCTCCGTTGAGATTCACGTCCTCCAGGGCGAGCGTGAGATGGCTTCTGACAACAAGAGCCTTGGTAAGTTCAACCTTACTGGCATCCCTGCTGCTCAGCGTGGTGTCCCTCAGATTGAGGTCACCTTTGATATCGACGCAAACGGTATCCTGAAAGTCACCGCTAAGGACAAGGCAACAGATAAGTCCCAGGAAATCACCATTTCTGGCTCTACCGCTCTGTCCGATGACGAAGTTGACCGCATGGTCAAGGACGCAGAGTCCCACGCTGAGGAAGACAAGAAGCGCAAGGACGAGATTGAGGTCCGTAACCAGGTAGACTCCCTGGCATACAGCACCGAGCAGACTGTCAAAGATCTTGGCGATAAGGTCCCTGAGGATCAGAAGAAGGCTGTTGAAGAGGCTGTTGCTGAGGCAAAGACCGCACTTGATGGCTCCGACATTGAGGCAATCAAGAAGGCTGGCGAGAAGCTCACCGAGGTTGGCCAGAAGCTCGCAGAGATTGTCTACGCAGATGCTCAGGCTCAGACCGCTGGTAATAACGGCGCAGCAAGCAACCCTTCTGAGCCAGATGTTGTTGATGCAGACTACGAGGTTGTCGACGACGATAAGAACCAGAACTAATCTGAGTTTCTCGGCATATGCGCTTGGGTAACTTGGTGCAGTAGCTGGTAGACAATGTGATATGACTCGGAGGCGGCTGGCGGAAACGTTTGGCCGCCTTCTACGCATAGGGAGGTGATGGCGGTGGCAACAGAAGATCAGAACAAGGTTGACACTTCCTTTGATAACGAGAATAACGGTGATGAAACCGTAGGTGCCGTCGGCGTTGTGGGGGATGGCTCTGCAAGTCAAACGCTTGATGGCAACGAGTCCGCTGCCAATGGCGCAGCCGGTACAGCAAGTGCGGGCGCTGCCGACACAAGTCGTCCGATGACCGAGGAAGAGATGGTTGCTGAGGCAATTCGTCGCGGAGAAGAAACGGCTGAGGCAGAGATTGCTGCCGACGCCCAGCGCGCAGCTCAAGAGCGTGATCGTCTACAGATTGAGCTGGATTCGGTCTCCGACAAGATTGAAGCAGCAAAGCAGCAGGCAGCTGAGGCAAATGATCGCTTCCTGCGCCTGCAGGCTGACTGGGACAATTACCGTCGTCGTACTGCTCAAGAGCGTCTTGATGAGCGCCAGCGCGCAACAGAGAAGCTGGTAGTTGACCTGCTTCCTGTTATTGATGACTTGGAGCGCGCACTTGAGCATGCGGACAACTTGACAGACCCTGCAGCTCAGCAGTTTGTTGAGGGCGTCTCCGCAGTGTGCAATAAGCTTGTGAACGTCTTGAACAAAGAGGGTGTTGAGGTAGTCAATCCTGTTGGCGAGGCTTTTGATCCTCTTTCTCACCAGGCAGTGAGCCAGATTGAGGACACTGAGGCATATGATGAGACCGTCGCTCAGGTGTATCAAAAGGGCTATCGCATGGGCGGCAAGGACATTCGTTCTGCGATGGTTGTTGTTACTCACGGCGGTCCAAAGCGCCCTGCGGAGCCAGAAGTCGCGGACGGCGCTGAAGCAGACGGCGCGGGCGCAGACGGTGCAGCAGCAGATAGCGCAGAAGCCGCAGATGGCGTAACTGAGTAAGACAGAGTAGTTTAGAGAGGAGGCCGTGCTGAATGGCAGGTAGTAAGACTTTTTATGACGTTCTTGGCGTGAAGCGCGATGCCTCGAAGTCTGATATTCAAAAAGCGTTTAGGAAACTTGCAGCTAAATACCATCCTGATAGGGGTGGCGATGAGGCCAAGTTCAAGGAGATCTCGGAAGCGTACAACACGCTCTCTGACGATAAGAAACGCCAGGAATATGACCAGATGCTTGCATTTGGCGGTATTCCTGGAGGTGGATTTGGTGGTCGCCAGGGTGGGTTCACCTATACCACCAACGTAAACGGCGCCAATTTTGCCGATTTCTTTAGCGGCTTTGGTGGCGGCGCTGGTGCAGGAGCTGGCGGCTTTGACTTTGCCGACATCTTTGGTGGGCGAGCAAACCGTCCAGTTGCAGGCAGCGACCTTACTATGTCCGTAAACGTATCGTTTGACGAGGCATTTAAGGGAACTTCTCGCAAGGCTACGTATCGCGTGCCTTCAACTGGTGAGGAGCAATCATTGACCATCAAAGTGCCAGCTGGTGCTTATGATGGCATGAAGCTGCGTTACAAGAAGCACGGCGAGTACGGCGTTAACGGCGGTCCACGAGGCAACCTTGTGGTTACCATTAACGTTGCAGCTCATCCGGTCTTCTCGCGAGATGGCGCTGACGTGCGCATGAAGCTGCCAGTGAGCATTTACGAGGCAGCTTTGGGTACCTCGGTTGACGTGCCAACGCCTGACGGAACTACGGTGCGACTCAAGGTTCCCGCAGGTACACAGAGTGGAAAGACGTTCAGGTTCAAGAACTTGGGCGCTCCTCGCGTAAAGGATTCCGCAACTCGCGGCGCGCTGTATGTTTCGGTGGACGTCAAGGTTCCAACAAAACTTTCCAAGAAGGAGCGAGACGCTCTTCAGGCGCTGCTTGACGCCGATGAGCGCAGCTACCGAGAGGAGCGGTAATGGCTCGAAAGAAGGATGACGGTCGTAACAAGCCGCTCTACATGATTAGCGTTGCGGCTGAGCTCACGGGCATGCATCCGCAGACGCTGCGCGTGTACGAGCAGAAGGGTCTGATTAACCCCGGCCGTTCCAGGGGCAACACGCGCCTGTACTCTCGCGCGGACATCGACCGCCTTAATCTTGTTTCAAAGCTGACGGACGAGGGCATCAACCTTGCTGGTGTTGTGCGTATTTTGGACATGCGTGAGCGAGCTCTCGAGAAGGACGATCTTATCGATGAGCTGCGCGAACGTATTCGCGTGCTAGAGGACGAGCTCCACGAGTACCATATGCGCGAGCGCATCACCTCGCTTGTTCGTTATAGCGAGACCAGCCCAGAGATGGTGATGCAGCGTCTACTTGGTATGCCCAGCTCCGCTCCTTCTGACGCCAACGCTGCCGAGGGTGACCCGACGCAGCCAAAGGAATCGTAAGACAACGAGGCAAATGCTACTAGTAAGATGACCAGCTTCCTGTGTATACGCGGGGAGCTGGTTTTTTGGATTTTGATTACCATTTACCGAATACCGAATACCGAATACCGAATACCGAATACCGAATACCAGATGCAGTCATAACCTTTTTAAAACGAATCTCTTTTAAGGGAGATGGCATGCTTAAATACCTTTACGCTCAACAAAAGAGCAAACTAATATTCTTTGTAGTCTTCTCTCTTTTAAGTAGTTTGTTTGAAATTGCGCTTTCATTTGTAATGCTTCAATCCGTTAACCTTGCCATGGATGGCAATTTATCAAACGCACTGAATGATGGACTCTGGTTTGGCCTCTATATATTCTGCTATTTTATTGTCGACTTGATTTGCAGACGTTTGCGCTGGTCAGTTATACAGGGCTGTCAAATGCATCTGCGTGATGAGCTGATAAAAAAGATATTTAATCGTTCAATTCCTGAGTTTCACTCATTCAATACAAGTCATTGGCTCTCAATCCTTACTAACGATCTTGATTTACTTGAGGAAACATACTTCCGCGTCTTTATTGATCTCTTGATAGATGTCTTTTCTGGTGTAGTAAGCCTAATAATCTTGCTGTTTATTTCACCGTGGCTCGTACTGTTCATTTTATGCATGATAGCTGTTCAGATGTTTGTTCCCAACACAATGTCTGGAATCATTTCTAATAAACGAAAAGCACAATCTGAGTCAGCTGAGCATTTTATTGCTACAGCAAATGAGCATCTTGAAGGGTTTGATCTGCTCAGGAGTTTTCATCTAACAGAGGCCTCACGGGTTGCCATGAGCAGTGCGAATCAGGCTTGGGAGAAGCAGAAATTTGCTGCTCGGTACTTTAGTTCTTTAGCTCGCTTACTTTCATTTACTGTGGGTCAAATTATTTACATTGGAATTTATTTTATTGGCGCCATCCTTACCCTTAATGGATTAATGACAGTAGGAATGATGGTTGCGGCATCTCAGCTTGTTGTCTACATAGCAAATCCTATTCAAAACATAAGTGATTCAATTACTGATATGAGAAGCGCAAAAGAAATAATTACTAAAATACAAGCGCTTCTTAATGAAGTCCCAGCTACAGAAAGTGGGACAGAAAATACCCCTGAGCACTTTATAAATCTAACGGTCAATCATGTTTCGTATGGCTACGACAAGGACAAATTAGTTTTATCGGATATTAGTTTTAATGTGGAACGTGGCGGAAAGTATTTACTAGAAGGAAGCTCGGGAAGTGGAAAAACAACATTAATCAAACTATTAACGGATACTCTGAGCCCAGATAACGGAGACATTTGTTTGGATGGCGTGCCAATCAAGCAATTCAAAAGTGAGCAATATGCTCGATTCATAATCCCTTGCTCTCAGCAAACGTTTATTTTTAATGCAACTATCAGGGATAACGTAACGTTGTTTTGCCATGACTTTACTGATGAAGAAATTATTGACGCTATTACGAAATCGGGCTTTTCTGAGATTCTCACCAGATATCCAGACGGAATTGATCATGTGATTGCTCAAGCCGGAAACAGTCTTTCTGGTGGAGAACGACAGAGGCTTGCTCTTGCGCGAATCTTTTTGTTTAAGCCACAAATTGTGATTTATGACGAGAGCTTTGCTCATTTGGATGCCGACTCAGTTCAGAGCCTCATTGATTTGATCTTAAAAGATGAAGAGAGAACCGTTATTATGACGTCTCATCAAGTGACCCCTGAAATAAGAGAACGCTTCAAGTCTCTTGTTTTAAAAGACGGAAACATCCAGTCAGAAACTGTTTAATTAGTGCTCCTTGACCTAGTTGTAATACGTGAATACAATGATATAACTAGGTAAAGGAGTGCTCATGGACAGCATTGTAACTGCTCGTATTCCTGTTGAAGTCAAAAATCAGGTTTCCGAGGTTCTTGAATCGCTTGGATCAAACACCACCAAGCTGATTAATGCAGCCTTTGAATATGTGCTGGTGACAGGTAAGCTTCCCGATGCTCATGAGGGCGCCGTGTCAGAACTGTCTGCCAAAGGATCTTCTCGCCAATTGAGCGAGAAGGACAAAGAAGAACTAGCGTCACTTTTTGGAAAGATATCAGTTCCCGCGCCAGCATCGTTTTGGAATGATTTAGGCGATAGCACCTACAAAGAAGCAATCAGCGAGTGGAGGTCACATGACTATGAAGCTCTTGATTGATACTAATGTTTTGCTGGACATCTTTTTGTGTAGGGAACAGTTTGTTGCAGACGCAAAAAAGCTTTTCATAATGAAGCAGTTTAGGGATGCTGAGTTGTGGATAGCAGCCCAGTCATATACAGATCTCTACTATGTGGGCGCCAAGGCTCACGGCTCTGCTCACATGCAAGAAATCCTAAAGGAAGTATCTCCACTGCTCAACGTGTGTTCTATTGATGGAGCGGATATTTCAAATGCGCTTTCTGAGCAGTGGGAAGACTTTGAAGACTGTCTTATTTGGCGCGCAGCTAAGAAGATAAAGGCAGATTATATCGTCACAAGAAACACGGCAGATTTTGCCCACTCGGATATACCAGTGCTTACACCTGCCAAGTTTTTCTCGACAATAGAAGCTGAGCAAAATCTTGTCTATGAAGAGGGTGAATTTTAGAAGCAATAAGGCGCGGGGTGGGGCTGCAAAAGCTTAAAGCTGCGTGGCGGAAAAGCTCGACGTACGGTTGCAAAAACTCAGTACAACTCAATAAGAAAATCTACTACAAACACACTTAGATATGTATTAAAAGTCGTGCTTGGGGGTATATAGAATCTGATGAAGATTCAGTCCCCGGCACGAATTTGTTTGGGGTAGGAGGGTGATTATATGAGACTAGATAAATGGGCCGTAACCGCCCAGGAAGCACTGCAGGCAGCTCTTGGTATTGCTGGCGATGCAGAGGCTTCCGAGGTTGTACCAACGCATCTACTCAAGGCGTTGCTGGACAGCAATGAGCGCAACCTGCGTTCTATCTTGGAGAAGATTGGCGCAGATCCTGACACTATTGCATCGCAGGTAGACCAGGCAATCTCTAAGGCTCCAAAGGTAAGTGGAGCACAGATTGGCATTGGCAATGACCTTCTCAAGGTTATCAACGAGGCCGAGAAACTTGCTACCAAGCTGGGAGATTCCTACGTTACCTCTGAGCATTTGCTCACTGCGCTGGCAAACGACAACACTGACGCAGGTAGGATTCTTCGCGACGCCGGCGTTACCGCTAAGCGCGTGGAGGAGGTCTATAACGAGCTGCGCGGTGATGAGCGCGTAACTTCTCAAGACGCAAAGCCGCAGTTTGAGGCCTTGGAGCAGTACGGTCGCAACGTGACGGACCTTGCTCGCCAAGGAAAGCTTGATCCAGTTATTGGCCGCGTCGAAGAGATTCGCCGCACCATTCAGGTTCTGAGCCGCCGTACCAAGAACAACCCTGTTCTTATCGGCGAACCTGGTGTTGGTAAGACTGCAATTGTGGAAGGCCTAGCAGAGCGCATTGTTTCTGGCGACGTTCCAAGCACCTTGCGCGACAAAGAGCTTGTTGAGCTTGACATGTCTGCCCTGGTAGCAGGCGCAAAGTATCGTGGTGAGTTTGAGGATCGTTTGAAGAGCGTGGTAAAAGAGGTGGCCAAGTCTAACGGCCAGATTATCCTCTTCATCGATGAGCTCCACACCATCGTGGGCGCCGGTGCTTCCGAGGGTTCCATGGACGCTGGCAACATCTTGAAGCCAGCACTTGCTCGTGGCGAACTCCGTGCAATTGGTGCTACTACGTTGGATGAATACCGCAAGTACATCGAGAAGGACGCTGCTCTTGCACGTCGTTTCCAGACCGTACTTGTCTCCGAGCCTTCTGTTGAAGACACCATTTCTATCCTGCGTGGCCTCAAGGAGAAGTACGAGCAGCACCACCGCGTCCGTATTACGGACTCCGCCCTGGTTGCAGCGGCAGACCTCTCTAACCGCTACATTTCTGACCGGTTCTTGCCAGATAAGGCAATTGACCTGGTAGATGAGGCGGCATCAAGGCTTCGCATGGAGCTGGATTCTATGCCAGCAGAAATTGATGCGGTTGACCGTCAGCTCACTCAGATGCAGATTGAGGAGCAGGCTCTGATGAAGGAGGAGGACGCTGCTTCAAAGGAGCGCCTGGAAAACCTCCGCGCAGAGATTGCTACGACGCAGGAGAAGCTTGATGGTATGAAAGCCAACTGGCAGAACGAGCGTGGGGCAATTGACCTGGTACAGGACTTGAAGTCCCAGATTGAGGACGCAAAGACACAGATGGAGCGCGTGACCCGCGAGGGAGATTTGGCGCAGGCATCTGAGCTACGTTACAGCACTATTCCAGAGCTTGAGCGTAAATATGATGAGGCAGAAAAAGCCCTTCTCGCCAAGCAGGAAGACGGCGGAATTCTCAAGGAAGAGGTCACCACGGACGAGATTGCCGAGGTAGTTTCTTCGTGGACCGGCGTACCTGTGTCCAAGATGATGCAGGGCGAGATGGACAAGCTCAAGAATCTTGAGGACCAGCTTCACCTGCGCGTTATTGGTCAGGATGACGCTGTTTCCGCAGTTGCTGCAGCAGTCCGTCGTTCTCGCGCAGGCCTGGCAGATCCAAACAAGCCCCTGGGCAGCTTCTTCTTCCTGGGCCCAACCGGCGTAGGTAAGACTGAGCTGGCAAAGGCGCTGGCAGAGCTGCTGTTTGACGACGAGCGTTCGCTGATCCGCATTGATATGTCTGAGTACATGGAGAAGTTCTCGGTCCAGCGTCTTATTGGCGCACCTCCAGGATACGTGGGCTATGACGAGGGCGGACAGCTTACCGAGGCAGTTCGTAGGCATCCATACTCCGTCATCTTGCTGGACGAGATGGAGAAGGCTCATCCTGACGTCTTCAATATCTTGCTACAGGTACTGGACGACGGTCGTCTGACCGACGGTCAAGGTAGGGTAGTGAGCTTCAAGAACACCATCATTATCATGACCAGTAACGTTGGCTCACAGTTCATTGCTGGTGCTGGCGAAGAGGGCCTTACCGAAGAGTCCAGAAAGCAGGTCATGGAGGCGCTGCGTAGCTCCTTCCGCCCTGAGTTCTTGAACCGTATCGACGACGTGGTTGTCTTCCAGCCTCTGGGCCTTGAGGACATCGAGCGCATTGTGGACATTCAGCTCAAGGATGTTCGTAGTAGGCTTGCTAACGAGCGCATGACGCTGGAGCTTTCCGAGGCGGCAAAGCAGTCGCTGGCTCTTGACGGCCTGGATCCTGTTTACGGCGCCCGTCCTCTGAAGCGACTGATTCAGCGTCGCGTTGTTGATCAGGTAGCAAATTTGATTATTGCGGGTGAGCTACATGAGGGTGATACTGTTCTGGTTGATACTGATGAGAACGGCAACTTGGTTGCTCGCAAGAAGTAAGTGAGGCTGCGCATGTGTGATAAGGCTGCAAAAACCCACCAACATGACAAAGCTAACCCAAAGGACGCAGCGTCGCAAAGCGGCGCTGCTCCTCAAAGGGGAGAAAAGCACAATACTCTTACACCTAAGAAGTCGCAGGAAGTAGATAACGAGTTTGTTCGTGCTGAAAATGAGGATGATGATGGATATGATCCATATTCTGATCGTTGTCCCATGAGTGAACCTCTTTTTGAAAGAGATCCTTGGAGTTAAACTACTTTTGAATTCTTACTCATTTGCTAGTGTTTTCAGAAGGGGAGTCGTCCAAGGTGAAGCTTCAAGTAACCGAACAGATGAATTCTGCACCTGAGACGGTCTGTATGAGTTCTGTTACAGACGCTTCAGCAAGAGTCCAGCACTTGAACACAGGCTGGAAATTTAAATTAGGTAATGCCAGTGGTGCAGAAAATATTTTTTATGATGACTCTTTATGGGACTTGGTAAATCTTCCGCACGATTTTAGTATTAACCAGCCATTTACTACATCAGGCGAAGCGCAAAGTGCCTATAAATTAGGCGGCGAGGCTTGGTATCGTAAAACGTTTCAAGTTGATCAAGAATGTAAAAATAAGTGTTTTCGCCTAGATTTTGACGGCGTGTACATGGATTCAACGGTTTGGGTGAATGGTCATCTGTTGGGCACGCACCCGTATGGCTATTCACCATTTGCTTTTGACATTACACAATATATTAAGTTCAGTGAATACAACACCATTACCGTACGCGTGAACGCACAAATACCAAATAGCCGTTGGTACTCTGGCGCTGGCATTGGTCGAGATGTTGATTTGATAGTAACTCGTCCAGTCTACGTACAAAAAGATGGTGTAAAAATTGCCACTCCCAATCTAGCTTCAGAACTTGGTAGCAATGTCTCTGTTCAGCTGACAACGGCGGTTGTTAATTCGTTACGGACTGCTGCATCTGTGCAAATAAAGCAAATTATTTACTTGGCCGGAAAAGCGCCTGAGCAAAAGATTGCGTCAGCTAACACGGAGCGCCGCATGGGCGCTGGTTCCACAGATTCATTTACGGTAACTGCTATAACTACAGAAGCACCTAAGCTTTGGGACATTACAAGCCCTCATCTTTATGTTGTGCGCACGCAGGTTTTAGTTGATAAAAATATCGTTGATACGTACGAGACAACATTTGGTTTTAGATTCTTTAGTTTTGATGCGCAAAAAGGTTTTTCACTTAACGGTAAACACATCAAAATCAAAGGCGTGTGCCTGCATCAAGATCAAGGAGCATTAGGTTCAGTCTCTTATGCGGATGCAGTAAATCGCCAGATTCAGATTTTAAAACAAATGGGAGTCAACGCAATTCGAACTTCTCATAACACTCCATGTAAAGAGCTTGTTGCAGCATGCAACACACAGGGAATGTTACTTGATTATGAGTTTTTTGATGGATGGACATCTCATAAGAATGGCAACAGCAATGATTACGCTCGATTTTTCTCTAAAGAAATGGGCGAATCTGAGTTAATTGGCTCAAAGAGCAGCAAGACTTGGGCACAATTTGATTTGGAATCAAGCATTAATCGAGATTACAATGCGCCTTCTATTGTGATGTGGTCTCTCGGCAATGAAATGACAGAAGGAACTCTAGGAATTTCTCATTTGCCACAAGTACAAGCTGACCTTATTGCGTGGGCAAAAGCGGCTGATCAATCGCGGCCAATTACTACAGCTGACAATCAATTGAGACTTAGTTCAAGTGAACTTAATCCTCAGGCTATAGCGGATGCAAATGGTCTTGTTGGTCTAAATTATGCAGGAGGAGATATATACGATTGGCTTCACAATCTGCATCCAGATTGGAAGCTCATGGGCTCTGAAACCGCTTCTTCAGTTAATAGCCGAGGTATTTATCATACCTATGGTATAGATAGTGCTTCTCAACAGCTGTCAGCTTATGATTTCTCTTGTGTTGAATGGGGACACTTTGCCTCTCAAGCTTGGTATGACGTTTTAATAAGAGATTTTATTGCTGGCGAGTTTGTTTGGACAGGCTTTGATTACCTAGGAGAACCAACGCCATGGAATGGTATTGATTCAGGAGCAAAAGGCAGATGGCCTTCTCCAAAGAATTCGTATTTTGGCATTATTGATACTGCTGGATTACCCAAGGATTCGTATTATTTTTATCAAAGTCAGTGGAATGATTCTGTTCACACTTTGCATCTTCTTCCTGCGTGGAACAACAATGTAATTCATAAAAATCCCGACGGTACGGTTGATGTTGTAGTTTATACAGATGCGCAAGCTGTGAGATTGTATTTTACGCAAAAAGGATCAACAGAAAGAAAAGACTTAGGTTTAAAGTCATTTACCACTAAAAGCACTCCAACAAATGGCTTTTCATATAAGATTTATGAAGGGCCTGATAAAAGCAATGATGAGTTTAAAAATTTATATTTAACTTGGAAAGTGCCTTATGCTGAAGGAGTCATTTCGGCTGAAGCTTACGATGAAGCGGGAAATGTACTTGATACTTCAAGCTGGGAGGGTCGTCAGGCACTCATTACCACTGGATACCCCAAAAAACTTATTGCCTCTCCTAATCGAGAAACACTCAGCGCAAATGGCTCTGATTTGTTATACGTGACCGTTGATATTGTTGATAAAGACGGCAATCGAGTACCAAATGCAGATAATAAGGTAACTTTTGAGGTTTCTGGAGCTGGCAGATTGGTTGGTTTGGATAATGGAAGCTCTCCAGATCATCAATCATATCAAGACAACAATAGAAATGCGTTTTCGGGCCAGCTGGTAGGCATAGTCCAGGCCGCTGAAGTTCCAGGTAAAATTGCTATACGTATTTCATCTGAGGGCCTGGAATCAGCTGTAGTAACCATCCCCGTTTCTGCGGTTGATAGTAAAAAAACTTATCAAAAAGAGGTTAAAACTCTTCTCTATTCTCGCTTTTTGTATGTCAAATTGGGCAGCTCAGTAGTCTTGCCTC
The DNA here is from genome assembly GCA_902373375.1 of uncultured Atopobium sp. Classification (GTDB taxonomy): domain Bacteria; phylum Actinomycetota; class Coriobacteriia; order Coriobacteriales; family Atopobiaceae; genus Lancefieldella. The sequence continues at coordinate 45,718 of CABKMA010000004.1, forward strand.
AGCGGGTTAAGGTTTGTTATATCGATGGCACCGTAACAGATGAGAAAGTTATCTGGGATGATTTTGATGCCGAGAAATGCAATTCTGTAGGAACATTTGTTATTTATGGCACAGTTGCAGGGGCTCGTATTTCAGTAGTTGTTGTTGTGCTTAATAACATTGTTGCTCTATTAAACTATTCAGCTACTACCCCTGTTGGACAAAAACCCCAGCTTCCAGACGCGCGTCCTGCAATTCAAGCTGATGGAACCATACTCCAGACCCTTCTTCCAGTTACTTGGGAGGCTGTTCCTAAAGATGCCTTTGATCATGAGGGAACGGTTGTCATAACTGGTAGGGCACATGTATTTGGTTCTGATTTGTTGGTTACTGCAAGCATCCGCATACAAAAAGAACAGCTTATGCTTGGTCAAGATATAGCTTCTAGTGCAAGTGTTTTGTTAAACGGTCTTGAAGAAGTAAGGCATGATAGCCCAGATACAAAAGAAGCCCAAGATCAAAAAGACGATATTGCTTACCGTATTTCATATGAGCAAGTACAGAAAAAGCACGAACTTTCATCAATCACGTATGCATACGCTACGCAGCAACGTTTTGGATATGCAAAAATTCATTTCTTTGCGGGTTCAGATGAAACAAAACTGCCTAAACCAGGGACAATTGCACTAGAGATTTCAGAAAATGGTAGAGATTGGATTGCGGTTGATGTTCAAGAAACCACAGGTCCAGTTTCTCAAAAAACTATTGTCTATACCTATGACTTTAGTCCCATAACTGCTACATATATACGTATTTCTTTTAAAGGTGATGATGAAGTTCTCACAAGTGCTGGTGAGTATATTGGCATAGTTCAAATAGAACTATTTAGCATTAGTGGTTCTTATACTTCTTATAGCACTACGCAGTTGGCATCTTTGGTGGTCAACGGTAAGAACATAGATCAAAAGGCAATTAAGGAGAAAACATACGCTACACCCAAGCGTTTGACCTCCGTAGAAGCAAGTACTAAAGAAAATTCTTCCTTAACTATATTGCCGCCATACCACAATAAAATTAGGCTTTTACTTGAGTCTGAAGATCACACTGCAAGAGATGCTTTTATTCTTACGGTAAAAGCCTAAGAGCGTTATACAGTCAATTAAGCAAGATATAAGAATTTATCTAATGGCGACGCCCCAGTTAGTGGACATCCAAGTCCATAAGAAATAAATTACAACGGCTATGATGATTAAAACAATCACCGCAGCAATAAGAGAGCCTGCATTTGACCTGCGTTCTTTCTTTGCAAAAATATCACGTTGTCCCTTAGGAACTTGCAAATATTGACCGTAATGAAGGTCTTTACGAAGCTGGGCTATTTCTCCATTGGCTTTTTTCCAGTTTCTACTACCGCGACCGCTTTTGCCTAAGGTAAAGCCGGAATCATGTAAGGTAGAAACTTCCTCTTCATCAGGACGAGAAAAATCGCTAATAGGTTCTACGGTTTTGTGAGCTCGACGCTGGTGAACATAAGGTTGTTTTAGTGATTGAGATGCTGGTGCAGCCTGAGTTTGAGCATTTTCTGTTTCAGGAACAGTAGCTTGGCTTACAGATACGTGCTGGCCGGTAAAATGAGAGTGTGAGCTAATATTAGCTGGAGTTTTTTCTAATGATCCAGACTGATCTAATGGGGAGACAGTCTCCTGATTGTCTGAAGAAGGGTTATTTTGAACGTCATTTGAGGTATCCACGATAGCCCCTTTTGTCGTAGTCTCATTAGTGTAATAATACCGCAGCTTTTGTCTCTTGCATACTTTTTGATTGTGCGACAACTCTTTTCCCTATTTGTATATATAAAACGACTGGTTAATCTAAGTCATTAAGACTTAGAAAGTCTAAAAAATTTTGTATAAATTTACGATAGTAGGGTACAACAAATTACGAACAATGATATGCCAACAAAGGCATCTACCAGTAAAGGAGTGGTTACTATGAAGAATGTAGTTCCCTATGAT
>CABKMA010000005.1 GCA_902373375.1 uncultured Atopobium sp.
GGATAAAGTCTTTGCGCTTCTCAACCTGGTTGCCCATAAGGTCAGAAACTGCGCGATCAGCTGCAAGAGCATCATCAATGGTTACCTTAAGAAGAATGCGGTTCTTTGGCTCCATAGTAGTTGCCCAAAGCTGCTCTGGATCCATCTCACCAAGACCCTTATAACGTTGAATGGTGAACTTGGTATTGTCCTCAAACTTCTTTGTCTCAAGAGCAAGTTCTTCATCGGTATAGATGTACTTACCGTTCTTTTTGCCCTTTGGCTTGATCTGATACAGAGGAGGCTGAGCAACGTAGATATAACCTGCGTCAATCATTGGCTTCATGTAACGATAGAAGAAAGTAAGCAAAAGAATTCTAATGTGAGAGCCATCAACATCAGCATCGGTCATGATGACAATCTTGTGATAACGAGCCTTCTCAATATTAAATTCATCTCCAACACCAGTACCAATAGCGGTAATCAACGAAGTAATGGTGTCAGAAGAAAGCGCGCGATGAGCTTGTACGCGCTCTACATTCAAAATCTTTCCGCGAAGTGGAAGAACTGCCTGGATAGAACGGTCACGTGCCATCTTTGCAGAACCACCTGCGGAGTCACCCTCGACGATGAAAAGCTCGGTCATCTCTGCATCACGTACGGAGCAATCTGCAAGCTTTCCAGGGAGAGCAGCAGACTCAAGAAGTCCCTTACGGCGTGTGGCTTCACGAGCTTTACGGGCAGCAAGACGTCCCTTTGCAGCCTGAGATGCCTTTTTAAGAATCTCTTTTGCCTGGTTTGGGTGCTCTTCAAGATACTCTGCGAGACCCTGAGTAACAATCTTATTGGTAAGAGTTCTCATGTAAGAACTACCAAGCTTTGCTTTTGTTTGTCCTTCAAACTGAGGATCTGGCAGCTTAACTGAAATAACTGCAGTTAAGCCCTCACGAATATCTCCGCCTTCAAGCTTAGGATCTTTTTCTTTAAGAATTCCCTGCCTAGTACCGTAATCATTTACAACTTTAGTAAGTGCTGTACGGAAGCCTTCGAGATGCATTCCGCCCTCTTCAGTAAAAATATCATTAGCAAAAGAAAGTGTTCTGTCACTGAATTCAGTATTCCACTGAAGTGCAACCTCAACCTCACCCATCTGAGATATAGGAGCATCAGGGTCAGATTTACCTTCAATGTAAATAGGGCGAGAAAGTCCTGGTAAGACGGTTTTCTCGTCATTAAGGTACTTAACAAAGTCAATGATGCCGCCGGCATATTGATAGTCAACCTGACGAGGAGTAAGTTCACGCTCATCAACAAGGGTAATTTTAAGATTCTTGTTAAGGAACGCAGTTTCCTGGAGACGATCACGAAGCGTATCAAAGTTATACGTAGTGGTCTCAAAGATCATATCGTCTGGCCAGAAGGTGATGGTAGTTCCATTAGATTTTGAAGTACCAATTTCCTTCATCTTCTGAACGGTTTTACCACGTTCAAAGACCATCTCATAAATTTTGCCATCACGTTTAACTTGCGCAATAAGCTTCTTTGAAAGAGCGTTTACAACAGAAACACCAACGCCATGAAGACCACCAGAAACTTTATATGCATTGTTATCAAACTTACCGCCAGCATGAAGGATGGTAAGAACAACCTCAAGAGTTGGAATTTTTTTCTGAGGATGAAGGTCTACAGGAATACCACGACCATTATCTTCAACAGAAATAGAGTTATCTGGATGAACGGTTACCTTAATTTTGGAGCAATAACCAGCCATTGCCTCATCGACTGAGTTATCTACAATCTCCCACACAAGGTGATGAAGACCAGAAACTGAAGTTGTACCAATATACATACCTGGACGCTTACGAACAGCCTCAAGGCCTTCAAGAATCTTAATCTCTGTACCGTCATACTTATTTTCTTTTGCCACGTAAGTCCTCTCTTCAATTGTGAGCGGAATGATGTAAACATTTTACTATGAAATCGCAAAAATTAACTCGGCACAAAGAAATTTCATTGTTTAAACAATAATATTTAGTGTCTGAGAGGCTCTGTAAAGAGATTTAAGGACAGATTAGTGACAGATTTGACTATAGACTCTTTTTTTGTCTAAAGCTTGCTTCAATCGCTTTATAAGCCGTTGACTTAAGTGGCTCAGAAAGTTCAGAAACTAGCTCAGAAATTTGTGATTTTTCTTCCATAGTGAGTTCTGGAAGTTCTTTTTTCACTACTTTTTTGTTTTGCCCTTGTTTTGTGGACAAGTGTGCATCTTTACCAGCATGTCTATTGTATTTGTCCAGCTTAAACTCAAGGTCTGAAAACTCCAGACCTTGCTCTGAGAGTCTGGCTCTATAGATTTCCCTTTGTGCAAGAAAATCAATCATACACATACGATTATCTACATAAACAGTAAGTACAGGATATTCTCTACCAGCAACTTCTCTAACAAAGACGCCAGTTGTGTGTTCTATCTCTCTTTCACCGTTTGCTTCAACCCATGCAAGATAAGCACGACGATTTTTAGACATACTCTTGGAATCTTTAAAGGTTCCAAGTAGAAAGCTCATTAAATCTTTAGCGTTTTCGTTGCCACCACGTGCTGGTGTTTCTTGTTGATTATTCATCGCTAAACCTAACTATCTGAGCTTTTTCTAAAATCTCTTTAGAGAAATAGCCAAGGTTAGTGGTTGTAATTACTGTTTGAATGTCGTGAAATGCAAATTCCATAATGGCTTTTCTACGATCTTCATCAAGCTCACTCATAACATCATCTAAGAGCAGCAAGGGTTTCTCGCCAAGTATTTCTTCTGAAAGAAGAACTTCTGCCATTTTAAGTGCTAAGACAACGGTTCTAATCTGACCCTGAGAACCATAATTTCTAGCATTTTTACCTTCAATTAAAAACTCAACATCATCTCGATGCGGTCCTTTTGTGCTTTGCTGACGGCGAATATCATCCACGCGAGTTTCATGTAAAGCCCTCAAAAACTGGTTAGTAATTTCTTCTCTAGAGGCTTCAAGAGTTACTTCTCCAATTGAAGAAATATAGTTTATTTCCAGGTGTTCTCCACCAGAAAGCTCCTGGTAGATTTCACATGTTTTCTTTGTTAGGCGATCAAATAAATGAATACGCGCGTGAAGAAGCGTAGCGCCTCCTCTTGCAAGAGAAAGATCCCATGCATCAAGTAAGTTCTCGTCCGGCCAATCAAATTTGAGCAGCTTATTTCTTTGCTCAACTGTCTTTATATATGACGAGAAAACCTTGAAGTAGCTTTTATTTGTCTGACGGCCAAAATCATCAAATTCTTCGCGGCGATGTGAGGCGCCACCTTTAATCATTGAGAGATCATCAGGATTAAAAAGTACCGACATCAATGTACCAGAAATATCTGCAGCCTGGCATTTCTTGCCATTCTTTGAGAATTGGCGACGACGCTCTGTAATATTGCAGGTATTTTCTAGTTTTCTTCCATCTCCTGTAAGAAAAATCTCTATCTTTGCTTCAGAGGTACCCGTTAAAAGAAGCTGTGAAGGTGTGGGTTTTCTAAATGAATACCCAGCAGTAAGAAGTTGTAGAGCTTCAACAGTATTTGTTTTACCTGCAGCATTTTTTCCTACAAAAATAGTAGTTTGTGCAGATAAATTTATATCTTTCGAAGAAAAACAACGAAAGTTATACAGCGAAACATGTTCAACTTTAAGTCCCACACAACCCCTATCAAATTAGAGGCGAACAGGCATCAGAAGATACAAGTAGTTAACCTTGCCATTTGATTTGAAAATAGCTGGCTGAGAAGGACCTTGAAGCTCAAGTCGTAAAAGATCCTTAGAAGGAGCAGCGTTTACACAATCAAAGACATAGTGATAGTTCAATGCAATTGAAAGAGAATCTCCCTCAATTTGAGCTTCAATATGCTCAGAAGACTCACCTTGGTCTGGTGAAGACGCAGAGAGCTTGACTTCTTTACCATCAGCATCGACATCAAAGCGAACTGAAGGATTTGCCAGAGCAATAACAGAAACGCGCTTAAGAGCTGCAGAAAAATCTTCGACATTAATATCAACTGATGCAGTACAAGACGTTGGAAGTAGCTGCTTATAATCAGGGAAATGTCCTTCAATTTTACGAGAAATATGAGTGGTATTTCCAAATTGGAAGACTACTTGATTATCTGTGGTACCAATAAGCACTTTCTCAGTCATATTACGCATAGAAAGAACATCATGGAAAACTTCGCCAGAAATAATTGCACTAAAAGACTCTCCTGCTGGAGTGTCTGTATTGGAATCACAAACGGCAAGACGGAATGAATCAGTAGCTACAAGACGAATAGTATTGTCTTCAACAGTGAGAGAAATTCCTTGAAGAATAGGACGGGATGCTTCCTTTGAGGTTACGCGATACACCTTATCAACCATAGTTGATAGAAGTTGACTTGGTAACTCACAGGTTTTCTCAAGATCAAACTCTGGGAACTGTGCCCAATCCTGAGCAGAAAGAGTATTAAGTCTAAAAGATGAACGCTGACATGTTACAGAAAGCGTACGCTCCCCACCCTCAAATGTAATTGCGGCGTCAGGAAGATTTTTGACAATGTTCTGGATAACCTTTCCAGAAACAACTGTTTCTCCTTCTTCTTCAACATTTGCTGCAATTTGATGCTTAATAGAAATAGTTAAGTCGCTGGATTGCAACTCAAGCATGCCATTAAATGCTTTGAGGTAAATGCCAGAAAGAATAGGAAGTGTTGTATTAGATCCAATACCCTTAGAAACAATATCAAGTGCCGTCTGGAGAGCGGATTGACTTACGGTAAATTTCATGACGACCCTTTCTATTATTTCTTAGATAAGAATAAAAATATCGTAGTAATAATAAGCTATGTTGAAAAGAAGAAAGCTTTACATTTCTAGAGGTAGAAATATGTTTCTAGAGGTCAGATTTGTTTGCTTATTTTTGACATTCATAAACAAAGTAAAATTCCCTCTCTTAAACTCTCAACAACAAACCATTACTTCTCTTCACCAATTAACATCTTACTGACAGGTTTTAAACACTAACTTTGTTCAAGAATAGTCTTCTTGAGTTGAGAAATTTGATCATAGAAGCTTTTATCTTCTTTAATTTTTTCTTCAATAACCTCAATACTGTGCAAAATGGTGGCGTGTTTTCTTCCACCAAAATGCTTACCAATATTTACCAGTGTATATTGGCAAAGATCGTGTGCAAGATAGATTGCAACGTGACGAGGTTCTGCAATCTCTTTATTTCTTTTGTTGCCAACAATATCGCGGTGACTAATGCCATAGATGTTTTCTACAACTTCTTGGACCTTCTCGATATTTACAGTCTTTGAAACGCGACGCCAGAGAGTGTCTGCAATCTTATCGATTTCTTCCTGTTTAATATTTGTACCAGATTCTTTTGCCTTAATTTGACCAGTAACACAGCGATTACAGAAGCCTTCAAGTGTTCTAATACTTTGGCCGGCTTTGTCGGCCATGTAACGGCGGATATCTTCTGGTAAATCATCTGCAGAAAGAGAAGAATTTCTTTCTTTAAAAGCTCGGTCGCAGAAAACATGAATAAGATTAAGCTTCATCTCGTAGCTTGGAGATTCAATACCAATAACAATGCCACCACTCATACGAGAAGTGATGCGATCGTCAAAGCCGTCAGAACCCATACCAAGCTGTGCTGGAGTTCTATCCGCCGCAAGAATAATCTGTTTTCCTCTATCAATGAGAGAGTTAAAGATATTAAAGAAGAAATTAATAGTACCTGCTTTACCAGCAAGTTTTTGTACGTCGTCGATAATAAGAACATCGATGTTTTGATAGTTGTTACTCAATTCTGTTGCAGCGTTGCCTGATGCATTTTTACGTACGGCATTTACGTAGTCATCAACAAAGGCATCTGCGTCTTTGTAAACACAAACTCGTTCAATATCTTCAGAGTTAATGTAGTTTTGAACTGCACGTAAAAGATGGGTTTTTCCAAGGCCACTTGCACCGTAAATAAACAGCGGGTTTGCCTTACCTTTTGCATCGTTTGCAACGTTTAATGCATGCTGATGTGCAAGCTCATTTTCGTCTCCAACAACAAAACGATCAAAGGTGAGGTTTGAATTGAAAGATGTCTCTTCATAGAGAGGATTACTTTTACGGCGTTTTAAGGTCTGCTGCTTTAATTCTTCAAGACTTTGCTCTTGGGATTCAAAGTCCTGAATTTGTTCAGGAACAACTGCTTGTATAGGAGCGGTTTTTTGTTTCCAGGCGTTGAACTCTTGAGGAGTCATTGTGGAAGTAGTTGTAACAGGAGTAGAAGACTTTGTAAGAGTAAGGCTCAAAATAATATCTTCAAAGGCCGCTGCCGAGAGGCATCTCTCAACAATTGGCAGATTTTTAAGGATGCGGTTATATGCCAAACGCATTGATGTTTCAGCGCACAACGTATTATCTTCAACTTTAATTGGAGTGCAGGTCCTCAGCATAGCGATAAAAGCCTCTGGCTGATTTTCTTCAACCAAAAGGTCAATTGCGTCTTGCCATAGAGCTACTGCGTCTGAATCAATTGAAGCATCCATACGTGTCCAATCAAAATGTTGAAAATTGGGACACCTAGTATAGAGGAATGTTGATAACTTTCAGCGAATAATGTTGAGAAACTCTATGAAAGGAGTGTTTCTCCAATAGTAGTGAGTTTATATTTCTGCCCATTTTTTCCAATTATTCCTATATTTACCAGCGATTTTAACTCTCTTGACCAGGTTGGTGTAGAAAGCCCATAGGTGCTTGTCAATTCTGTTGCTCCAACCCACTCATGTTCAGAGAGATATTGAAGAACTTGTTTTGCTCGATCTGTTAGCACCAGATTAGGAAGCTGTGTGGCTTGTTGTGCAGATGCCTGTTTAGATACTATTTGTGAAACATGTGAAATTGTCTGCTGATTCTGATTGACAGGCAATTCTTCAGTTTCTTCTTGAGTTGGAAGTGTCTGAATGTGAGCATCTTTAGAGCGACGCGTTGATAGAGTAACAATTGTTCCGCCAGAGATATTGTCTTCAAGGGTAAGGCTTCCACCCTTCTCAACCATGTATTGTTGAGCATAAGGAAGACCAAAACCAACGCCTCTAATAAATGATTTCATTTCTTCTGTTGCAGAAGAGGTACCAAACTCAAGAGCTCGGTTTTTCTCTTTAATACCTGGTCCTTGATCTGAAAACCTAATGGTATTTCCGTTGTCCATAATCGAGATGGTAGGTGCTACAAAGCGAGCGTGAATAAAATTTTCTACAATCTCGCGCATAACCATAAAAGGAATCTTTCCACCCTGCTCATGAGCAAGCTGATTAACAGTTGCTGCAATCTCGTCAAGATAAGAACGAACGTCTTTTGGCTCTACGAGAACAACACGAGGTGCTGCGGCTTTATCGTCATACACTGCAATACGCGCAGCATAACGGACTGTGAGAGAGTTATCAGAATCAGTATCTTTTTCATTCTGGTTGGTGTTTTCCTCAACAAAAGGAAAAAAATCTCTTGCCATAGCACCCCCCCTCTTTTTTCAACAATTGTTAAACAAATGAAGAAAACTTTTCTTTTTCTTTCACAATGAATGAAAGTTTTCAACAAGTCTTAAACATCTGTAGATAACTTTACATCTTTGTGAAAGACGTACTGAATGATAGTAGCATTTAACGGACATATTTCAGCTAGGAGAAATATTCCTTTCAATAAATTTCTTCACTTATTGCAAGTGAAATTTTCAAAATGAAAGGTTTTCTCGTTAGATTTTTTGAATGGGAAAGAGAAAAAGTTGAGGTATTTGCATAGAAAATTTGACAGGTACCTATAAACGCGAGTACAATCTGAAGGCTTTTTAATCGATACTGTACCCGTTCGGGAGGAAATAGCTATGAAGCGTACCTACCAGCCAAATAAGCGCAAGCGCGCAACTACCCATGGTTTCCGTGCACGTATGGCAACTAAGAATGGTCGTGCCGTTCTCGCTCGTCGTCGCCTTAAGGGCCGTAAGCGCCTCACTGTCTAAGGAATGTTTCTGTGAAGACCATTAAATCTCGTTCAGAGTTTGAAAGGGTCTTCTCTACGGGGAAGAGGGCTCAAAGTTCTGTTCTTCGTATACGAGTAGCACCATCCACTGAGGCACATCCTTCCGAGGTAGCCTTTGTAGCTCCAAAAAGACTAGGTAACGCCGTATTTAGAAACAGGTCTAAACGCGTTTTGCGCGAAGCGGCTCGGAAGAGCGGTTTACCTGTTGAGGGATACGGCATTATTCTCTTTGCGACTAAAGATACTCACAGCACCAATCCTGCTGATATAAGTGTGTCTTTGGATGCTCTGTTAAGAAAGACAGGGATCAAATGAGCGAGAAAAGACAAGATTCTTTTCTCGCAAACTTGTTCCTAGGTGCTATTCGTTTCTACCAAAGAAACGTTTCTCCCCTTTTTAAGCCTCACTGTATTTACAGACCTACTTGTTCTGAATATGCAGTTCAAGCCATACAAAAGTATGGTGTCAAAAAGGGAAGTTGCCTTGCTCTTAAGCGTATTGCTCGCTGTCACCCTTTTCATAAGGGAGGATACGACCCCGTTCCGTAACGGAATGCACCGGAGGAAATATGTGGGATTGGATTGTTAACTTTCTATACACAGTCTTAGCGGGACTTCAATCATTCTCGGGAGACTGGGGTATGGCAGTTGTCCTGCTTACCATCATCATCCGTATTATTCTGGTTCCAATGACCAACAAACAGACTGCCTCCATGGCTCGTATGAGTGTTGTTCAGCCAAAGCTCAAAGAAATTCAAGAGCGCTACGTTGATGATCCAGTAAGACAGAATGAAGAAATGCGTAAGCTCTACGCAGAGATTAACTTTAATCCTCTTGGTGGTTGTTTACCTCTGCTTTTGCAGTCCCCTATCTTTATTGCGCTTTTTACCGTTGCAAAGATGGTTCCAGTAGATTCTCGCTTCTACAACATTCTTCCTTCTATTGCACGCGCAACATCAGACATTTTTGCTGTTGATGGCTTTGTTGCTGCTATCCCTTATATGGTTTTTGTTCTTCTGTTTGGCCTTACAACGTTCCTTTCCATGGCAGTAAATGCTCGTACAAGCTCTGGTGAGCAGCGTACCCAGCAATACATGATGGGTGGCATGATGACCCTCATGATGCTCTGGTTTGGTTGGACTGTACCAGCAGCAGTTCTTCTCTACTATGTTACTTCTGGTATTTGGCAGCTTGCCCAGCAACAGCTTATTACTAAGCGTCTCATGGAAAAAGAGAAGCTCAAAGCTGAGGCTCAGATGGCTAATAAGCCAATTGAGGTAGACGTGGTTAGAAAAGAAAAGAAGCCACGCCCTCATAAAAAGGCTTAGTAGCTGGAGTTAAACAAAATAACTTTTGTTTACAAATTCTTGTAATGGTAGATTAATAGTTAAACTTTTTATATTGACTGGAGGACGACATGGAGGATGAGACTTTCGTTTCTGAGCCAAACGCTCTTAATGAGTCTCCTGTCGTTGATTCGCAAGACGAGTTTGCTTCAATTCGAGAGCATTTTGAAGCTGGAATTCAGCTTACTGATGCTGAGATGAATAAGATTGCTGATACAGCTGTTCTCTATCTAAGAGAGCTGCTCTCTTTCTTTGGCGAGAATGGCTGTGCAATTGATGAGTATGATGGTGAAGATGGAGAGCTGATTCTTGATGTAACTGGTGGTGATCTTGCAATCCTTATTGGTCGTCACGGTAATACGCTCGAAGCTCTTCAGATGGTTCTTTCTTCTCTTATGAGTGCTAAGCTTCACTTCCACTACCCAGTATCTGTAGATGTTGAAAGCTATAGGAGCCGTCGTCGAAATAAGCTTCAAGAGATGGCACTTTCTGCTGCCGCTCGTGCTAAGAAGACCGGTAAAGTTTCTCTTGCTCCAATGAGCGGCTATGAGCGTCGCATCATTCATATTGCTCTTAGAGATAATCTTGAGGTATCAACACACTCTGAGGGCGATGACCCATATCGTCGTGTTGTTGTAACTGCTATTAACAGCTAAGAACTTTTAACAAGCTTTACTAATTTGATGAGGAAGGTTTACGCCTTCCTCTTTTTTTGTGACAATTCTTCTTGTAACAAGAAGTTTTGTCACAGGAGAAGTAATGTCTGAATCAGAGAAGTCCTTATATAATTCAAAAGAGAATGTACTCAAGGAACTTCTCCTTAACTATGGAATTGATTCAACTGAGACCCAAAGAAGACAACTCCTCAAACATATTGAATTGCTTATCGAGATTAATAAAAATCTAAATCTCACAAGAATCATTTCAATTGATGACGCTCTGGTTCTTCATATACTTGATTCTTTATTACCACTCAAAGTTTGTAGTGAGTTTATATCCGGTGCTCAAAATTATATTGATATTGGTACCGGCGGAGGTTTTCCAGGGCTGCCCCTCGCAATCATGAGCGATAACAAAACATTGCTGGTTGATTCTATTGGAAAAAAGATCAACGCAGTACAGTCAATGATTGAAGAGATTGGTCTTGGTGAGAGAGTAAAAGCTGAAAAGCTTCGTGCTGAAGAAATTCCGAATATCTATAAGCATGCGTTTGATTTTGTTACTTTTAGAGCAGTTGCAAAGACAAATGTTCTTTTGGAGTACGCAGAGCCTTTTTTAGCTCCACAAGGCACCCTCATAGTAATGAAGGCCAACGTTGATGAGATAGAGCTTCAGGACGCCTCTCAAGCATCCAAAATTTTTGGATATGAAAATGTTTCACGTGAAACATTTGAATTGCCAAACGATCTTGGTCATCGTGAAATTCTTCTATATAGAAAAGTAGCAAAAAGCAAAATTAAACTACCGAGAAAAACTGGAATGGCAAAATCAAATCCGTTTGTTGCAAGAAGAGACTAATTGTGGAATGTTTCACGTGAAACATTCTGTATTATTAAATAAACTTGGTCAAACGGAGGATAAATGAACTACAAAGACCTTTCAAGAGGATTTCAAGATAGAGATCCTAAAGTACTTGCTGTAATTAACCAAAAAGGCGGAGTTGGAAAATCAACTACCGTAATAAATCTTGCAGCTGCTTTAGGTGAATTAAAAAAGAAGGTTCTCATTATCGATTTTGATCCGCAGGGCAATGCAACAAGTGGTTTTGGAATTGATAAAGAAGAACTTGAAGCTGATATCTATGATGTAATTCTCAATGAAACTCCACTCGAAGAGGTTTTGCAGCAAACAGTTCAAAAGTACGTGACTATCGCTCCTGCTACCATTCAACTTGCAGGAGCAGAAATTGAACTTGTCTCCGTTGAATCAAGAGAAAACATATTAAGGCAGGAAATTGACCAGGTTAAAGACTATTTTGACTATATTTTGATTGATTGCCCACCATCACTAGGTCTTTTAACAATTAATGCCTTAGTTGCAGCAAATAGCATTCTTATTCCAATTCAGTGCGAATATTATGCACTAGAAGGTGTAACTAAGATTGTTGAATCAATGAAGATGGTTCAAAAACAGCTTAATCCAGATCTTGAAATCTTTGGTGTGGTAATGACCATGTTTGATAGTAGAACTTCCCTATCTAAGCAGGTTGTTAATGAGGTTTCTAACTACTTTGGCACCAAAGTCTTTAAGACACTAATTCCAAGAAATGTCAAAATTGCCGAAGCACCAAGTCATGGTTTGCCGGTAACCATGTATGCCCGAATTAGTATGGGAGCACTTGCATACAACAAACTTGCAAAGGAAGTGAATCGTCGTGGTTAAAAAATCAGGACTTGGCAAGGGCCTTAATTCGCTCTTTAGCGAGGTGGATGCAGAGGTTGGCAATAAAAAAGAAACCACTACGCTGCCCTTAAAGAAAATAAAGCCAAATAAAGATCAGCCACGTAAGCGATTTGATGAAACTGAGCTTGCTGAACTCAGTGACTCTATTAAGCAAAACGGTATTCTCCAGCCACTTCTTGTTCGCGAGAAGGGCGATCACTATGAGATTGTTGCAGGCGAGAGACGCTTTCAGGCTGCGAAACTTGCAAAATTAGAGGAAGTTCCTGTAGTAATTAAGGCAATTTCCGACGAAGAAGTATTCAAGCTTGCTCTTATTGAGAATCTACAGAGATCTGACTTAAGTCCAATTGAAGAAGCTCAAGGATATAAGCAGTTAATCAAACAGGAGAACTTAACCCAAGATGACTTAGCCAAGGTTTTGTCTAAGTCTAGGTCTGCAATTACAAACACCCTTCGTCTTCTTGATCTCCCAACAGAGGTTCAAACCTTGATGGCAGAAGGACGTATCAGTGCTGGACACGCTCGTGCAATTCTTTCTGTTAGTGGTAAAGAAGGAAGAATTAAACTTGCTCAAAAAGTAATCGAAGAGAATTTGTCGGTTCGTCAGACAGAAAACCTTGCTCCGCTATTTTCTGTCACAAGTATTGAGAAACCAAAAAGACAACCAACTCCACAGGCGTATAAACGTGCAGCAAGACAGCTGAGGATTGCTTTGGATACTCCAGTTAAAGTACGAAATGTCCGCGGCAAGAATAAGATTGAAATTGAATTTAATGACGAGGATGAACTTGCCGCTCTAGTGGAAAAGCTCTCAAACGTTAAAGAAGCATAATGAAAATAAAGCTTGCAATCATATCTACAATCTCACTGCTTGGAATAGCTTTTCTGGCTAAACACACCTTGTTGACTAAAGATGCGCAAAGAAGCTTTCTTCACGCCATGAGAAGATCAAGAAGAGCGCTTGATGTAATTCTTGATGATTATTCAGGTAATGGTGACAGAAAAATTAAAAACATTCTTTCTCACCAAGCAAAAGTAGAAAAAGAATGGCTAAAAGCAATACATTAGAACAAATGTTCTAATCATGACCTAAAAAAGAGGGGCTCGTAAGGGCCCCTTCTTTACATGTAATATATTGGATATGCTGTGCTTAGCGTACGTTTCTTTTCTGGAAAAGCTGGCCACAGGCCGCGTCAATATCAGAGCCACGAGAAAGACGGATTGTTGCTTCAACGCCAACAGAATTGAGGCTGTTTACAAACTCCTGTGCGCGAGCAGGGGATGTTGGATGGAATTTAGAACCCTCAATCTCGTTAAGCTGAATAATATTCACGTGGCAAAGTGTTCCTCGACAGAAATCTCTTAGAGCACCAAGCTCATTGTCAGAATCGTTAACGCCCTTAATCAGCGCATATTCATACGTTGGACGACGACCGGTCTTATCGACATATTCGCCCATGATGTCATAAAGGTGAATGAGTGAGTATTTACGAACTCCTGGCATAAGGGCATCTCGCGTCTTTTGCACTGCAGAGTGAAGCGAAACAGCAAGCGTAAATTGCTCTGGCTCAGAAGCAAAACGCTTAATCATGGGGATAACACCGCAGGTAGATACCGTAATATGACGGGCTCCAATACCAGCCCCATTCGGGGAGTTAAGGCGTCTCATGGCAGCGAGGGTAGCGTCGTAGTTCATAAAAGGCTCGCCCTGACCCATAAGAACAACACTGGTAACGCGTGCGTCGAAGTCGTCGCGGACATGCATAACCTGCTCGTAAATCTCGCTAGCAGAAAGAGAACGCGTGAGACCAGCAGCGCCCGTTGCGCAGAAGGCACAACCCATGGCGCATCCCGCCTGTGTAGAAGCACAGGCCGAGAGCTTGTTGCCGGTTGGCATGCCAACACACTCGACAGAAGTTCCATCAGGGTAGCGAAGCAGGTATTTACGGCTGCCGTCTTCAGAGACCTGGCGAACAATCTGCTCAGCGCCAGCAAGAGTTACTTGCTTAGATAGCTCTTCTCGCAGTGTTTTTGGCAGATTACTCATTTGGTCAAAAGAGGTAGCGCCCTTAGACCAGATCCACTCCTCAATCTGCTTTGCACGGAATTTTGGTTGACCAAGCGAAGTTACCAAATCAAGGATTTGTTCCGACGTAAGACTTCTAAGGTCAGATTTGGTGGCAGTCTTCTGTGAATAAGAGTCAGGTGCGGGAGCATCTGAACTGTCAGCCGTAACGTTTGTTTCATCAAGAGTATTATTTGATTGCATTTTTGTCCTTCTCCAACTCTTCTAAGCCATCTGCGGTATCTTAGAAGAAATACGTTTATTAGAGTTTACCCTATGGGAGACTTATCTGAAGGAGCGGAAATGACACGTGAAGAGCTGAAAAAGCTTCATGTAGCAGTTGTTTCAGGTGGCTGGTCAGACGAGCATGAGATTGCAATGGAGTCTGGCAAGCAGTGTGCAGAAGCACTCAAAGAAGCTGGCTTTACCAGTGTTGACCTGCTTGATGTTGCAGAAAAAGACTTTGTAGTTACCCTTGCTCAGGGTGGTTATGATGTCGTGTATGTTGCTATGCATGGTCGTTTTGGTGAGGATGGCTGCATCCAGGGTCTTCTCGAGATTCTGCACATTCCTTACACGTTTTCTGGCGTTCTTGCGTCTGCTATGGGAACTGAAAAAGAGCTGTCAAAGCTTATGTATAGGCAGGCAGGCGTTCCAACTCCTAAGGGAATTGATGTTCCTGCAGGTACCGTCTTTACAGATGAGCAGGTAGACAAGCTTATTGCGGACCTTGGGCTTCCTATGTTTGTAAAGCCTTCTGGTAATGGTTCCAGCTACGGCGTTACGCGTGTTACATCGCGAGAAGAGCTTCCCGCTGCACTTAAACTCGCGGGTGAGCAGGGCGAGCGCATTCTGATTGAAGAGAGCATTGAGGGAACAGAGATTACCGTTCCTGTTATTGGAAACGAGGATCCAACCGCTCTGCCAATCGTTGAGATCGTTACGGGAGATGAGTTCTACAGCATTAAGACAAAATACGAGCCCGCATCCTTGCACCATGTGATTCCCGCTCGCCTTGAGCCAGCAGTGTATGCGCGCGCTCAAGAGCTTGCTATTAAGGCTCACAATGCTCTTGGTTGCCGTGGTGTTTCTCGTAGTGATTTTATTGTTACGGAGGACGGCGTTCCCGTGGTGCTGGAGACAAATACCATTCCGGGTATGACCGCTCGTTCTTTGTTGCCTGATTCTGCTCGTACCGGCGGTATTGATTTCCCTGAGCTCTGTACTCGCTTTATTGAGTTTGCTCTTGAGGATCGCCAGTAGATTTGTAGGCCATGACCAGCACTAAAAGCGCTACGCAAAAACTAGAAGAACTCATTCTTCCAGGTACCCCCTCTGCGGTTCGAAAAAAATATTTAGAACTTGCAGAGAGGGCGGAGCATGAGTCATTTGATGTCTTAGAGGACGATATTGTTGTTTTGGATACCGAGACAACAGGTCTGTCCTTTAAGAAATGCTCTCTTATTGAGATTTCTGCTGCTAAATTAAGCGGTAGAGAGATTGTGGAGCGCTTTCAAACTTTTGTTGATCCAGGATGTCCAATTCCAGAAGAGATTACAGCACTAACCTCAATCACCGATGAAGACGTTAAGGGCGCACCAAGCGCAAAGGAAGCCATTGCTGCTCTTGCAGAATTTGTGGGCGGTCTTCCGGTATTGGCACACAACGCCACGTTTGATCGCACGTTTATTGAGCGCGTACCTGGTGGAACTTCGGTCTCTGATACCTGGATTGATACGCTGGCGCTTTCGCGTATTGCGCTGCCACGGCTTTCTTCGCACAAGCTTTCGAGTATGGCTGAAGCCTTTGGCACCATGAAGGTTACGCACCGCGCAAGTGACGACGTAGATGCTCTTTGCGGCATGTGGCGCATCTTGCTTTTGGGACTCATGAATCTGCCCCGCGGTCTTCTCGCCAAACTGACGTCAATGCACGACAGTGTGGAATGGACGTTTAGACCAATCTTCTCGTATTTATCGCAGCTGAAGGAAGAAGAGGCTGTTCAGCGCGGTGTCGCAAACAAAGACGCAATGGGTGCTGAACTTGCAGATGCAGTGATCTCGGGTACGTTTTTCTCGCTCAAGGACATTCGTAGCCAGCTTGTTGCCGACATAAAAGCAAAGGCGAGAAGAGATGCGGATGACCCAGAGACGCCTGCCATGCTGCCGATTTCTAAAGACGAGATTCACAGAGCGTTTGCTAAACCAGGCATTGTCTCGCAGATGTATGACAAGTTTGAGACGCGCAGCGAACAAGTCAGCATGTCTGTTGAGGTTAGAAATGCGCTGGTAACTTCTTCACATAGGGAGCTTGAAGCAGGAACAGGTATTGGCAAGTCAATTGCGTACCTCCTGCCAGAAGTGCTCTTTGCGCAGAAAAATAACGTCACCGTAGGTATTGCTACAAAGACAAACGCTTTGACTGACCAGTTGATTGCACATGACCTTCCCGCGCTTGCGCGAGCATTGCCAAACGGATTGAGTTTTTGCAGCTTAAAAGGATATGAGCACTATCCCTGTTTGCATCGTGTTGACAGAGCAGCTCTTGAGGAGCTGCCGCTGACATTGATTGACCAGGAAGGACGTTCGAGCAATAGCGTTGCTTCAGATATGTTGACTGCAATCGCGGTGATTTATGCATATGCTTGTCAGTCAGCCGATGGCGATTTAGATGCACTGGGTATTCGCTGGCGTTCGGTTCCACGCGAAATGGTAACCATCAAAGCAGCAGAGTGCTTACGTTCCAAATGCCCGTATTACCCTCATGAGTGCTTTGTTCATGGAGCTCGTAAGCGTGCGGGGTCTTCAGATGTTGTGGTAACCAATCACTCTCTGTTGCTTAGAAACGTTGCTGCTGACGGTAAAATTTTGCCTCCTATCAGACATTGGGTAATCGATGAGGCTCATGGCTTTGAAGCTGAGGCTCGCCATCAATGGGCGATAGAAATTTCTGCCAAAGAGATGAGAAACGGCTTTGAACTGCTTGGCGGCATCAAGTCTGGAGCCATTCATGCTGCAATGGTAGGCGCCGCCAATCTTGAAGACTCTACGCTGCTCACCGGTCTTCTCACACGGTCTGCCGCCGCAGTTCAGCGAGCCATGGCAGCAATGGGCAATCTTATGACCACTGTGCATGAGCTAGCTCCGTTGGCTAAAAGTGATGGTGGCTACAATTCTCTTCAGCTTTGGATTAACGATGAGGTAAGAGAAACAGAGGAATGGAAAGAGGTTTTGGAGACCGCATCTGTTGCTCTTTCTGCTCTTGAAGAAGCCGCTCTTCGAATAGGAAAAACTACCGAGGCGTTTATTGCATCAGCTCCAAATCTTGCAAGCAATTTAAGCGAGGCAGGGATGTTCCTAAGCACCCTTCTGGAGTCTCTGAAGCTCATCTGCGAGGGAACGGACAAGAGTTACGTCTATTCAGCAAAGTTGACTCGACTAAAGCGCGATATTGGCTCTGAGGCTCTTGTAGCTGAGAAGCTTGATATTGGAGCAGAGTTGGCACAAAAATGGCTTCCTGAGACGCACTCCGTTGTGTTTACCTCGGCAACCATTGCCGTTGGAGATGATTTCTCTCATTTCGAGCACGCTGTTGGCCTGGATAGAGGCGCCTTTGAGCACAAGAGCTTGCATTTAGACTCAAGCTTTGACTACGAGAATCACATGGGCGTATTTGTGGCCGAGGACATGCCTGCACCAACCGATCCAGGATACTTGGACGCTTTGGAGAAGTTGTTGTATGACATTCATGTGCAGATGGATGGCTCGGTGCTGACGCTTTTTACTAACAGGCGCGATATGGAGCGTCTCTACGAGGCACTGGAGCCACGATTGAGCGAGCATGGTCTTAATCTTGCTTGCCAGGAGCGCTCTTCGTCCGCTCGACGAATACGTGAAAAGTTCCTAGCCGAAAAGAACCTCTCGTTGTTTGCTCTTAAATCGTTCTGGGAAGGCTTTGATGCCTCGGGAGACACACTTAGGTGCGTCGTAATTCCTAAGCTTCCGTTTGCAAGTCCTAATGAACCGCTGGTCAAAGAGCGTGAAGCGCGAGAAGATCGTGCGTGGTGGCGCTATTCTTTACCAGAGGCGGTAATTGCAACAAAACAGGCTGCTGGTCGTCTTATCAGAAGCGCGGAAGATAAAGGCGTTTTAGTGCTTGCTGATTCTAGGCTTGTAACAAAACGTTACGGCAGCTCATTCTTGAAATCTTTGCCTAACAAGAACTATCAGCGTGTTTCGACAAAAGATATCTCCGAGCAAATTGCTAAGTGGCGAGAAGTACACGACGCGTAGCGGGGCTGCAATCACCTGATTGGCTTAAAGTTGCTCTTCTGCGGCAAGTAAAGATGCAGCGTAAGCGCGCATGGCGCACATCACGGTCTTATCTTTGGTTGTGACTTTTCCCTTAAGGGCAAGTAATCGCTGTAGCAGCCACGTTCCGCCATAGTAGGGGATAGTTGCTTTTATTTCTGCGGCATTGCGTTGGTTTCCAACTGTTTTGAGGCCGGGCCACGAATATCGTGTAAGAGCGTTTTTGTCAGAAAAGAGTAGCTCTACGGTCTGAGTTTTTTTCGGTGCAGTAGATTCTTTTATGCTTTCTGCACGTTTTCGTTGCTCGAATGAAGTGGGGCAGACTTCAAGATGATTCATGCGATTAATCCTGAAAACCCTCTGTTTGTTGAGGTCTAAGTCTGCCCCTTCGATAAGCCAACCGTTTTCTCCGTACGATAGTTGATAGGGAAAAACGTTTCTGTGACTGACTTCAGAATCTCTTCCACCTTGAGTTTTTATGGCCGCCGTGTCGGAATAATACTCAAAGGAAATAACTTGTGACTCTGCAATTGCATTTGAGCAGGTAAGGAATAAGGTTACTTCTTTGGTTTGAGTTTTAGAGACAAGTGAGACAGAAGAATCATCTGATGAAGAGCTTGGTGCATATGGAGGCTTAAGCAGTTTCCAAAAGGTACTCTCTTTAGGTAAGGAAAGTGCTTTAAACGCCTCTTTAAGTGCGAGGGTTTCCTCATTTGTTAGGACAAGCCTACAGTCTTTAAATGGAGACTCTCCAACAAGAGTCAAAGTCTCTTGTTCCTCAGTAAGTGGGAGGGGAAGATAGCCATTCTCGCCTGTGAGCTGTAAGAGCTCCATAAGAATAGCAACTTCTTCAGCGGATATATCAAATCGAGATTGGATGGGTTCTGATTCAATCGCATCAAAAGAGTTTCTAAATGCAGCAGCAAGAAGTATAAGTTTGTAGACGGTCGAGGATATGTTTTTTCTACCTAAAGAAGTGTTTTTAACTGCCATTTACAACCTCGCTTAAAGACTCTTTCCATTTTGCGAGAAGAGACTCTGGAGACTTTGGGATTAATCCATGAGCAAGGATCCAATCCAAAGCAATGTCTTCGTGAGCAAAAGCAACGGTCCACAAAGCTCCATGAGAGAGAAGTTCAACATCACCTTGGCCTTGCGAGAAATGCTCAAAAGCGGCAAGTGTATTTTTTGGAATAAACGCAGTAAGGGTGCCAGCTTGCAATCCGAGTTGGAAATCAAGGAGTTTGTAGTCTTTTGAATCAAAATCTTTTGGTGCAGAGAAAGACTCATTTTTAAGAATTGCAGCATCTAAGACGCGATCAATGCGGAAGGTTTTGATTGGATTAGCCTTACTGTAGGACGAAAAATCTTGAGCTACAAAGTATAGAAGTCCCTGTGAACTAAAGAAGTCCAGAATACCAAGATGCTTTTGTTTGATTTGGTCCTGTGAGTTTGTATACGTTATTTTTACCAGTTGTTTTGAGCTGAGGGATTCATATAGGACAGGGAAAACTTTACTTTGGGAAGACGCGTAGAGTTTTTGGCTGTCTATCTTGTCTGAGTCTGAGGAATAAAAGTTTCCTACAAGTTTAGAGAGTGAATTTCTTAATTCCTCCTGGTACACAAAAGTTGTGTCGGTCAGAATTGCGCCGCAAATAACAAGCAGCTGATTGGCATCTTCAGGATTCAAGTCGTACACAGGGTCAAAGAAATTTGAACCAGAGAGATAGAATGACTTTTCTTTTCCTGTTTTTACTTCAGTAATTGCAAATCCTAGTTGCTTTAGAACAGCTCGATCTCTTGAAAATGTTCTTAAGGCAGAATCGGTAGATAAATCCGAGTAAATTGCTGTATATATCTCCGCCGAAGGCAAGGGTCCCTTTTGAAGCAGCATCATAAATAGCGAGAAGATCCTCCAAGCACCTAGTTCATTGTTGCCTAGAGTTATATTGTTTGGAGCCATGTACACCTCCCGCTTTTGGCTAGTTGAACTCAAATCTTTCTAAACATATACGAAAGTTTTTGATATTTAGTGCAGAATTTCTAAATTTGGGCGTAAAAATACACTTTAACCGCCATATTCCGATATAAGACGTATACTAATGACGTATGTATGAAACCTGTCAAAAGACATGCCAACGAAGGATGCAGTATGGCCATTACACATGACTATGTTGACTATTTAGATGAGCAGATTGATATCGCTCCTGCTGGTAGCCAAGAGGAGCTCCAAGCTGCTCAAACTATTGCTGAAGAAATGAAACTTCACGGGCTTGAAGCAACCATTGAAGAATTTGATGCTAAGTCTATTAAGAGTCTTGGTTATTCAATCTATCTAATCCTCCTCTTTATTGGCATCATTTTTGCAGGAACCAGCAACGCAGCGCTTATTGCTTTTGGTGTTTTGCTTGTTGCTGGCTTTGGCGCACTTACTTGCCTCAAGTATTTTGGTAATGACGTTCTTGGTTCATTTGGATCTTCCATTAGAAGTCAGAATGTTGTTGCCAAGCATGAGGCTTCTGGTGAGCTAGTTGCAAAAGGTAACCGTCCAATTGTAATTGTTGCTCACTATGACTCCCCGCATACAAACTTTGTTGTTGAGTCTCCTGTTGCAAAGTATGTACCTCTTGTTCAGAGATATGCGCGTTGGTGTGTAGTTGCTGTATTTGTTGCTACGTTCGTTCAGATTCTTCGTTTCCTTCCTGATCCCGTGCGTGTCCTTTTCTGGATTGTTGGTATTCTTGCAGCTCTTCCACTTGTTGCACTTGCTGTTGCAACTATTGCAGAGCGTTTTGCACCTTGCACTATAGGTGCAAACAACAACAAGTCTTCAGTTGCAGCTCTTCTTGGTATTCTCGAGAATGTCCGTCCTACTGGCCATCGTCCTAAGGTTGTTCATCACTTTGCAGGAGATGCCGCCGCACTCATCCCAGAGCCTGATGAGGTAGAGGGCGTTCGTCATGGTGAGGAAGTTCTTAATTCACTAGGCATCCTTCCTGAGGATTGCGAAGTGAGCTATGTTGCTTATGACACCACTGGAGCAAGTCAGACCGCATCTCTTGAGGACGTTGCAGAGGCTGTAAACGCAACAACAGAAGAAGAGCAGTCTGAGAAAACAGCTGATGACAACAGCGTTGTTTATGATTCAGTTGATGATGAGCTTAATGCAACTATGAAGCAGGTCCATGAGTCTGCAGACGCAAACGCAACACAAGTACAGCCTGAGGTAGTACGTGAACTTCACGCTAAGAATGATTTTGCTCGTCGTGCATCTCTCTTTGATCTTCCCGATCCTTCTGGCGATGCTGTTGACCCACTGGCCTCGTCTTCAGAGCCAGTTCCTCACTATGTTCCAACCCCAGCATCTGTCCCTACTTCAGAGACAGAGAGTGCAGAGAGTCCATTTGACACTATTTCAGCTGATGAGGGTCTGACAGAGTCACAGGACGCAAAGACCCCTGAGGCAAAACGCCGCTCCTTTAGACTTTTTGGCCGCAACGATGGACCCTCAGATGACTGGAAGGGTGGTGCAGCTCCATCTGCAGAGAATCGTGAAGATGCTGATTCTGAGGATGTCTCTACCGTCTCTGAGGATGATCTTCGTGATGCCGTTCTTTCGCTTTCTGATAATGAGCTCATCGCACACGATATTTGGTTTGTTGCGCTCGGAGCGTCTGATTTTGACCATGCTGGCATGAGAGAGTTCCTCGCGAAGCATAGAACTGATATTCGTGGCGCTTTCCTCATTAACCTTGATTGCGTTGGCGCTGGCACACTTTCTGTTCTTAAGAATGAGGGAATCGGCAATGTCCGCCGCGCTGATCGTAGAATGACTCGACTTCTTTCTACTATTGCAACTGATCTTCACATTGATGTTGCACAAAGCTCATTTGACTGGGGAACCACCGACGCAACTCCAGCAATGCAGAATTCAGTTCGTTCTGTTACCTTGATGGGTTTGAATGAGGACGGACTACCTGCGCTTAGTCACACTGCCGCTGATGTTCGCGAGAACGTTAATGCTGGTCAGTGCGCCGATGCTGCAGCCCTTGTTACTGAGCTTATTAGGCGCTCATAATAGGACTAGTAACTGGTGCAAGTTTTAGGAAGGGGCAGAGTTTTCTGCCCCTTCTTTGCTTTAGCGGCAAGGCAACCTTACATAACTAACAGAATCGCTTTATTTTTGTTGCAAGTAAATGAGTACCTCCAACAAACACCAATCCTGTTAAAGCAAATAAAAGCGGAGCTGTAAAAGCATTATCTGCAGTATTTGGAAGCTGGGGTTTAGAGGCCACACGAATAGTCTGCGCTTTAGAGTGACTGTCGGTATGTGAAGCAACCTCTTGACCATCTTTTGTGATGGTCTCATAGGCAGTAACCTCTTTACCCTCAAGTGAGGCAGTCTGCACAGAAAAAGGAACACTGGCTTCGCCCGATGAAGCGGAAGCTTTGAAACGGACAGTCCCTTGGGCAACAGGTTCTGCTGTACCATTTTGAATCTGTTTTGTTTCATAGAGAGTTCCAGTAATCTCATACTCCTCTCCGGGAGTAAGACCCTCATATTTGACGTGATCAACAAGGTTTAGAACTTCGGCATATTCAGGATTTTTTGATCCTGAGGCATCAACAAGCACTGTTTGAAGAGAAATTCTTTCATCAATAAGTTCAGGAGCTTCTACAGTCTCTTCAGAAGTAAGCGTAACCGTGGGGTTCCATTCTTTGTTGAGAGCGTAACCCGATGGAGCTGCTACCTCTTTAAGTGAGTAGGAGCCAAAGGGAAGGTCTTTAACTGTGGCCTCACCAAATTCGTTTGTTTCTACTGTGGTAACAGCTTCGTGAGGAGCGGTCCATTTGCCTTGATAGAAAATGGGCTGAGCAGAGTTATTAGTAAGCTCAATTTTTGCACCCTTTAGACTTGGCATCTCATCTACTTCATGATGATCATCTGATGAATTTAGAGAGGTATGTCCAATTTTCTTTATCTTAAGGCTTCCCCTTATTACCTCATCTTTAAAGGCAAAGGAGTGTTTAGATGAAGAACTCTCTTTTCCACTAGAAAGATTCGTCCAGATTAGATTACCGTCTTGGTTTGATAGTTTCCAGGTTTGAAGTGAATGTTCCGGAAGCTTATAACCTTCAGGAGCTTGAATTTCTTCGATTTGGTAATAACCCAGAGGCAGCCATGGTTTCTCATTAAGAGTAAAGAGGTCGTCTCCAGAAACCTTGTGGTCTGCATCAAAAACAGCAAAACCTTGAGCATCAGTCGAGAAAATCCAAGTTTTTAGTGTGGTTTCAGAGGTGCCGCTATAGGTTACTTTAAAAAGGGCGCCCTGTAGGGTTGCATTTCCTTGAGAAGAAACATTTTGTTGTTCAGCATGCTCGTCTTCATCAAGATTGGCACTAAGGTCAAAATCTTGCTTTGAAATGCGTAAGTTAAATTCTCCGACAGGAGTATCAGCAACCGAGAGGGTACTCTCTTCCTGGCTCTTTATCTCAATAGCATGAACCGTAGGATCAAGGAGAAAGCCCTTTGGAGCAGTGGTTTCTTTTACATATGCTGTTCCAACGGGAAGTCCATTAAGAGTTGCAGATCCAGAAGCATCAAGCGTGAGGCTGCCCAGAAGATGAGTACAGCTCTCGTCGGAATACACTTCGTAGACAGCGCCTTCTAAAGCGTAATGCTCGTTATTGGAAGTGACGTCAGGCAAAAGAGAGCTTTTGTTAACTTTGAGAGAGCCAGATTGTTGACCAAAGAAAAACAAAACCTGTTTGTCACCCGTGGGTACAAAGAGCTTCGCGACTCCACTCTCTGGACCACCGCCACCATTTTGAGCGTAGTTCATAGCATCGGAATAGAACTGCTCAATAGGTTGGTGAAGCTCTGATTGAGGAACACTTACTGCAAGAGGATGGGCTTCACCACGCATAACAGCCCACAGTGCAAATTGTGTGATGGCCCGCGCCTTCCAGCCTGTATAACCGTATACGTCTTTTTCTTGAGTGGCGGTAGCTCCGTGGTAGATGATGTAGTCGATAGCTTTTAGTTGCTCATCCATATAGGTTCCACCACGGGCACCATTAGCAGAGGTGAGTTTTGTATAAGACCGCGGGTTAACTACGACTCCATCGGCTCCTGGCCATGCGCCATAGTGGTTAAATTCGTCTCCACAGTAGAGATACGTACCATCACTAGCAGTCCACATAGGAATTTGTTGCCTACCAGGGAAATCTTCTCTTTGGGCAACAGTAAATGAAGACTCTTCTGCAAGAGCTATTCTATGAGCGGGCTTTATAAAAAAATGACTTAGGAGAAGTGCTCCAATCAATAGGGGGATAAACCAGAAGTGAAAGACAGATGCAAGAGAGTGTCTTTGAGGTGTTGTTTTATTCCCAGGTTTTGAGGATTTTGTGATAAACATATGTGCCTCCAAGCTGAAGAATCAGAGGTAGATTGTGAAAGACAAGATTTTTGTAATGTATAAATATGAGCTTTTGTTGCAACATATAGACAATTAGTGTTAACGTATTCAGCAATCAGTAACACTTACTAATTAATGAGGTTATCGTGCGTTACAGTAAGCAACGTGAAGCAATTCGTACCTACATGGAAGGTCGCCATGACCATCCAACAGCAGATAACGTGTATGCAGCGGTAAGAGAGAAGTTGCCAAACATCTCTCTAGGAACCGTTTACCGCAACCTTATGCAGCTTGTTGATGCAGGTGAGCTTCAGGTTGTTAATACTGGCGATAATATCTCTCGCTTTGATCCAACTACAACCGAGCACGCTCACTTTCAATGTCATGAGTGCGGCCGTGTCTTTGATGTTGACGGACCAGTTTTAAGAGATCTTACCAACCTCACTAAAGACTCTTACGGTGAGATTGACTCTTATGCTCTGTGTTTTACGGGCATTTGTAACGAGTGTCTATCTAAGAATCCAGCGCTACATCACAGCGTAAACTAATTGTATTGAAACAAAAAAACAGCTCTGGACCGGTGTTTCACCGGTCTTTTTTTATGGGGGAACCTCAGGTTTGCGAGAAAATCTGTCTGCTAGACGCGACCGCAGACCCGCATGCCCTACAGACGGAAAACTGCTTGGCATGACAAAATCTCCACCAAGCAATTTTGCCCGAGGAAGGTGGAGTTGTCGGGTGGAGAGTAGACGTCTGTAGGGGGCAGGATAGTGGTGCACAGGGGTTTCTTGCCAAAAGTATCTTTGCATGACACTCCTTTCGTTGGAGAGCATGCTAAAGAGTGACTACGCTCCTATTCTGACCAGCAGTTGTCCAAAGTTTGTCAAAGAAGATTTGCTTAAGAAAATAGTTGCTGTATATACACAGTTAATGATGAAGGCGTACTTTAAATTATTTATTTGGTAGCTCGGCAAGCGATTAAAAGGAAAAAAATACTGTGATAAAATCTACACAATTGCGGGCATCGCCAAGTGGTAAGGCAATGGCTTCCCAAGCCATCATCCGCGGGTTCGAGTCCCGTTGCCCGCTCCAGAGATACAAGAGAGCCCTTCGGGGCTCTTTTTATGGCTAAGATTAAAATTTGGCGTTGTGAAGAAGGGTCTTCGGGTAGAAGTTGAACGGAAATACTTCGGGTAAATTGCCGAATAGTTTGCCCTTAATTGCTTGAATTAAGTGGATTGATGGTGAAGGGAAGAATATGGCACAGATTCCTATGACAGACCAAGAGGCTAAGATTGCCCTTGATGCGCTGTCTGATCAGATTGATAAATACGCTGAACTTCTTGTAAAAAAAGGATGTGCAATTTCTGAGGGAAGCCAGTTGGTAATTAACGCTTCAATAGAGATTGCTGATTTTGCTCGTAGAGTTCAGCGAGCAGCTTATGAGGCTGGCGCAGAGTTTGTTACGGTTATCTGGGGAGATCAAGAATCTTCTAGAATTATGTATGAAAACGTTGATCTAGCACGTCTTTCTAAGACCCCAAGCTGGAAGATTGAGCAGCTTAATTCTCTTGCCGAACAGGGATCAGCATTTTTGTTCCTCTCGTCTGATAATCCAAATGGTTTAAAAGGTATTGATCCAGAAAAGCCAGCTGCTGTTTCTCGTGCAAGAAACCTTGAGTGTGATGTTTTTAGAAACGGCATGGATTTTGGCAGAAACATCTGGTGTATTGCCGGCGTACCTGCTGCTGACTGGGCAAAGGTAATTTTCCCTAATCTATCCGAAGCCGAGGCAATTTATAGGCTGTGGGTTGCAATTTTAGACGTTGCGCATGCGAGTGGAGAAGACCCTCAAAGTGCTTGGGAGACTCATAATGCAACATTTGAGAAAACCAAGCGCTTTATGAATTCTCATCAGTTTACCGAGCTTCGCTATGAGTCTTCGAATGGGACCAACCTGACTATTGGTATGAACCCAGGACATCTTTGGGAGGGTGGTGCTGGAAAAACACAGGATGGAACGCTGTTCTTCCCCAACATTCCTACTGAGGAAGTCTTTACCACACCAAACTATCGCAAGGTAAACGGCACTGTTCATTCCGCATTACCTCTGATTCATGCTGGTCAGATTGTTAAGAACTTTTGGTTTACCTTCAAAGACGGCGAGGTAGTTGACTATGGCGCTGAGCAGGGCAAAGACGTTCTGTCTTCTATTGTTTCTCAAAAGGGTGGTAAGTACCTGGGAGAATGCGCTCTTATCTCTAAGAACACGCCTATTCGCCAGAGCGGCATTCTGTTCTATGACACCTTGTATGACGAGAATGCAAGCTGTCACTTGGCGCTGGGTATGGGTTTTCCTGAGTGTTTAAAGGGCGGTCTTGAGATGAGCCCAGATGAGCTTTTGGCTCATGGTGTTAATCAGAGCACGACACACGTTGATTTTATGATTGGTGCAGACGATTTGAATATTTGGGGAATTTCTGCGGATGGAAAAGAAACACCAATTTTCGTAAATGGACAATGGGTATGGGAGTAAACTGCTACACTATCCTAGTTGCGTGGTAAAATTGCCACGCCCGATAATGGGCCGTTAGCTCAGTTGGTAGAGCAGGGGACTTTTAATCCCAAGGTCTAGGGTTCGAACCCCTAACGGCCCACCAGGTAATTCAAAGGTCGGGTACCATAGTGGTACTCGACCTTTTCTTTTACGAGCAGAAGGAGTCTCATCGTGGTAGATCGCTACACCGGCAAAGAAATGGGCCATATCTTTTCTTTGGAGAACAAGTACGCTGTTTGGCAGGAGATTGAAGTCCTTGCGTGCGAGGCACAGGCTGAGCTTGGTGTTATTGGCATTTCTCGCGAAGAGGCAGCTTGGATTCGCAATCATGCTGCGTTTAACCGCGCTGAGGTAGACGAGATTGAAGCAGTTACCAACCACGATGTCATTGCTTTTCTGACAAATATGGGCTCCTACATTGACGCTGAGGTCCCAGAGGGTGAACTTAAGCCAAGTCGCTGGGTTCACTACGGCATGACCTCAACGGACCTGGGCGACACCGCTCTTTGCTATCAGCTTACGCAAGCGTGTGACCTACTTATAGCTGCAGTTCGTCGTTGTGCTGCTATTTGTAAGCGCCGTGCTTTTGAGGAGCGCGATACCCTTTGTGTTGGTCGTACTCATGGCATTCACGCCGAGCCTATGACTTTTGGCATGAAGTTTGGAAGTTGGGCCTGGGAGTTTAAGCGTGACCTTGATCGCTTGAAAGATGCTCGCAAAAACGTCGCGTATGGTGCAATTTCTGGTGCAGTTGGAACTTACTCCTCCATTGATCCTTTTGTTGAGGAGTACGTTTGCGAGAAACTCGGTCTTGTCCACGATCCACTTTCAACCCAGGTAATTTCTCGTGATCACCACGCATACCTTGCAGGTGTTTTGGCAACCGTTGCCGCTACTTGTGAGCGTATTGCAACAGAGATGCGTGCGCTACAGAAGACCGATACCCTTGAGGCCGAGGAGCCATTCCGCAAGGGCCAGAAGGGCTCTTCTGCTATGCCTCACAAGCGCAACCCTATTACTGCCGAGAAAATCTGTGGTTTGTCCCGCGTAGTTAAGGCAAACGCACAGGTTGCCTTTGATAACGTTGCTCTTTGGCATGAGCGCGACATCAGCCATTCTTCCGCTGAGCGTGTTGCTCAGGCGGATAGCTTCATTGCTCTTGATCACATGCTGTCCAAGCTTGAATTCCTTCTTGACGGTATGGTTTTGTATCCAGAGCAGATGATGGCCAATCTCAATAAGACTCGCGGCATGCTTTTCTCGTCAAAGGTTCTTCTTGCTTTGGTAAATACTGGCATTACTCGTGAAGAGGCATATAAGATTGTTCAGTCTAATGCTATGAAGGTATGGGCAGATATTCAGCAGTGCAAGGAGGGACCTTCTTACCAGGAGCTTCTTGAGGCAGATCCAGCCTGTACGCTAAGTCACGAGGAGCTTGAGAAAATCTTTGACCCTCGTGCATTCCTTACCAGGTCAAATGTTTTGTTTGATCGTCTTGAGCATCTTGAATTGGACTAAATCGTGCCTCTTTTTGGGAACATATCTCGAAGAAATTTCTTTAAGACGGGAGCGGCTGGTGTTGTAGTTGCAGGCGCAATTAGCATCGCGGCTGGCTGCTCTCATCAAGAAGGCTCAGGAGACGCAGGAAAGCCACTGGTACTTGACGAGTCTTCTGGCACAAAAGTGCTGGACTCCTATAGCTCTGCGGACTATTCCACTAAGCCAAGTCAGACGTGGACTCTTCCTTTGGGAAGCGTGCTTCATCCAGCCGATGGTAATTGGATACCTGTTACTACAGCCGGAGCTTCTGCTACGCCAATGGTGAAGGGCTCTGCACTCTCGCTAACGTCTGGGCAGGTTGTTGACGTAGTTCCTACGGCCCAGATGAACAATACCACCGCAGTTATTTATGACGTCCGTTGCTCAGACTCTGTTTACGCATGGGTTGAGGTGGATACCACAACCTTTGACTGGGAGCTTCTTGCCGCTCCATTTTCTGACGGCAAGCTCACAGGAGATGCAACAGTACTTTACAAGGCCGATAAAAACTGGGATCCCGCACCATTTGCCTGCGGCGATGATAAGGTGGTCTGGCTTGTTCAGCCAACATCTTCTGGCGAGAAAAAACGTGAGTCTTCCCACTGTTACGTGTGGCGTGTAGGCGATTCTAAAGGAACGGATGCCGTTGAATCTCCAGGTAGATTTGCTACTGCACCGTCTATTTCTAAGGGCGTAGTCACGCTTACTCCTCGAGTTCGCGCTTCTGAGGGAACGTACTACGGCGTTACGGCATATCTTCTGGGGGATAACCTTAAAACCAAGGTTGACCAGCTGGTTATGCCTCAGTCGGTTAAGCCTTTTGCAGCAAGTCGTGTAGACGATAAATTTATTGTGTCTGTCGAAGCAAGCTATGACTCGGGCGGCCTTCTCGGCAAGATGGGTACCTATATTCTGCCAGCCTCGGGAGAAAACCCTTACGTTATTGAGCGTGAGCCTTATGCAATATCTGCTGGTAAGGGTAATCTTTATATTGTTAAGAGTCGAGCGTCTTATGTGCTTGTAGATACGCAAAATCAAACGGCAAGTTGGCTCTATTCAATGGATAGAAGCGTTGATTATGGAGAATTTCCTGCTCGAGAAGGTAACTGCGATTCTTTTGTAACCTTCTCAACTATTAAAGACCCTACCAGTGGATATCCTGCTTCTGTCACGGTTCGTGTTTTTTCTTTGTAGATTATTTTTAGGCATAGCGATAGAATGAATACCAATAATTAATGAATAATCGTATTGCGTCGCAGGCACATACATGCAGGGCAAAAGAAAAGGGGAGACAATGGCTTCCGACGAGAAGAAAATTCTGATTGTCGAAGATGAGAAAGTCATCCGTGACGCCGTCTCAGCATATCTTGAGCGCGAAAATTATATTGTTAAGGGAGTTGGAGACGGCCAGAGCGCAGTTGAAGAGTTTGAAAAACATGCGTTTGACCTAGTTATCCTTGACCTTATGCTTCCAAAGCTTTCTGGAGAGCGCGTTTGCCGTGCCATTAGAGATACCTCTAATGTACCTATCATTATGCTTACTGCAAAAGGTGAGGTAGAGGATAGAATTATTGGCCTTGAGCTTGGTGCCGATGACTACCTTGTTAAGCCTTTCTCGCCTCGTGAATTGGTGGCGCGTGTTCGTGCGCTATTCCGCCGTACTTGTACTGAGCCAGATACAGCTGTTGATGTACTTGATTACGGTACTCTCACCATTGATATTTCTGGTCATAAGATTCTTATTAACAACGAGGAAGTTGATCTTACGGCTTCAGAGTTTAAGCTGCTTACAACCCTTGCTCGTTATCCTGGCCGTGTATACACACGTATGGAGCTTGTCGAGAAGGTTTTGGGCTATGACTTTGAGGGCTATGAGCGCACCATTGATTCGCACGTTAAGAATTTACGTGCAAAGCTAGGCGACGATCCTCGTAATCCTCGTTGGCTATTTACCGTCCACGGTGTTGGCTATCGCTTTGAGGCTGGCAATGCTAGCCATGAGTCTTAAGCTTTAGAGCTTTGGCGTTTTTTAAGAAACATCGATCAAATTTTCTTAAGAACCTTCCAGAAACTGAGGGTTCATATAAAACTATTAAGCCAGATCCTGTTGGTACCCAAAGCTTTACTACTCGCATGGCAGGATTTTTTGCACTGACGGCTGTTATGACGGTATTGGTGCTTATTTCTATTTTGGGTATTGTTTGGGAAAACCGTTTTACTGTTTATACAAGAGAAAACTTACAAAATACCGTTGATACAACCGCGCTCGATATGTCTCAGGCATATGCGCGAGCTGGCGGTTGGAGCGTTGATGTACTTTCTATCGCGCGCCAGGCTTCCTCGTCTAATCCAGACATTGGTATTCAGGTTCTAGATGTTTCTGGTGCGGTGTTGTATGACGATTCAGCTCCAAATGCTCGTCGTTCTGGTGGTACAAATGGTGCGTTATCCGGTCCTCAGACGGGTGATGCAGTGGTCTATGCCGTTGTTCAAAACTTACAGGGAGGGACTGTAGGCAGTATTAGAATTTGGACATTTGGTTCTGAGCCGTTCTTAACCCAGCGAGATATTGCATTTCGTAATAGTTCTTACCAAGCTATTAGTCTTGCTGCAGCTATTGCAATCTCTCTTTCTGGTTTGATTGGTATTTTGGCTTCACGTTCTCTTACCAAGCCTATGCGTCGTATTACCGAGACAGCTGTTCAGATTAGAAGCGGCAATCTTACTGCTCGTTCTGGTATCCGTGGCGAGAATGAATTGGGACGCTTAGGAGAAACGTTTGATGACATGGCGTCTTCTCTTGAAAGAGACATCAAACTTGAACGCCGTCTTACCAGCGATGTTGCTCATGAACTGAGAACTCCACTTATGGCAATTATGGCAACAGTTGAGGCTATTCAAGATGGTATTTTACCTGCTGATGAAGAGCGTCTTGAAAATATAGTGTCTGAAAGTAGACGACTTTCTCGTTTAGTAGACGCCATGCTCCACCTCTCAAGGCTGGAAAATGGCAAAACAAAATTTAATCCTGAAAGTGTCAATGTTGTGGCAATGGTGGCAAGTGTCGTTGCTATACAAGAGACGCTTTTTAAGGAAAATAATCGTACTTTGACCTTTGTAGATAAGACACCTGAGAGCAATTGTTTTGTTGATATTGATTCGGATATGATTCGAGAAGCTCTCACTAATTTGCTGAGTAATGCTATGCGATATACCGATGATGGGGGCCACGTAGTCATAACGGTTTCAATTGACGATACTGATGCGGTTATCTCTGTTACCGACGATGGTATGGGCATTGCTCCTGAGGATGTTCCACAGACCTTCTCGCGATTCTGGCGTGCAGAGGAAAGCCGTGAGCGCGCTTCAGGCGGTCTTGGTGTTGGTTTGTCAATTACTAAAGAAATTATGGATCGCCACAACGGTACCATTTCGGTAGAGTCCGAGCTTGGAAAAGGCACTACGTTTGCATTGCACCTTCCACTTCTTACTCAAAATAATATCTCTGTTACAGAAACTTTGTTGTAGGCTGAATCTTAAGGATTTTGCCGTACAATCAAAAGACCTGTAATACAACGCGCTTTGCGCAGAAGTGAGGTCATTGTGGCTGGAGCTGAGCTTCGTCCCGATTCGCACGGTAAGGTTCGCGATATCTACGATTGTGACGACAAACTTTTGATGGTTGCGAGCGATCGCATTAGTGCTTTTGACTTTATTCTTCCAGATGAGATTCCCTTTAAGGGAGAAATTCTAACTCGCATCAGCGCATTTTGGTTTAATCGCTTCAAGGATCTTTTGCCAAACCACATGATCTCGGTTTTACCAGATCAGACCCCTGAGCAGTTTGCAGACTATACTGACTATCTTGCTGGTCGCGCTATGTTGGTTAAGAAAGCACAGACTGTGCCAATCGAGTGCATTGTCCGTGGTTACCTCACTGGTTCTGGCAAAAAGACCTACGACCAGGATGGTACTGTCTGCGGTATTAAGTTACCTGATGGCCTGACTGAGGCATCAAAGCTACCAGAGCCAATCTTTACTCCATCTACAAAGGCTGAACTTGGCGAACATGACGAGAATATCTCGTTTGAGCGTTGCTGCGAGATTGTTGGTGAGGATGTAGCTGTTCAGCTGAAGGAAGCTTCACTTGCAATTTATAAGGCTGCTGCAGAATATGCTGCAACTCGTGGAATTATTATTGCGGATACCAAATTTGAGTTTGGTTTTATTGACGGAAAACTTACACTTATTGATGAGTGCCTTACACCTGATTCAAGCCGCTTCTGGCCTGCTGAGGGTTATTCTGAGGGACACGTTCAGCCAAGCTACGACAAACAGTATGTACGCGATTGGCTGAAAGCTCACTGGAACATGCAAGGAGAGCCACCTCATCTGCCAGAAGAGGTAATTGAGGGCACGTCCAAGCGTTATCGTACGGCATTCCAGATTATTACGGGAACTGAGTTTGTACCACTGAAGGAGACCAATGTCACTGCGTGACACTATTGCTGGCGCAACCAAAGAAGCGCGTGAGGCTACTGCACACCTTTCAAAGAAAGATAACTCTGAAGAGGCTGAGCGCCGCCCTTCATACTCTGCTTTTGGGCGTAAATCAGCAGCTACTGCTAAACCAGCGCGAGAAGCAGCTGCGTCTGTACGCGTGAGTGGCTCTGGCTCCGGAGCTCCAAAGAGCAAAGAAGAAAAACGTGCTGAGCGTGCTCGTCAGCGCGAGCGCGAGGATATTCGTAGCCGTGGATTTGAAGCTATGCTGCGCGCAGATTCAGAGTATCATCACGCTGAACGTGTTTGGTGGGTTTTCCTGGGCCTTGGTTTTGTAGCAACCATCATTACACTGGTGCTTTCTTATATGGTTCCTGAGTCTAGAGACCTGAATACCGGCGTCGGTATGATTTCTGCCATCATGCTGGTTTTTGCTTACTTCTGCATCTTTGGTTCGGTCGTTTACAGCTTCTTCAAGATGCGCCCTCTTCGCAAGAAGATTGAGGCTAAGGTTGCTGGCATGACCGATAAAAAGCTCAATGATTTCTACCTTGAGCGTCAGGCTGAATATGACAGAAAGAAAGCAGAACGTAAGGCTGGCCGTAAGTAATACTTACGCTACCTGTGTTGCAGTTGCTACGCCGCAGCACTTTTTGTTACACAAGTACTAGCCAGAGTTTGCGTATGCAAGCTTACGTGAGTAGAATATCCCACATGCCTTCGTAGCTCAGGGGATAGAGCACCGCTCTCCTAAAGCGGGTGTCGGCCGTTCGAATCGGCCCGGGGGCACCATTGATTTCAAACCGGCAGCTTCGCGCTGTCGGTTTTTTCGTGAGTTGCGGACGCTGCACAAGCATAGTGCTCACGCGTGTGGTTACAGCATATGTCGCTGTATGCGGTGCTGCAGGCGGCGCTGGAAGCGACGACGAAAGCGACGACGACACGTATTGTCATAGAACTATTTCTGTAGCAGCAAAAAGCCCTGCAACCAAATTTGTGGTTGCAGGGCTTTTGTGTATGGTACTTACGCGCATTTGGAGTTGCACGCTGCGCACGTTGTTTGTGGTGCTTATGCCGATGGGCGAGGACCACTGGAAACGCGGATGGTAACAGTGGCACCAGGTGCGGCGCTTGATGGCGTTTGTCCAACTACGTTACCAGAAGCGACTGTATCGTCGTAAACCCAAACAGTGTTGACTTGGAAGCCGGCGTTTTCAAGTGTAGATTGAGCTGTCTCAAAGTCTTTACCAACAACGTTTGGAACAGATCCACTCTGAGCACCTGAAGATACAACAATTGTTACTGTAGAGCCCTTATCTGCCTTGCCATTAGCTGGAGACTGGGAAATGACGCGACCCTCAGGAACGCTTGATGATGGTTGCTGTTGAGTATCTACCTTAAATCCTGCATCTTTCAGGACATCAGATGCACGCTCAGCAGTCATCTCAGTAACGTCTGGAACATCTGCCTTACCCTTGCCAGAAGACAGGTGATAGGTGATGGTGTCGCCTGCCTTAGCATCGCTACCTGCGGCTGGTTCCTGAGTTGCAACGTAACCAACAGTTACATCGTCTGACTCAACCGAGTCTCCATTTCTTGCCTTGAGACCAACAGCAGCAAGGGCAGATTCTGCCTCTGACGGACTCTTGTTAGTGAGGTCAGGAACTTTTACTGCGGCAGCAGGTTTGGCACCCTTAGAAATAACTAAGTTGACAGCGGTTCCCTCGGAAGCCTGTCTATTAGCACTTGGAGTTTGGTCAATGACTTGACCTTCAGGAGCAGAATCGCTGTAGCTTTCTGTGATAGTTCCAAGCTTAAAGTGACTTCCTGGTGCATTGAGCGCCTGAGTTGCTTGATCTTTTGTTTGTCCAACAAACTGTGGGACCAGATATTGCTGAGAAGAGTTGCCAAGGAAGTGTGCAATAGCAAAGCCAGCAAGAGCTAAAACAACTAAAGCACCTAAAACACCGAGAATAACGTTGCGTTTGTGACGGTTATTCTCGCGCTTATCTAATTCATCAGCTTCTTCTCGAGAATGGACGCGGGTGAGTCGGCCGGTATCGCCCCCGCGGGTTATATAGGTGTTAGAACCGTCAATGCCACGACGATCAAGTCTGGAAGTTGGCTGAGGTGGTGTGACAACGCGAGGGCTGACAGTGGTGTTGCTTGGGATAGTAGCGCGACCCGCGATAAAATCACGGAGAGCACGTGCAAGCTCGTCAGCATTTTGATAACGATCAGCAGGATTTTTCTCCATGCAACGAAGAATGATTGCTTCAAGAGCAGGGTCAACGTTGGGGTTAATCAACGATGGTGGCTGAGGAGCCTCATTGACCTGCTTCATGGCAACGCTAATGGCGTCATCGCCAGCAAAAGGCACGCGACCAGTAGCAGCTTCGTACATGACAATGCCTAGGGAATAGATATCGGTGGTTGGTCCCAAAGGCTTGCCTGTGCTTTGTTCTGGAGAAACGTAATGTGCGGTACCCAGAACAGAGTTATCGGTGGTTAAACTACTGTTTTTAGCTCGAGCAATACCAAAGTCCATGACCTTGATGTTGCCATCAGGCTGAACCATGATATTTTGTGGCTTGATGTCACGGTGAATAATATCGTGACGGTGAGCTACAGAAAGTGCCTGAGCAATTTGAGAGCCAATCTGAGCAACCTTGCGAGAATCAAGGGCTCCATGTTTGCGGATGCCGCTCTTAAGGTCTGTGCCGCGCAGATACTCCATGACAATGTAGTAGGACTCACCGTCTTTGCCCCAGTCATAGACTGAGACGATGTATGGGCTGGAGAGCGCAGCAGCAGCCTGCGCCTCCTGCTTAAACCGAGCCGCAAAGGATGGGTCGTTTGCGTACTGCGGTAGCATCATTTTGATGGCAACAGTTCGGCCAAGAACCTGATCCTGTCCACGGTAAACGGTTGCCATTCCACCGGTACCAATTTTGTCTTGAACCTGGTAACGCCCACCGAGCATTCTACCTGGCATAACTCAACTCCTATCAAGTGTGCGATTTTCTCGCCACGTTACTTACTATCTTAGAACACACCCAATTACTTGGGGAGAAGACCGTGAGATGTTTTGAATGTTATGATGCAGCTCCTAAGGCTTGGATGTTCAAGCATTGTGCAAGAACTCGACCGCCAACTTGAGCACCGTAACCTAAAACATTCTTGCCATTACCTTCAATGACAACAGAAACAACAAGTGTTGGGTGGTCATAAGGTGCAAATCCGATAAAGAACGAGTTGAAGTTACCGTTCTCGACATCTGCCGTACCCGTTTTTCCTGCAATCTTGACGCCTGGAACGCGAGCTCCCATACCAGTGCCAGATTCAACAACGCCTAACATTGCCTCACGGACCTGCGCAGCAGTATCTGCAGAAACAGCTTGGCCAAGTGATTGCGGCGATGTTGTAGAAACAACAGCTCCCTCAGGCGAGAGAACACGGTCAACAATGTAAGGATTCATGACTACTCCGCCGTTAGCAATTGCGGCAGCAACAACGGCGTTTTGCATGACGGTAGTCTGAGGACCGGCAGGACTTGCATGTTCTCCAACAGGGAGACCGCAAGAAGCCCAACCAAGCTCCCAAGTAGTCATCTCGGCAGGGTTTGGCATCAGAGATGGTGTTGTGGAGAAGTCCTGGCCAAGCGCAGTGCCGTAACCAAAAGCACGTGCATAGCTGACAAGGTTGTCTGCACCAAGTGCCACACCTAGTTGAGCTAAAGCTGTGTTAGAAGAGCGAGCAAATGCTTCACGCAGAGGAATGGTACCCATATCCTCGTTGGCGTAGTTGTGAATTGTGCCTCCGCCAAGCTCCATGGTTCCAGGGGCTGAATAGGTGGTATCCAACGTAGTGGTATGCGTATCAATTCCGGCAGAAAGCGTAATGGTCTTAAACGATGAACCGGGGGAATAGAGTGCCTGGGTTGTTCGGTCAACCAGCTGACTACCAGAGCCTGATTCAATAATGGTGCCCAAATCAGCGTGGGTATATGAAGGGCTTGAAGCCTTTGCAAGTACAGCTCCGGTAGCAGGATCCATAACAACAATGGAGCCGGAATAACCCTGGAGTGCGGCTTCTGCTACCGCTTGCATTTGGGAATTAATGGTTAGAACAACACTTGAACCAGCGGTATTAACACCAGCCATCGAGTACAGAGCACTTCTCCAGTCGGAGTGGTCTGAGTGACCAGTGAGCGTCTCGTTCATTGTAGACTCAATACCCGCAGTTCCATACTGGGTAGAGATGTAACCAACGGTATGAGAAGCCATACCATCGTGCGGATAGTTACGTACGTAGGTGCCGTCATCCTGTTTGACGCTCTCTGCCAGGGTGACGCCATCAGAAGTCATAATGGCGCCGCGCTGAACGTAAGCACTTTTAGCGATAGTGTGGTTGTTGGTAGGGAGTGCCTGAAGTCTAGGAGCATCAACTACCATCAAGAAAGTTAAATTGCCAAGAAGAACAGTGAAAAAGAGGGTAAATACGGTAACCAGATTGGTTAGACGTTTACCAAGAGCGACACGTCCTAAAACACCAGATTCTTCGGATTGTAGGCCAAAGCCTCCACGAATGTGGCTACCGTGTAGAACGGAAGAAGCGTGAGCTCCACCGGATGAAATAGCAAGTCTCTGGGAATCAAGCGCTTTTTTACTTGGTTCAAGCTCTGTTTCGCGACCAGTTCCTTCATCGCCAGCTCTGAGCAGCAAAGCAACAATAATGAAACTAGAAAGAAGAGAGCTGCCACCCTGACTCATAAAAGGAAGGGTGACGCCAGTAAGAGGCATCAGTTTAGTGACGCCTGCAACAATAAGGAAGGTCTGGAATGCCAAAACACTGGTAAGACCGGCCGCGGCAAATGCAGACGAATCAGACTTTGCACGAGCAGCTGTTGCTAAACCTCGTACCGTAAGAAGCAAAAATAGTGTAATGATAGCTGCTCCGCCAAATAAGCCCATTTCTTCAGCAATGGCAGAGAAAATAAAGTCAGACTCAACAACAGGAATGAGTGTAGGCATACCCTTATCAATGCCTGTACCAGCAAGTCCTCCGTCTGCGATGGAGTAGAGGGACTGGACAATTTGGAAGCCATCCCCAGCGGGATCTTTGAAAGGATCTAGCCAAACGTTAACACGAGTTTGAACGTGGCCAAAGAAGTGATAAAGGACTACTCCACCAATAGCTAAGAGGGCAATACTGACAAAAACGTAGCTAGCGCGACCTGTTGCAACATAAAGCATGATGACAAAGAAAACAAAGAAGAGCAGAGCGCTGCCAAGGTCGCGTTCAAAGATAACAACAATCAGGCTGATGCCCCACATGACAAATAAAGGCAGCAACATTTTAAAGCGAGGAAGACGGAACGGTCCTACAGAATGCATGGAGACCGACAGGGCTTCTCGATTAAGAGCAAGATAAAATGCCAGGAAAAGTGTGATAGCAATTTTTGCTATCTCACCTGGCTGGAATGTAAAGGAACCAAAAGAGATCCAGAGTCTTGAACCATAACGATCTTGACCTATAACAATAGGCAGAAGAAGCAATATGACACCAAGAATACCAATGGAGTATTTGTAACGTGCCAGTGCATCAAGGTTTTTAATGACCGCCAAAACCAGAATCATGACAACAACAGAGATAAAGAGCCAAATAGTTTGATTAACTGCAAGATTTGGCGCAAGTCTGGTGACCATGGTAATGCCAATTCCCGAAAGTACAAACACAATGGGGAGAATGGCGGGGTCTGCGGCAGGAGCGAGGAATCTGATAGCAATATGAGCCACAGTAAAAGCTGCAAAAAGACCAATAGGAACAGCCATAGTTTCAAGACTAAGAGCTGAACGAGCAGTCATCATATAAATGGCATAGAGCAAAAATACCGGAATAGCTCCAGCAAACAGTAAGAAAAGCTCAGTATTTCGTCTTAAGCCACCTGTTTTTCTCATTCCTACTCACCTCCTGAACTTGTTGTTGATGTTGTTGTCTCTGTGGTTGCTGTGCTTCCGGATTGAGCATCTTCTTTCTTTTTGACAGCTCGATTGTTTGCATCATCAATTTGCTTGCGGTAATTCTCAACAGTACTGTGTGCTTCTTCTTCATTTTTAACGCGAATTCCGCTTGCAAGAGAATCTTGAACCGCGTCAGGCAAATCTTTTATTTCAATTGACGTGGTTTCAACAAGCGATGACATGTTGATGCCTGCAACTGTTGTAGGAATACCTCGATATATACCAACAGTTGTGCCATTAATTCCCAGGTACCACTCACTGCTTACAAATAATAAGAACACTGCAATAGTGGCCATAAAAAGCGCCAGAAAAGAGATACAAGTTGCAATGACACCACGAGTAAGGTGACGCCTCGTTTGATCTGCTATGCCATCGTCTAAAACATCAATTACTATGACGGTAATATTGTCCGACCCACCATAGGTAAGAGCTGCAGAAACAAGATTATCGGCAGCTTTTTGTGGCGTGACGTTAGAGACTGCTATTGATTCTATCTCGTCATCAGGCACCATGCCTGAGAGGCCATCAGAGCATAAAATAATGCGATCACCATCAGATACTTCAAGTGAAAAGTGATCTGCATACATGTCGGGATCAGAGCCAAGCGCTCGCGTAACTACTGAGCGAGAAGGATGTACGCGAGCTTCATCTGCAGTAATTTGACCAGAATCGATGAGCTCCTCAACATAGCTATGATCGTGAGTAATGCGAACTAAAGTTCCGTGATGAAGCAGGTAAATACGGGAGTCGCCAACATGAGCAACAGACATCTGATTGCCCTCAATAAGAACTGCTGAAGCGGTAGAGCCCATTCCAGGCTTACCAACGCCTTTTGCAGGAGCATCAATGACCTCTTGATTAGCAGCTTCAATAGCGGCACCAAGACGAACGTCATCAGCAGTACTGGGTGCCTGTTCAGCAATAACTTTAACAGCAATAGAGCTTGCTACTTCGCCAGCAGCGTGTCCTCCCATACCGTCACAGATGGCAAAAAGAGGTGTACGCAAAAGAAACGAGTCTTCATTATGCTCGCGAACTAATCCTACGTCTGAACGGGCGCCCCAAGAGATAAACGTGTTAGAGCCTGAAGCTGTCTCTGTGTCATGTCGGCCATCAAGTGGCAGCTCGCAACGACCAGGGGCACTAACGGGCTCTTGAACGGGTGTATCAGAAATATGTGTTGTATCAGAAGAAACCATGAGCCTCTTATCGACGTCCAACACGCATAATCACATCGCCAACCTGAACTTCGTCTGTGTCACGAAGGGTAACAGGCTGCTCGATGATATGACCATTAACCATAGTTCCATTTGTAGATCCTAGGTCTTCAAGTACCAGAGCAGGACCTTGGATGGTAAAGCGAGCGTGTGAGGCAGAAACGTATGGTTCGTCAATTACGATGTCAGAAGAAGGAGAACGTCCAATGACAACCGGTCCAAGAATATCTACATGAAGACCACGCAAGGACTTGACGCCCTTCTCGACATCAACGGACCAAATAGCTCCGTCTTTACGTTGTCCGCGGACAAGACCGATGCCCGTGCGCATGACTGAAAACAGAAAAATATAAAGCAAGACAACAAGTAGAACGCGTCCTGCAAAGAGAATCAAATCAATCATTAGTTCTCCCGGAACTGAAGGTCCATAAGACCAATGGTAATAAGGTCTCCATCACGCAAAATAACTTCGTCTACGTCGATGTCGTTTACAAGCGTTCCGTTAGTGGATCGTAAGTCAGCAATATGCCAATCATGACCATCGTAGGTCATTTCGGCATGACGTCTTGAAACGTTAGGATCACGCAAAACAACGTCTGCCTGAGAGCGCTCTCGTCCAATAATGGCACGTGGTGCTTCAACGCGATACGAACGGCCACTCTGGCGATCAATGAGAATGCAGGTGGCATCCATATTTGCACGTGGTGTGCCTTGTAAATTGCGAGAAGAACGTCCATTCATGCCATTGAGCTGTGCATCTAGCGAAGGCGTGATACGGCGCTGTGTCATAGGAACAGGAGCTGCCGTTGGGATAGCACCATGTACCGGTAGGTCTGGAAGTCCATTAGAGCTAGGAAGAACAGGCATAGGAGTGGATTCAGCTGCGGAAACAACAGGAATTGCACCCTGAGCCTCAACAAAGTCTGGTGGCATTACCGCAAGTCCTGCATCTGTACCAGCAAGATCGCCCAAAGCCTCTGGTGTTGCATTATCTGCAGAAACAGGCTGAACCACAGAAAGGGGATCTGGTTCTGGTGATGGTTCTGGCTGAACAGCAGAGCGAGAATTGTGCTGCTGTGGCATTTGAGCCGCGGCCCCTCCAACACTGGAGTTTCCTCCCAAGAAAGCACGTTCTTCATTACGTAGCTGATCAAGGGTATTGCCATCAACATTTTCTGCAAAAATAGCAAACTTTCCAGGCTTCAGTGAAGGGTCCACCATAAAACGGACAAGGGGCTGCCCCACAAATACATAATCTTTTTGCTGAGCCTGAGTAGCTACAAAGTCAGAAACTTCTGCAGTTAGATCAGCATAAAGAGGACGCATTAGTGAGTCGTCTTGAGGTGCGACTA
Organism: uncultured Atopobium sp.; assembly: GCA_902373375.1. Classification (GTDB taxonomy): domain Bacteria; phylum Actinomycetota; class Coriobacteriia; order Coriobacteriales; family Atopobiaceae; genus Lancefieldella. The sequence goes on from CABKMA010000005.1 coordinate 41,780, forward strand.
AAACGGTATATAAAGCTGGCGCAGTATCAACACCATCAATCTCATACGTTTCACGCTCCATCTCTTTAGCTGCTCGTTTAGCGAGCTTCTTAAAAGAGAAGGGCTCAGCGTATCCCTGTGGTGCGGCACCAAAGACCGAACCAATACGATTTTCAAAGTCACTAAGAAAGCTCATCTAATTCCTCGCCTTCCTGATCCGCTGGAAGTGGACCTATCAGGACAATTGCAACGCATACAAGTACACATAAGAATAGCGTAATTAGTACTGAAACTATACTTTCAACTAGCCAAAAATTAGGATTCTCCATCCAAGCTGCCCATATAAAGCCCCCCGCAAGCACGATAGCGCAGACAATCTGTCCAAAAACAATCCATCCACGCCGATTTTTTTGGCTTATCAGTGATCCTAAAAGAGCAGATAGGGCGCATGCACCAAAGCGAATCCAAAACGGAAGGCTTGAGGCTAATGAGGAGTAGTCGTAGGCAAGAGGGGTTGCGGCAAAGCCAAAAGATATTCCTCTTGTAAGAAGGGTTCCAAAGAGAAAGCTAAAAGATCCTGTTAAAGTCGCAGGTATCGGACGCATTGTGGCACTGACAAGTGCTGGAGCTGAAATTGGTACCGGCAATAAAGCGCCTAGTAAGCAGTTAATGCTGCTAAATTTTGAGACTCTACCCGCAAATGCCCACCAGATGACACTTACTAGAGTCACAAGCGTTGCAAATGGAAAGGAGGTGCTGGTAGGGCTGATGCTTGCAAGCGCATATACCGCACAAGCAATAACAAGCGCAGAACCCAGGGGTGTCCAGAGCGCAGCAGCTGCAGCTCCTACAAGAGACCCCACCACAATAAACGTGAGTGATTCTGGTGCAATAAGGTGAAACAATTGGGCGAGAAGAACGCCGGTGATCAAAGCTGTTACGCCGCGCACGGCAACTGAGGGCAACCAGGGGAAGTGGATTGAGAGCGGAAGATGCTTAACATCCCAGGTTTCGGTTTCCTCTTCTTCTGATTGTTCTACCAGGGACTTGAGGCTTTTCTCGCCCTGTTTTTCACTGCCAAGAGGAGCCACAATCTCCTGTGCAAACTCCAAAACGCTTCCTTGCCTTGTTGACGGCTCAGGGGATAGCGCCTGTGTCAAAGCAGCGTCTACGCTAAAAGGAATCTCGGGATCTTCTTTGAGTAGAGGAATCTTTGGACCTTTATACATATGGTCAAGTGATTCTTTTGCTGTTCTACCAGCAAATACATTTGAGCCTGTAAGAGCCTGTCTTAAAACGACAGCAAGTGAAAAAATATCTGAGCGCTCATCAACAAGCATGCCTTCAACCTGCTCGGGGGGCATGTAGCCTACCGTACCTCCGCGAGCGCCTCCATAACCAGCAGCTGAGGCAAGCGTTGCCATACCAAAGTCGGCAAGTTTTACCGTGCCCTGGCGATCAATCATAATATTTGTGGGCTTTATGTCTAAGTGAAGTACACCATTTTCGTGCGCATATTGAAGTGCCTTTGCAAGTGAAGACACCATATGAGCAGCTTCAGCATAGGTTAGGTATCCACCTTCGACACGGGCTAAAAGCTCAGACAGATTGAGACCATCAACAAACTCCATGACCAGATAAGCGTAGTCACCTTCAATCTCAAAGTCATGAACGGTCACAATGTTGGGATGCGCCAGCAAACAGGCAGTTCTTGCCTCAGAAAGAGCTTCGTCAACGGTAGAAGCAAGCACGCCAGGCGTTTCAGAGGCACCCAATAGGGGCATGCGCTTTATAGCCACGCGTCTTTGTAAACGAGTATCCCAGCAGGTACAAACGGTGCCAAAGCCTCCGTTGCCTCTGCGTGCAAGAACGCGATATCGGTCCAGCAAAATTTCTGGCTCAGCTGTAGGAGATGCCTGCTGAGCAGAAGGAGAATGTATATATGTGGTCTGCGTGGTCTGTGACCGCGAGTCACTCACGGCAACCTCCTGTGTTTAAAGTGTATTTGTCGGCCGTGACAGTTTGTATTCTACCGCTGAAATGAATTTTCTTATATATCTATTGTTTTTTCATTAGAAGAAAACAAAATGTTGTAGTATTATTCCCTTGCACGCGGGTGTGGCGGAATTGGCAGACGCGTACGGTTCAGGTCCGTATGAACGCAAGTTCATGGGGGTTCAAGTCCCTTCGCCCGCACCATTTGCATTTAAAAAAGCCCCTTTTGGGGCTTTTTTGTTACTTATTTGTTGTCTGCCTCAAAATCAGACCAGCCTTCTTCAGAGTCATCTCCAAAGAGATCCCAGTCTTCGTCAGTCTTTTTGTGATTGAAATACATCTTTTTTGTTTTACGCTCAAGCACAAAAGAAATGACCAAAAAAAGTAAAATTCCACCAAGTACGAGGAACAATACGCCGGTTTTATCGCCAAAAAGCCAACCTATAAACGAACTAATTGCGTCCATAATCCTGCTCCAGAACATGTGAAGGGTTAAGAATCTGAATACAAGTATATACTTGGTAGGCTATAAGAAAAAATGCACTGCCAAAAAAGTGTTGATTCAAGGAGAAGCTGCATGCTTGATATCAAATTTGTGCGCGAGAATCCTGACCTCGTAGATAAGTCTTGCGAGTCTAGGCAAAATGCCCATTGGGATCGCGAGAAGTTCTTTGAGCTTGATGAGGAGCGTAGAAGCGTAATTTCTGAGGTAGAGACGCTTCAGGCAGAGCGCAATGCTGTTTCTAAGCAGATTGGCCTTCTTATGCGTGAGGGCAAGAAGGAAGAGGCTGAGGCAGCTAAGGAGCAGGTAGCAGCTAACAAAGATCGCATCGCTAGGCTTGACCAGCGTCGTGGTGAGGTTGAGGAGGAGCTCACAGCCCTTGTTGCAGCTATTCCAAACATTCCTGATGCATCCGTTCCTTATGGTAAGGATGACTCTGATAACCCAGAGGTTCGCAAGTGGGGAGAGCCAACTCAGTTTGACTTTGAGCCAAAAGCACACTGGGACCTTGGCCCTGAACTGGGCATGATTGACTTTGATCGTGGTGTAAAACTTGCAGGAACTCGTTTCTACCTTCTTGGTGGCATGGGCGCTCGTATGGAGCGTGCGCTTATCAACTTCATGATTGATACACATAACCAGGCAGGTTTCAAAGAGTGGTGGCCACCAGTCATTACTAACCAGGATTCACTCTATGGTACTGGTCAGCTTCCAAAGTTTGAGGAAGACTTGTATCACGTTCAGCCTGACCTCTACCTCATTCCAACTGCTGAGGTTCTAACATCCACCGTGATGAAATTCTAGATGCATCTCAGCTTCCTTTGCTTTATACCGCGTTCACTCCATGCTTCCGCGAGGAGGCAGGTTCAGCTGGTCGAGACACTCGCGGTATCATCCGCGTTCATCAGTTTGACAAGGTAGAGATGGTCAAGTTTGCAAAGCCTGAGGATTCCATGAATCAACTTGAGTCTATGGTTCAGGAAGCCGAGAAGATCCTTCAGCTTCTGGGTCTTCCTTATCATGTGGTTACTCTTTGCACAGGAGACATTGGGTTCTCTGCATGTAAATGCTACGACATCGAAGTCTGGCTTCCAAGTTATAACGCATACAAAGAGATTTCTTCTTGCTCAAACTGCTGGGATTTCCAGGCACGTCGTGCAAATATTCGCTATAAGGATCCAGCAGAATTTAAGGGCACCCGCTTAGTTCATACACTTAATGGCTCAGGCCTGGCGG
>CABKMA010000006.1 GCA_902373375.1 uncultured Atopobium sp.
CGCGCGCAACAGGCACGTGCTGATTCCAGAATTTGAGCAGCTTGAGGGCATTGTTGGTGACGTTCTCGATGCCAACATTTCCGCTAACGGTGGTAATAAGCTTGATATCCAGCGCCTTTGCGGCCAGGGCAAATCCCAGCGCAATGGCGTCATCGATGCCAGGGTCTGTGTCGATGATGACGCGCGTTTTAGTTGAAAGCGTTGCCATAAGTCTCCTTTGTACGTTTGAACTGCGTGTATGTTACGTTTAAGCAGCACGTAGACTGCGTTTTGCTGTGTGCAAGCTACGCGTAGACTGCGTTTTGCTGTACGCAAGCTGCGTTTTGCTGTGTGCAAGCTACAAATTATGAAGCAACAATCACGGTAATTTTAGCCTAAAACTCAATTACCTGCTGATACGTTGGAATTGATTGCTGAGCACCAACCTTGGTAGTGGCAAGAGCTGCAGCCTTTGCAGCTACGTCAAGCGCCTGCTTAATGCCATGACCTTCCAGCTGTCCCGATGCCTGGAACGCGGCAAGCGTACCCATGAACGTATCTCCCGCGCAGGTAGTGTCCACAGTATCCACGTGATAGCATTCCTGCAGGTACACGCCGTGCGCGTCGGCAGCAACAGAACCCTTGGAGCCCAGCGTCAACACCGCAGTTGAAACGCCACTTGCAAGCACCTTCTGTACCGCAGCCTCGGGGTCTGCCAGCGGGCTAATCTTGCCCTCACCAAACAAGTCCGCAAACTCAATCTCGTTCAGGCAGAGCACGTCCACACTGGCGAGAAGACCGGTGGTCATGGTAGCCGCTGGCGATGGGTTCACCATCGTATAGAGCCCCAGGTCATGAGCATGCTTGATGAGCTCAAACGTAGTCGACAACTCGCACTCAAACTGCGTCAAGAACACATCACCCGGCTCCGCAATGCCATCTAGCACTGCTTTTACATCGTCAGTCGAGCGAGCATAGTTAGCGCCGTGGTCCAAAATAATACGGTTGTCTCCGCCCACACGCACAATCACGGCAACACCAGTAGAAACACCAGACAGCTCATCTACCTGCTCCGCATTGACTCCATAACCAGTAAGCGACTGCTTCAAGTCACGTCCAAACGCATCGGCGCCAACCGCACCAATCATGTGAACATCTGCACCCATTAAAGCTGCAGCAACCGCCTGGTTGGCACCCTTTCCACCTGGACTGGTGACAAGGTTTTTTCCGCCAATAGTCTCACCCTGTTGAGGCATCTTATCTGCCTCTATGGAAATATCCATATTGAGGCTTCCAAATACAATCACTTTGCCCATGAAATTCACCTATCACTACCTATATACTTTCTTGAAATAATACCTTGTAAAAGGCAGAAAGTCGTTTGTCTTTTGACATATTTTATATCTGAACTATCATATAAGACTAAAGCACTAAAAGCATGGGTATATGCTTGATGTTTCCGTTTTGGGAAGGATTGCAATGGACGTACAAGAAGCTATAGAGCAGCGTATTTCTCTGCGCGCTTACGATCAAAAGCCTATTGAACAAGAAAAACTTTCTCAGCTTCAAGAAGCCGTTGATGCTGCAAATGCTCAAATGGCAAAAGTGGCACCTGATCACCCTGCAATTCTCACTATCGAGGACCCTCATCTTGAAGACGGCACCTCTGTTCACATGAAAAACAAATCTATTGTCAGTCCTATTTACCATTACGTGGCAGGTTATTGTGAAGACGCAATTTCCCGTGAACTCATCGGCTACTATGGCGAGAAAATCGTTCTTCTCGCCACCCAGCTGGGTATTGGCTCATGCTGGATTGCTGAAACTATGGATAGAAAGACTCTATCCTGCGAAGAGTATAACGGGCTTAACCTGGGCATTATTGTCTCTATTGGATACGCTCCAAAGAAGATTCCGCTCAAGCAGGAGGGCATTCGTACTGCAATCCGCCTGCGTACCAAAAAGCCTGCGCAGATTATGACGGCAAACGGCGCTCCAGCTGAGCCAGAGCAGATGCCCGAGTGGTTTAACCGTGGCATTAATGCGGTTTTGGCATGTCCAACCGCCATCAACAAACTGCCTGTTGTATTTGACCTGACAGATGGCGTGGTAAGTGCTTCTATACCTAACCAGCGCCACCTCATCCAAGACTATGACCTGGGTATTTCCAAGCTGCACTTTGAACTTGCTGCTGACCTTAAGGGTACGTGGGAACTTGGACAGCCTGGTAAATTTATTGTTTCCAAGTAGCGCCCTCGCAAGCGCCTCACTCCCCCGCACCGCCTTCCCGAACGACACTTTTCCGAGTTGCGCTCGCCGAGCAACGCCCAGCTTGTAACACTCCTCAGTCCACCACACCTCCCAGCTCAACGTTGCATCACTAACAAGAAAGGACCTCACATGGCCTGTTCCGCACAGCACGTTGCAAACAAAGTTCTCTCGTCCTACCAGTGGAGACTTGCAACCAAAAAGTATGACCCAACCAAAAACGTTTCTGACGAGGATCTTGAGGTAATTCTTGAGGCCGCTCGCCTCGCACCAAGCTCCTATGGTCTAGAGCCTTGGCGCTTCTTGGTTGTTAATTTGCGAGAGGATCAGGCCTCTGAGCAGTCTCTTCGCCTTAAAGAGAAACTTTACGAGCCATGCTATGGTGCTCGCGCATCCCTCAATGGTGCTCATTACCTGATTATTCTTCTTGCTCGCAAGAACGTTAACGCAGAATCTGCTTATGCCAAACACATGATGCACGACATCAAGCAGCTTCCTGCAGACTTTGAGCCAACTTACGCCGCTGCTTTTAAGAACTTCCAGGAGAACATGTTTGACCTGGCAGGCAATGAGCGCGCAACCTTCGATTGGGCTTGCAAGCAGACCTACATTGCGCTTTCAAACATGCTTACCATGGCCGCTATGATTGGCGTTGATAGCTGCCCAATTGAGGGCTTTAACCGCAAAATTGTCGATAAGATCTTGGAAGAAGAGGGTCTTCTCGACGGTGGCCAGTACAGCGACTTTGGCGTTTCCTGCATGCTTAGCCTGGGCTATCGTGATATGGATCCTGTCCAAAAGCATCGTCAATCTGCTGAGGATGTTATTGTTAGGCTGTAAAGCGCTATTACATTAACTTTTGAGCTGCCCCCTATTTCCACTACCTGGGAAATAGGGGGCAATCTATTTAGCAGGCAATTCCCTACTGAGCGAAGAAGCCTTTGCTTTGTAGGAAGCTTGTAGCTTATGCGAAACTCCGTCGCACATAGTTAGGACGCACGTCATTTTGACGCCAACTGGCCTTTTTTGGTGCAACCAAACCTATTTCAACGCAAAGTGGTAAAAAATCCGTTTAGTTGGAGTATCCAGAATTGAGAGATTTTTATGCAAGCGATTCACCTGCGCTTTTAATTGGAGAAATTTTACGTATGCATTCACATTATTTCTGAACTGCTAAAACGTAAATGCTAAAATGGCAAAATCAAAAAATTATCTCCAACTAAACGGATTTTTTACCCAAAACAGTACCCTCTGAATGATATATCAATTTCTTGATTAATTTTTATGCATATTTAACTATTTTTATGCACTCTAGGGTATTTTAAGCACCCCGTGAACCGTGTGCGACCGATGTACTCCGATACGCCACACGCGCCGTGTAACTACGACGTGCATAGTGCGTTCAAACAAACGGTGCAGACGACCAACTTAAACAGAGAAAACCTTTGATTACCTGCGAATAAACCTAAACCCGCGGCCAGAGTGAATGAAGGGTAAGAATGCTCGATCTTCCTCGCAGATCATTCCAGCAATGTTATCGCGAGCATCAAGCTCTAAAAGCCCTCGAGCAATTGAAAGTTCTCCTGCATAGCGGCCATACGCTTTGCTGCTCACTAAAATAGTGCCATCAGCCACCGTCTCCCAGTTAGAAGATTTTGCCTCGTACATAGGGGCGTCTTTCCAAAGCCTAGACTCTTGCGAGCGGATAATATACGAACTGGAATCAGGACGATCTGTCTGACGGCGTCCATATAAATACTCAAAATCGGGTTCTAACTTGGCTTTTAACTCAATACAATTCCGCTCAAGCTGGCCAACTCGCTTCCACGTAGCATCAGTAACATCCGGGTCACCAATAAGCACCACGTCAGAGTCCGCATCGTAAAGAGCAAGCATTGCCTGAATAAGTGCATCACCAGAAAGTCCACGATGTTCCTCTACGGTTGGAAGTCCCTCATAGAGAGGTCCGCGGAAGACCTCTCCAGGAACAAACGAGAAAATCTGGAATCCAAGAGCCGAAAGACGGGCATTAATCTGTGCTACACGCTCAAGCGAAAGGCCTGTATAGCTCTTGGGATAGTAATTATGGCAGGCGGCAAAACGGGTAAAGTCGGCACCAGCTGCTCGCCACGCGGAAATGTCGTCTTTTGTGATGGATGAAGCATTAAAAACCACGTGGAACTTGTGAGATAGCTCGACCGTCTCTGCCGCATCAAATCCAAAGTCAAGGCGCACGTACGTAATGCCAAGCTCAGCAAGCTCATCAAACTTTTGAACGCCAAGTTTTGAAAGAGTAGCAGGAGAAACATCAGCAATAAGGTTAATCTCTGCTTTTCTGCAAAGCTCCAAGAGCTTGCGCGCCTCAGTACGGTAATCAATCCCCTCTTCTTCTGGGATTTGTAGAGAAGTAAATGCATAGTGACATCCGGCTGCCCGCGCTTTTGCTACAACCTTAGCATTAGCCTCATATCCACTGGCAAAATACAGTGAAATTCCGGTACGCATAAATCCTCCAAGTGAGCCGCAAAACGCTTTCTAAAAGACGGGGTTTCTCGCCAGTCGGGCGACCAGTCGAGCGGTCAAATCGGACAGCCAGTCGGGCGGACAATCCCGCGGCCAGTCGGGCGGTCAATCGGACAGCCAGTCGGGCGGCCAGGCAGGACGCCAGTCGGGCGGCCAGTCGGGCAGCCATGCAGGACGCCAGGCGAGAAGAAAAATCCCTCTTCCTAGGATACCTAAGAAGAGGGATAAACGTTTCTAAAACGTGTGGTTTTTACTCGCCAAAGACGTCGTTGATACGATCCTCATCAACGCCAAAGAACCAAGTAAGTACAAAACCTGCAGCGTAAGCAAGAAGCATTGCAAGCAGGTAGAAGACCTGATTACCAGGCTGGACGATCAGCAGACCAAAGAAGCCAGAAACGCCCTGGGAAACAGTACCAAGGTGGAAGATGTAAGCAACTACAGAGCCAATACCAGAGCCAAGGCATGCGGTGATGAATGGCTTACCAAGAGGCAGGGTAACTGCGTACATAAGAGGCTCGCCAATACCAAGCATACCAACTGGAATGGACTCGGTGAGGTACTTCTTGACGCGCTTGTTCTTGGTCTTGAAGAGAAGTGCAAGACCAGCACCAACCTGGCCGCCGCCTGCCATCATCAGCAGAGGAAGCAGGTAGTTGATACCCTGAGTTGGGCCCTCTGGGTTGTTAAGCATAACGTGGATTGGGGTAAGTGCCTGGTGAAGACCAACAGAAACCAGTGGCAGGAAGGTAGAACCAAGCAGGTAAGCACCAAAGACGCCAAGCTTGTCATAGAAGAACTGAAGAACAAAGAAGATTGCCTGAGTGAGCCATGCACCTGCAGGCTGAAGAACCAAAACGGAACCAATGACACCGAGAATAACGGTGCAAAGTGGAGTCAGGAAGGTGTCAAGAACGCTTGGCATAACCTTGTGCAGGTTCTTCTCAAGGAATGCAAAGAAGATTGCGCAGATGATTGCACCAATCATACCGCCTGCTGCTGCGTTGAACAGATCAGAGGAAGCAACAATAAATGCGCCCTTCTGGAATGCAACGGTTGGAAGGCTGAATGGAAGGTGAACCAGGCGAGTTGCAACGCCATCAACTGTCTTGGAAGCAAGAAGAGGCATACCAGCGTTAGCAATGGAAAGTGCACCAGCCATAGCACCAAGAACGCGAGAACCGCCAAACTCCTTGGCAGCATTCTCACCAGCAAGTACTGGCAGGTAAGCGAAAAGCGCCCAACCCATGGTCCAGATAGCTGCAAACCACCACTCGTTAGCAAAAGCCTTACCAGTGGAGAAGTTAATAACGTTGATGATACCGTTAATCAAACCTGCAGCAATGATGCCAGGAAGCAATGGAACAAAGATGTTAGCAATCTTCTTGAGGAAGCGCTGAACAGGCTTGTTCTCATACTTAGCCTTCTGAGCTGCCTTGTTGTCCTTAGCTGCGGAAACAACGTCGTCCTCAGATGCATCACCTGCAGCAACGCCGGTAAGCTTGGAGAACTCAACAATAACCTTGTTGACAACGCCAGGACCAAGAACAACCTCAAGGTACTCTGCATCCTCAACCAGACCCAAGACGCCGTCGATAGCCTTAAGGGCCTCGGAGTCAACCTTTGAAGGGTCAGCGGTCTTAATGCGGAGCCTGGTCATGCAGACCATGTTGCTCTGAACATTTTCTTTGCCACCGACGGCAGCAAGAATCTGTTCTGAAAGCTTGGTGTAATCCATACTTTCCTTCTTTCTCTCGTTGCGATGTTGCAACAAATACCTTTCAAGAATACATAAAAAATGAACATTGCGGTACAACAATCCATACCTGTGGTTCATTGTTTCATGTTTTGACAGAATCTAAACGCTCTATTACCGCAGGTAAATTGAACGTATTTCAAAAACTTGTCACGCTCTTGCTTGTAGCGCTAATACCACTGGCCGATACAGCTGAAACAAAAAGTGCAGTTTTGGCCAATATTACTGCAATGCTCCTCTCACATGATCATGAGCTGCCTCAAGCTTAGCTTTTGCCTCTTCAACTGGCATCTGAGTAAGCAACATGACAATAGCAAGCTTTGCGTTACCGTCAGCCTGCTCAAGCGCCTGAGCTGCCTCTTCACGAGTGCAACCAGTTGCTGCCATAGTGATGTTCTGTGCGCGAACTACCAGTTTTTTGTTGGTTTGCTGCACGTCAACCATAAGGTTTTGATATGCCTTACCTACTCCAACCATAGAGCCAGTAGAAATCATGTTCAGAATCATCTTTTGAGCGGTACCAGATTTAAGACGCGTGGAACCTGTGAGAACCTCAGGTCCGCAAGAAGGCTCAATGGCAAGCTCTGCCTCTTTGCCAACCTCAGAGCCCTTATTACAAGCAATAGCAACGGTCTTGCAACCCAAAGAGCGAGCGTAACGCAGGCCACCAATAACGTAAGGGGTGCGACCACTAGCAGCAATTCCAATGGCAATGTCGTTCTTGTTCAAAGCAATCTTTTTGAGTTCTTCTTCGCAAAGCTCAAGAGAATCCTCTGCGCCTTCAACTGCACGTACAAAGGCCTTCTCGCCACCAGCGATAAGACCAACAACCACGTCAGGAGAAACGCCAAAGGTAGGAGGACACTCAACCGCGTCCAAAACACCCAGGCGGCCCGAAGTTCCCGCGCCAAAGTACACAATTCTGCCGCCAGCCTCAAGCGAGGAAACTGCCCACTCGATTGCCTGCGCTACCTGAGGAAGAACCTCTTTTACGCCTGCTACGACGTTTAGATCTTCCTGGTTCATAACGCTGACCAGCTCAAGCGGAGTCATCTGATCCAAGTCCATAGTGTTTGGGTTTCTTGTCTCTGTGACAAGCTTTGTTAAATCAATCACGTTTTCACCTTCTGTTTGTGATTTTTACGCAATAACATCACTATCTATACCAGGTAAATCTTCATTGGAAGAAGACGCACTAGCATGTTCAGCTGAGTCTAATTTGCCAATGTAGTTTGTTGAGAAACGCTTAACGCTCTTCTCGTAATTTCTGTTTACATAGGCTGCAAAAAGCGCATCTACGACGTTGAGCTGGGCAATTCTTGAAGACATAGCGCCACTTCTCATGATGTGCTCAGTCTCTGCAATACCTAAAACGTAATCGGAACGACGAATCAATTCCGAATCAGTACCACCACGGGTAATAGAAACTACCTTTGCGCCGTTTGCCTTTGCAATCCAGGCACACTCAATGGCTTCTCTGGTAAGGCCAGAATAGCTGACAACAATAGCAAGATCTTCTCGCCCCATGTTTTTGGCATAGAGCAACTGAGAGTGGTAATCATCGCTTAAATTGCAGCTAATGTTGAGACGCATAAGTTTAAGCTGCAAATCTCTTGCAACTAGAAGCGAAGCTCCCATGCCAAAAAGACAAATAGAATGTGCCTGCATCATGCACGAAACAACAGAGTCAACAACCTGAGCATCAAGTAACTGACTGGTGAGCTCCAGTGAAGAAATGTTTTTTGCCGTCACTTTTTCGATAATCACATCAGTAGTGTCACCTGCGATAACGCCACCAACAGCAATATCGTTACTTTTGTTACTTACTGCCAGCTCATAAATTAGAGCCTGTTGAAACTCTTTATAGCCACCACAGCCAAGCTTTTTGCAAAGCCTTACTACCGTTGATGCAGACGTATACGTTTGAGCAGCTAATTTATGAATTGACTGACCAACTGCTGCCTCTGGATCAGACAGAATATAGTCAACAATGTCTCGTTCAGCCGAACTAGCATTTTTGCGATACTCTTCCAGGCGTAGACGAACACCTCTCACGCAATCACCTCCGGTTGACTAAAACGTTTGACTATATTGTTTCACGTTGCTAGAAAAATTTCATCTGTAACGTAGGCGGTATGGTAAGTGTTATTAATACGTATTGTGCTGAGGATGTACTTGACTCATGTGGTGTCTACAAATACCTATATTTTCCCAGCGTAATGTAGAGACCGTTGTTATTAAAGACGCATTTTATTTGGAATACTTTTTTAGTACTTCATAAAAATCTTTACTACCTAGTGGACATTTGACCACGTAAAACCTGATTAAAATATTTCATTTTTGCCTAAAAAATTCAAATTTAGATACCATTGACAGCTTTTTTGATACCACTCGCAGTACGTTAACGTACGCATTATTTCATCTTAAAAAAGTAGCTGCAATTTTGATGAAACGCGCGTCATTATAAACGCAAATTATCTCAGTCAGTTGAGATAGCAGGTGTTTTACCTAAGGCAAAACCGAAGGAGACAATATGCGCACCAACGAAGATTTACACCAGAATCAAACAGCTCACTCTGAGCACTCATCTGACGCAGGCTCCCCTGCTGGACAGACCAGAAGGCAATTTCTGAGCAGAAGCGCTCTTGGTCTAGCTGCTCTTGCAGGTCTTGGCCTTACCGCCTGCCAAACTAAAGGTGGCGCAACTGCTGCTAAGGGAACCGCAAAGAAGGTTGACTCTGTAGACGGCACGTTCCAATACGATAAGGTCTTCCCTGTTCTGAATGATAACGACGCTTTTGATGACTCTCTTGTCACCAACCAGCTCAACAGCTTTGTTTGCTTTGCTGGTCAGGGCACCATCTATGTAAAGAGTTCAGAGCCCCAGAGCTTTGCCCTCCTTGTAAACGGTCATCAGGTACCAACTGACAAGCTTGACGGTTCTTCCTGGAACCAGATTGATATCTCTGACGTGACCGTCAATGGCGATAACCGCCTACAGGTCAGTACCGTTAAAGAAACTCAGGCTACCTTTGAAGTCAAGATTGGCTACCCAACCCTTATTGACGGCACCAAAGACTACGCCAACAATGACAACTTCAAGCTGATTGACCAGATTATTAACGCTGAGATTGCCAACGGCTTTACCTCTGCACAGCTGGTTGTTACCAGATACGGCAAGATCATCAAGAAAACTAATTACGGTAACGTCAATTCTTACAACAAGGACGGTTCTCGTATCAAAGACGGCAAGGCTGTTGACGATAATACCCTCTATGACCTGGCCTCTAACACAAAGATGTATGCCACTAACCTGGCAATTGAAAAACTAGTCACCGACGGTAAGCTAGACGTTTCCAAGAAGGTTCAAGAGTACATTCCAGACTTCAAGGACCAGGAGGGCGATAAAATCCTGGGCAAGAATGACCTTACCATTCGTGAGATTCTTGAGCACCAGGCTGGATTCCCACCAGATCCTCAGTACCACAACCGCAACTACAACCCAGAAAAGCCTGACGATCCACAGCCAAACGCAAACCAGAAGCTGTACTCCCAGAATCGTGATGAAATTCTGCAGAAGATTATTGAGACTCCTCTGCAGTATGTTCCAGGCACCAAGACCGCCTATTCCGATGTAGACTACATGCTTCTTGGTTTTATCATTGAGAAGATCACCAACAAACGCCTTGACCAGTACGTTAAGGAAGCTCTTTATGAGCCTTTGGGACTTAAGAACGTAACCTTCAACCCACTAGACAACGGCTTTAAGGCTGACGGAATCGCAGCTACCGAGCTTAACGGCAACACTCGTGACGGCCTGATTACCTTTGACAACATGCGCACCGACACCATTCAAGGTACCGTTCATGACGAGAAGGCCTACTACGCCATGGGTGGCATCTCAGGTCACGCTGGTCTGTTTGCAAGCGCTTCTGACCTGGCTGTTCTTGTTCAGACCGTTATGAACCGTGGTGGCTACGGTAACACCATGCTCTTCAGCGAAGACGTTCACGACCAGTTTATCAAGCCAAAGGACACCAACGTTACCTATGGTTTGGGTTGGAGGCGCAAAGGTCACATTGGCTATCAGTGGGCCTTCTCGCCAATTGCAAACGCAGCAACCGTTGGCCACACCGGCTGGACCGGAACGCTTACCGTCATTGATGTGTACAACAACACCAGCTTGGTGCTACTTACCAATACCAAGAACTCGCCTGTCATTAACAACAAGGTTGATCCTAACGACTTTGTGGGCAATCACTTCCTAACTGGTGGCTACGGTGTTGTTTCTACACTGGCATTTGACGGTCTTGACGACGCCAACGCTGAGGGTAACAACGCCAAGCTGATGGACATGGTTATTTCCAAGTACCAGCTCATTCAGGCAAAAGCAGAGTATCAGACTGACCCCGATAAGGCTTCCCTGAAAGCACTGCTTGAAGTCTGTGACCAGAGAAAAGATTCCAAGGTTATCAAAGACTTCCAGGCAAGCGACTTGTACAAGACCATCTCACAGTTTGTTGGTAAGTAAAGCTCGTGTAAACAAGCGACGCAGCAAGAATAAGCACTGCACACAAACGAGGTACCATTCACATCTTGTCTAGCAACGGCCTCTCCTCCGACTAGACACACCAAAGCCCGGATGCTATTGCGCGGCATCCGGGCTTTTTTGTGCGTACGCTGACCTTACGAGCTTGCCAGGCAATTACAGTGCGGCGAGAAAATCCTCTGCCTGTTGAGCGATTGCCTGGTGAACCTCGGGCTCTGGCTCCCACGTTCCCTCAGTCCAGGCAGTAACAGGAAGCGAGAAGCCGTTGAACGGCTCAACAGGCTTGGTACGCAGGGCCAGGAACTGCTGCTTGACTACGCCAAGCGATCCTGCAGTCTTGTTTCGGCCGCCCACGCCACTTGCGGTAACAACCTTACCGGCAATGGCAGTCTCAGATTTCTTCTCGTAATCAGAAGTGAGTGGACGGCTCAGCCAGTCCAAGATGTTCTTGACAGTGCCGGGGATGCTGTAGTTGTATTCTGGGGTAAAGAGCCATACGCCATCAGCCGCCATGACGGCGTCTCTAACTTTCTGAACACCTTCCGGAGCTGGAAATTCTTTGTCCTGGTTGAGCAGAGGGACGTCCAAAACGTCAACTACCTCAACCTCCGCCTTGCCCTCAAGCGCCTTTGCAGCAACCTGGCTCAACGTTTTGTTGAACGAGTTCTTACGACCAGAACCAATGATAAATACGATTTTCTTCATGAGCAGACCTCTCCGTGAGTGCTATGTAAATACAAAAATCATGCACAAGCAAACCTGCTCGTACATGATTTGTGTACCCAAATGATATATCTGTAGTCGTATTTAACAAAAGTCCGAGAAATTCGCACAGCCCTCAAGCGTTTTTACCACCTGCTCAAGACCTGCAAGATCTTCCTGGGTGAACCTTGCAACGCTTGGACTATCAATATCCAACACACCAACTACCTGTTTGCCCTTGAAGATAGGAACAACCACCTCGGAGTTAGATGCAGAGTCGCATGCAATATGTCCGGGGAACTGATGCACATCCTCCACCAGCTGACTTGTCTTTGTTGCCGCGGCCGTACCACATACTCCCCGTCCAAAGGGTATGCGCACGCAGGCGACTTTGCCCTGAAACGGTCCCAGGCGCAGCTCAGGAGTACGCGAATCGTGGGTGCTTGGGGCTGCTCCCGGCTCCACACCCGCGTCCGGATCCATGTCCCCGCCCGATACCGTAGCAGGATCTACCAGGTAGAACCCTACCCAGTTAATGTCATCCAGGGCGTCCCATAGAAGAGCAGCAGCGTTAGACAACACCGGCAGCCAGTGGGCGTCAACCTCGGCAAGCGAGACGATCTGTTTTGCAAGTAAGCCGTAATCTGTCATGGTTACTTCTCTGGCAAAATCTCAATCCAGCAGCCATCAGGGTCTGCGATAAAGTAGAGACCCATCTTTGGGTTCTCTTTAACGATGCAACCCATCTCCTCATGAAGTGCATGGAAGGCGTCAAAATCGTCAACGCGGAAGGCAATGTGCGTGTCTTTTCCGCCGTTGTCGTAAGGCTCTACCCAACCACGGTTCCACGTAAGCTCCAGCTCAAAGGGAGACCAATCGTTTACCAAAAACGTATTGGTCCAAGAGCCATCCTCTGGTCCCTTAACGCGATCAACGCGAAATCCCAGAGCCTTCTTGTAAAACTCAACGGTTTTCTCGTTATCCAAAACGTGAGTGCAGCGGTGAACAAAACGTGCCTGCATACATCCTCCTTTGTTGCAATGCAATCGTGTGCGCAGTTATGCACGGTCGTAATCTCGGTGAGCCCAGTCGTACGCGGTCGTACCGGATTGCGCCCGTAGCCGTCGCGCCTAGTTGAGCTCCTGCTCAAGCTGGTCGACAAGCTCGCCAAAGTACTTGAGTGCAGCGTTAACGGGATTTGGAGTTGCCATGTCAACACCAGCACCGCGGAGCAGCTCAATTGGAGTCTTGGAGCAACCGCCGGACAGGTAGCCAATGTAGTCCTTGACTGCAGGTTTGCCCTCAGAAAGAATGCGCTGCGACAGGGCAATAGCTGCCGAGAAACCAATGCAATACTGGTAGACATAGAAGTTGTAGTAGAAGTGAGGGATGCGCGACCACTCTAGCTTGATCTCTTCATCCAGCTCAATGCCAGGTCCAAAGTACTCTGCGCAAAGCTTACCGTAGCGCTCGGAGAGAACCTCGGCGTTCAGAGCCACGCCGTCAGCATTCATCTGGCTGATATCGCGCTCAAACTCGGCAAACATGCACTGGCGATAGATGGTGCCGCGGAAACCCTCAAGGAAGTGGTTGAGGATGTATGCGTGACGAGCAGGATCGGTCTCATGCTCAAGCAGGTAGCGCGAGAGCAGCGCCTCGTTGCAGGTAGATGCAACCTCTGCAACAAAGATGGAGTACTCAGAGTAAGTAACCTCCTGGTTATGGGAGGAGAAATACGTGTGCATAGAGTGGCCCATCTCATGGATGAGGGTGTAGACATCATCAAGACCACCCTGGAAGTTAAGGAGCATAACAGGGTTCATGCCCTTACCACCTGCGGAATAAGCACCGGAGCGCTTACCTGGGGTTTCGTACACGTCAACCCAACGGCTCTCCAGACCCTTTTTGACCAGGTTAACGTACTCCTCGCCCATAGGTGCCAGAGCCTTAACAATAAGGTCACAAGCCTCCTCGTAGGTGAACTTCATGTCAACGTCATCAACAAGAGGAGTGTAAACGTCCCAGAAGTGCAGCTCATCCAAGCCCATAACGCGCTTACGCAGGTCAACGTACTTGTAGAATGCTGGGAAATTCTGGTGAACAGCGTCAATCAGGTTGTTGTAAACCTCAACAGGAATCTCGTTCTCTGCAAGAGCAGCCTCAAGAGAGCTTGCATATTTTCTAGATGACGAGAAGAACTGCAGGTTCTTAACCTGGCTGGTCAGAATTGCAGCAGAGGTGTTACGGAACTCACCAAAGCGTCTGTAAAGCTGCTTGAATGCGGACTCACGCAGGACGCGGTCAGCATCCATCAGCAGAGGAACAAATGAACCGCTGGTCAGCTTATGAGACTTACCCTCAGAATCAACTGCGTCATCAAAGGTAAGGTCCGCGTCATCAAACATGGAGAAGATGTTGGTTGGCTGTACAGCCAGCTCTTCTGCGCGCGCCAGCAGTGCCTCTTCCTCAGCAGAAAGGGTGTGCTCACGCTGGTTCAAGATCTTATTGAGCTTACGACGATAAAACTCAAGTGCTGGAACCTCTACATAGAACTTCTCGACAGATTCTGCTGGAATGGCAAGAAGCTCTGCGGCAAACCAAGAAGTTGCCTCGCCAACCTGCGTATATGCGCTCGTAGCGTTTGCAACGTATGCCTGGTACTTGGCTACGCGAGTATCCTCGTCACCTTTTCGCTCAGCGTAGTTAATAATCTTATAGAGCAAAAGATCCATCTGATCTTCAAGCTGCAGGAACTCCAGAAGAGCCTGAGCAGAAGTGGAAATCTTACCCTTGAACGCAAGCAGTTTTGGGCAGTAAGCCTTGAGCTCCTCAAGCCCAGCCTCAAATGCCTCATCACTAGGGAACATTGAAGACAGGTCCCACTTATATTTGCTATCAATTTCTTCGCGAGACTCGTATGCCATGAGCCTTCCTTTCTTGAACGGTTCAGTATTCACTGGTATGTAGTGTCCCACATACGTGTCGGTTTCATGTCGATAACAAGAAAAAATGAACCCATTTGATACAAATTATCAAACGGGCTCATTGCTTTATAGTTTATTGAAAACCTTATTACAGTTTTTCTCCATTGGTTTTAATAACTTGCTGATACCAAGAAAAACTATCCTTCTTGATACGACGACCAGTTCCGTTTCCAAGGTCATCCTGATCAACATAGATAAAGCCATATCTCTTGCTCATCTCCGAAGAAGAGCAGCTCACAATATCCAGTGGCGCCCAAGCATAATAGCCGCGTAAATCTACACCATCGCTGATGGCTTCAAGCATCTGTTTAATATGCGCTCGAAAATATTCAACGCGATATGGATCATGGATTGTTCCATCTTCCTCAAGCTTATCAAAGGCTCCAATGCCATTTTCTGTAATATAAATTGGGCACTGATAGCGATCGTAAAAGACGTTAAGGGCATAACGCAACCCCAAAGGATCAATAGACCAGCCCCAAGGATTTGCGGGAAGATTAGGGTTGGAAAAATCTTTATTTCCATCTGCAAAGCTCTGAGCACTGCAAACACTTGAGTAATAATACGAGAAACTCATGAAGTCAGCAGTATTTGTTAGATCTTCAAGGTCATTCTCGCCAAATTGAATGTCAAACCCATTTTCTTCAAAGAAGCGCAAAGCATATCCTGGATACTGACCTCTGAGCAACACATCAGCGTAATAAAACTCCATTTGATTATGTCTGTAACAGGCAAGAACATCCTCAGGATTGCTTGACGATGGATAGTCCGGTCCGCCACACAACATCATACCTATCTGAAGATCAGGATAATTTTCATGAGCGTAACGAGTGGCGCGGGCGCAAGCTACCATCTCGTTGTGAACTCCTTGGTATTTAGCTTCTGCAAGGTTATCTACCTTATCAGCGCAAATTCCAAGATGATTGAAGGATTCAACTGACACAAGATTAATTTGATTGATAAGAATCCACAGCTTGACCTTATTGTGATAACGGTCGAATAAAACTTTGCAATAGCGTTCAAAAAGATCAATCAATTCACGAGAAGCCCAACCCTTGTAGTTAAGCGTTAATGCAACAGGCATCTCATAATGGGAGCAGGTAATCATAGGCTCCATGCCGTTAGCAATAACCACATCAATAAGCCTGTCATAAAAAGCTAACCCTTCTTCAGAAGGGTTAGCATCATCTCCATGAGGAAAAATACGTGACCAGTTAATTGAAGTTCGAAACGTCTTTAAGCCAAGCTCTGCAAGAAGCTTTAAATCTTCCTCAAAGTTGTGATAGAAATCGATACCCCAACGTTTAGGAAAAATTCTATCGGTTGCTTTAAGAGCTTCTGTAACTTTCTGAGCAGTCTCTTCTCCGTTATATTTCTTATCAAGCGGCACATTTGGCTTGTACTCATTAAGGTCACTTACGCAGGGACCCTTGCCACCTTCTTGCCAAGCACCCTCCATTTGATTTGCCGCAAAAGCACCGCCCCAAAGAAAATTTTTTGGAAAACTACGTCTTACCTGAGGCGTTACGCTCATTAACGCTCCTCCAACTTTTTAATCCTGTTATCAAACGACTTAAAAACTTGAACAAGCTGTTTAGCGGTAATAATCTCAGAATAAATGACCATGAGTGTATCTTGTGCATGAGAAAACAAAAGACTGTACTCTTGCTTTTCTCCTTGAAAAACACCTTGAATGTGATCAGTCTGAACATGATGAGCTTCAATAATCTTTGCGTCTGCAGCAGCAATTTTTTCTTCTGCAAGCAAAATATTGCCGGAAGCAATTGCCTCGTAAGCTAATTTGCATTCATTACGAGCTTCACCAGCAGCAATAAGAATGGTCATAGCATCCTGAGTAGTCTTATCAATCTCTTCTTCCATATTAAATCTCTCCCTCTCCCTGATTTATGTTTGAGGTTGCCTGAGGTCACAAGGTAAACAGCAACCTCAGGCACAGATTTTGAATTTAGAATGACCAGTCTTCGTCTGAATCAGACTTAGTCTCTGTGGTCTCAGAATGAACAAGCTGCTTGTCATACGCTTTAAAGAATGGCATCCAAATAAGACCAGATACCACAAAGATGATAAGCATCAAAACAATACTTCCTGCAGTTCCACCGGTAAGGAATGTGGCAATTGGGAATGGGCAATACCACATGTTAAAAAGCATTGAAGGGATAGCGCCTAATGGAATTACCTTGGTAAATACATACGCAATAAGTGGAAGAACAATACCTTGAAGCCACATTGGAATCATCATGATTGGGTTCCAAGCAACAACACCAAATACACAAGGCTCATTGATGTTGAAAATTGCTGGAACGAGACAAGCTCGACCAAGTGCTTTCAGCTGGTTTGATTTAGCAGAGAATGCCATCAAGAGTACAAGGGATAGTGTACAACCAATGCCGCCAATCCAGAGATAACCAGAATAAACAAATGCATCGGTAAATACAGCCAGATTTGAAGCTGTTGCACTACCTGCAGCTGCAAGAGCACCGTTTGCCTCAGCATTTGCAAGAAGAATTGGAGTAAATACCGGAGTAAGCACCCAAGTAGAAATGCCCATAGAATACAGGAAGCAGAAGAGGAACATTGCAATTACGAGGCCAACTGGCGAATTAACAATACTCTGAAGAGGCATAAAGCAGTTAACAACAAGCTGATACAGATTGAGGTTTAGGAACTTTGGATCGGTAAGAATCCAACCAAAAACTGTTACGATGCCAATTGGCAGCATAGAGTTAAACCAGTCTTTTACAAAATCAGGAATTACAGAGTCCTCTTTAAAGAATGAGAAGTCGGCAAATTTATTGAGAACTGCTGCAGATATAAGGCCGGCAACAATGGCCAAGAACATTCCGCCAGCACCGAAGCCACCAATATTAGAAATACGGAACCAGGTTGACTCACCTGCTGCAATCATTGCTGCTTGATCAGCCACAAACTGTGGATTTAAAGAAATCAAGAACAAAATAACACCAGCAATACCCGCATTAATCGCAGAGCGTTTGTGATTCTTAAGCGTTAACAGATTGTAAGGAATCAAAAATGCAACAATGAGGCCAACGATGCCAAAGGTCCAACCATAAGGTGTCCAGAAGTTTGGCCACCACTTAAAATAATTCTGAGGAATTGTAAGCAGACTAAAAATTGAACCCAAAAAAATAAGTGGCAGTGTCTGCAGTACAGAATTCTTAATGGTAAGAATCCAAGGATTTTGAACAATTTTGTTAATTGCTGGTGAGAAGCTCGTCTGAAGCCAATCAATAAGCTTGTTCATACTTGTAGTCTCCTTATCGACGTGTTGCTAACAAAATCTTTCGTAAATAATTTGATTAACAGATAGTTCAGTTCGTCGTCAGATTACTGGGCATTTGCTTCTCGAATAGTTTTAATAAGATGCTTGAGGGCTTTCTCGCCATTGAGCGTTGAATAATATGCAGGATCCATAAGAATTATCTGAACAGATTTGTCGGCGTATTTCTCTTTGAGCTCATCAACAAGATACTTTAGGTGAGGGCCAATCATCAAAGCATCGATTGAGTCAATATAGCTATCAATTTCAGCTTCACTTCTTGCGGTAATAGAAATATCAAGATTGTGTTCTGCGGCAGCTTTCTTCATATTTACTGCCATAAAACCACTACTTGCACCAGAGCCGCAGACCAAAAGAACCTCAAGGTGTTTAGACATGTATTCCCTTCTTTCTTGTCGAATGAACACCAAGTTGTTTCTTATTGAATCATTATGTTCCTACTCTTATAAAACTCCAATAAAAATATTTTTAAAAAACGAGGAAATAAAGCATAAACTAATTTTGGTGGGTACTACATTGGACAGTAAAAATAAGACTCTCTATTACACTTGTTGAAAGTTGAATCACAAATTGAACTTAATGTGCGCAGATAGTAAACAGCATTAAGTAATTGTTGTTTTGACTCAAGTGAGTTCACTGTTTGGGAGACGTCTATGTATATACAGAACTTAACGGATTTAGCTGGCTGGTTCCTTGCAACAACTAATCCCTGGTCTGGACATGTTGTTGAACTGTACGATTTCTGCGATTTCATTGACAATAACGTAAGCTTATTTGATATACCGTTTGACATACCCCATTATCAAATTCCTGGAGTGCTTGAAGAATTTGCTTGTTTATTTAAGTCCGAAATATGCGAACAAGAAATCACTCATAACTATCAAAAAATTCTTGATAAATACGGCGTAGACATTAGAGACGACGCTGAATTACTTTCTAGTATTAACGAGCTTGTTTTAAACAAAGAGTGTATCTATGCAATCATCACCAAGTGCGTTACCGAAGATCCTAAAGGAGTTGGACTTCTCTATACTGCAGCGGAAAGTTCACTTCTTGATAGATGTCTATTCAAATTGGATTATATCAAGAAAATGTTCAGGCTAGACTATGACTTTGGCTGTAGAAAAAGGAAAACTACTCCGAGCACAGAAGGAGATTACTGGGACTATATAAAAACAAATAAACTCCCAGAATGGATTTGGTGTCTGGTTGGTAACGTAATTGACGAACATCCTTTTGGAGAAGACCATACGGTTGTCCATGGGACGCGACATTTTTCTCCTGGAACAAAGGTTTATTGTCTTCCAAGCCATTGGGGAGATGGATACGAAAAAATCGCTGTACTAGGCAAACATAGAGGTTCACGAGGGCTCATTAGAATTGTAATGAGTAGAGAGTTGATTCATAACTTTAGGTGCCAAAAGGTTTTTTCACCATATGTTATTAAGCGCATGTATGTACGCAATAACCACGGTATGAACTTTGAGGGTTGGGGGCAATCTGAAGCGGAGCATGAGACCATTTTGTCACTACTTCCATGGCTTAATACAACCCCTGAAGAAGAAAAACAAAGAACATTGCTATTTACTAGTTCGCAACTATCATTCTTGATACATGTTGGCGATACGCCAAACCAGAAAATTCGTTTGAGGATTGAACGACACAGTCGCAGAGATGGCTGTTATGGCGCAGGGTGGTATGGATTCTATAAGATTGGCGAGAAACCAGAACAGTCTATCGGTCTCCTTGATTGGTATGGATACTGGCCAGATGATGTGTCCTACGAAGAATGTACGTCAAACTACAAACCATCATGTGAATTGTTAGGTGGATTTTTAGATGCCGGAATTCTTGACTGGAAGAATACCTATGAGTCTATTCCAACCAATGGCAGACCTCCATTTACATGGGAATTTGAGACGATTTCTGAGCATGGCAGTCTATCGAATGCTGGACATAATGCATACCCAGAGAACTTTCCATCAATTATGAGACTTCTGACAGCATGGGGCTTTCCAAAGATTTGGAATTCAACCAGTAATGCACCTGATGCGTTTCTTGATTTAATGTGAGAACAGAAATAGATCTCGAGCCTCCCTCTCGGTCATCCCTTACAACTCCATCTCTACCGTTAAATCTATCAGTATAGAAGCTGCTCGTTAATACTAGGAGGCTTCATGTATTACACACCCATGACTAAAGCTGCAATGAAGCTTTGCTTTGAAGCGCACAAGGATCAAGTTGACAAAGCAGGAATCCCCTACATCTTCCACCCCATCAATCTCGCTGAGCGTTTTGGAGAAGGTCAAGAAGCGGAGACTTGTGTAGCGCTTCTGCACGATGTTCTAGAAGACACAGATTACACGGTAGATGATATTCGTGCAGCTGGTATGAATGAGGAGGTTATTGAAGCCCTTCTTCTCCTGAACCACAATCCCAAAGTCGAGTACATGGACTATGTTCGACATCTAAGCAAAAATAGCGTTGCACGACACGTAAAAATTTGCGATCTACAACACAACTCAAACCTATCCCGCCTAGAAAAGGTTACTGAGAAGGACTTAAAACGTGTCGAGAAATACAAGGAAGCTCTCAAAATTCTATTTGAAGTAGAAGAAAATTTAGAAGAGTAAATAATTCCTTGCAATGAAGCACAATAGCGGCCATTCACAAAGCTAGAAAGAGTTTAATAGCTCACTTTGCTTTCATGCTTACCAAGCTTCCCATTCTTTTCAAGCTTATTATCAAGTCACCAAATTGGAATTGGAAGAATTTCATCAATGGGTTGAGTATTGTCCCAGATATCAATAAATTCCTTTGTTTCCCTATCGTATAAAAACTTGCAATAAACGCGATAATCAGGGGCTGAAAATTCTCCGCCGTAGAATCCGTCATCATACTCAATGTTATGAAAATAATAATTGATATAACATCCGCCCATTTTTACCTCACTTAGTAGCAAATGCTCTCCAAAAATGCATTCCCAATCCATCTCCAAATATGTGAAAAGAAGGATAAGACCTACAGACAATCTAAGTGGGTACTACATTGGACAGTAGAAGACTATGTCATTGCTAACGAACATAGCGATGAAAGGACTCGCATTATTCAATTACCCAATTAAATTCGAAGGTATATAATTCAATTAACAAGCAGTTCGTTCCTGATTGGAGTGAATATGATGTTATATTCAGTTATAACGTGGTCTTTAACCGCAATTCTTGGCATTTGGTCTATTGTACTTCTATCTGGTCATGGTGCTATTTCAATTGCTGGATTTAACACAATGACTGAAGATGAAAAGAAAGCAATAGATGAGAAAAAGCTCTGTTTTGTAACGGGTATTGGCATGCTTATAAGTGCGTTAGTACTCTTTTTCATGGCACTACTTGGTCCAAATATACCAAACACAACAGCAATCATTGCGGGCAGTATTATTGCGATTGATGCGGTAGTAATGGTTTATATTGCAAACACAAAATGCAAAAAATAATAAAAACCTGACGACAAAATACTTGAAGTTCTCATTACCTTTAGACAATAGCTCTTGTCAAAACAAATACAAAACATCATCTCAAGCTACTCGTCTCTTTCATCTCTCTTAAGACAAAGTCTGATCGCGCACATATACAAGTGACCGTACAAGCACAACAACACAAAGCCCTGCTGCAAGTACCGTTTCAACAGTGGCTATTCCGTCAAGCCATTGGAGGGGCTGGCCGAGTTCAGCCAGGTATGCCGACGTCTGCGTACGCGCAACGACACAAATTACAAAGGGAAACGTAAACGCGGCATGGCTGGGAAAGAACGATTTTGAAAGACACCTGATGCACCACACAAAAGAAACCACATAAATAAGTGAAGCGATTGCCAGCAGAACCAAAAGAAACGGAACGGACTTTGGCGTAATAGATTGAATATATCCTGCAACACAAAGACTTGTTGGAGCTGCATAAATACAAGCGAGCGACTCAGCAGAATCAGGCACCGGCCCATATTTAACATACTTTATGCTTACTACTATAAGAAGCACCACAAAGCAGATAAATCCAAACCAAAAAGCAACCGTACCAACACTTGTTTCAAAGTTAAACGCCGGTGCTGTAACGCTTGCAACAACAATGCCTACATACACAATGAACCAGCTGGCGTGCACATTCTCCCAATCAAATTTTGTAATATATCGAGAAGTAAAGAGGGCTATGCACAGGATGTGTAACGCAATTCCTGTGAACCAAAATAATTGTGCTACGTCACCAATATCGGCCTTCAAATATACCGAAATCAGCATAACTACCATCGGATATGTTGCAGCAACTGAAAGACCAATCGGATCAGAGAGCTCTCGCAACACAACTTTGGTCGACACAATAAATTTGAGAGTATAAAGAGCTAAAAGAGCAATAGAGATAATGCCGCAGGCAAGATAAAGACCTTCAAAAGAAGCCTTAAAAAGATTTCCAAGTGCCGCAAAACCTAGAGCAACACCACAAATAGCAACAGGGACTTTTTGGACATAGTTCATAAGGACTCTTCTATCTGTTTAGGAATCTCTTTTGAACTTGAATATTCATACGATACCGTATCTCAATATCACCGTGTAATAAAACTCAAAAAGCTCTTAGTCTTCTACTTGAGTTATTAACTCGCTCTTATACTATTTCAATTAACGAGAATTCGCCTAGTCAAAATCTTCAATTTCCACAACTCTTGTCCCAGCTAAATAATCATGAATTGCAAGGTGTTTTTTTGTAATTACAACCATTACCGCTGAAAACATAGTTAATAGGTACATTACTATGAAAACATAGCTTTCAATATAAAATCCAGACACCAGCGTAAGTGCCTGAATAATATATCTCGTCGTAATAGTCGAAACACCTTCAATCAGAAGGAGACCAGGTATTGCCCTAATAACTAGCTGCTTTAGTTCTACTTTATTTCCTAAACTAGTCTCACATTGCAATTTAAATAACTTTTTGCCTGGTGTTTGGCCTGGCCAAATTTTCCAAGGGATTACTATGTAATAAACGATAAAAATCATCAAGGACAGTATGCAGCAAATGTAAGCAATCATATTTGAATATCCAAGCGCACTAAAAACATACAGATCGCTGAACATATCAGAGCTACGAGTTACTAAGGCAAAAATTAGAACCTCTGGAAAACCAATAAGTAGACCTGAAAGCACCCAGTCGACAGCATATGCATAAAATCTACGCATGGGAAATTTCCACATCATAGTTAACTTACGTTTTGACTTTAAGCTCAAAGATCTTGTTGTATTTTTATGAGTCACTTTATTCCCCATCAAAATCCCCTATAAACTTAGACTATCAATACCTTTTGCAAAACGGCGTAATCCATCGTTTAACTTTTCCCTAGGGCATCCAACACACATACGTAAATATCCTGCTCCTGAATTACCGTATGTCTCTCCAGGCATAATTCCAACATTTCCAATATTAACTAATGCGTCCTGTAACTGTTTTGAAGATACTTCCAAAGAGCTCACATCAATCCAAGCTAAATAAGTTGCTTCTGGAATTTCAAATTTTATATTCGGATAGCAATCTGAAAGGAAGCTCTTTATTACCTGCATATTGCCACGTATGTATGAACACAGATCATCAACATAAACTTCGCATTTGTTATACGCAACCATCGTTGCATATAGTCCCAAAGTACTACATGAATTAAGAAAATCAACATGCCTAGTTATATTTAAAAATGCTTCACGAACTTTACTAGATGGAAGGACCACATACGACCCAATAAGACCAGGTGTATTGAAAGTTTTTGTGGGGGATGTTGCAACGACCACTCTTTCATATTCTTTTAACTTAGAGATTAAGCTGATATTACTTCTGCCACACAAACTAATATCAGCATGAATTTCATCTGAAATAATCCAGAGATTATGACTTCGACAAATATCGATAATCCTATTTAATTCTTCCTCTGTCCACATACGTCCAGTAGGATTATGTGGAGAACACAGTAGCATTGCCTTACAAGAAGCAGCCGACTTATCAAGTTGCTCAAAATCAATCTCAAAAGTTTTATGTAAACAATCTACAGAGGTGTACTCTAAATTCGGTAAAAGAATACTTCTTACAAGTGTTCGGTCATTCCCTTCTACTACTCCAGGAAAAGAATCATACATAGGGTCGAAACATAAGACTCCATCGCCTGGATTTGTTAATAATCGAATTAACAGAGAAACTGAATACATCACAGAAGGACTGTATAAAATCCAATCCTCATCTACAGTGGCGTTGTATCTTCTCTCAAACCATGATGCGATTGAGCCCTTAAAATCATGATGATTCCATCGGGTATAGCCAAACTGCCCTCGAGCTGCAACTTCAGTAACTACATTTAAAACTTCTTCGGGAGGCAAAAAATCAGTATCAGAAATTGAAAAAGGCAAAATACCGGATTTGCCAAATCTATCCTGAATAAAATCCCACTGAGTGCAATATGTTCCATAGCGATTTTGAATTTTATCGAAATCGTATCCCATTTAAACTCCTAAGATTATTGGGTCAGTTGTTGTTTTATTAAGAGATACGCCAACTCCATTAATTACAGCAACGTCATTTTCAATTCGAACTCCACCAACACCAGGAATATATATACCTGGCTCACATGACATAACCATGCCCTCTTTAAGAATAAAATGTTTTCCAGGCCTCAATAAAGGCAGTTCGGTTGAATTATCTATTCCAATTCCATGACCAAGACCATGTCCAAAATACTCTCCGTACCCAGCCCTCAAAATGACAGAACGCGCGCATCTATCAACTTCTTCAGAATCAACTCCAGCTTTAATAGACGAAATACCCGCGTTCTGGGCGTTTTGAACAATGTTATAGATCTCTAGTATCTTTGTGTTAGGCTCCCCTAAAAAACAAATCCTGGTCATATCTGACTGGTAATTATCAATCTGAATTCCAAAATCAATCATCACATGCTCACCGCGTTTTAAAGCGCGCGATGTAGGCCTACAATGAGGATATGCAGTACGCTCACCAATGCCACAAATAGTGTCGAAAGACATTTTTTGTGCACCTCTACAAATAGATTTATATTGAACTAAGGCACTAATTTCATACTCTGTCATTCCTTCTTTAATTTGAGAAGAAACTTCCTTAAAGATCTCATCCGTTACATTTATTGCTTTTCTGATTTTTTTAATCTCTTCCGATGTTTTAATCGCACGCAGTATCGTCAGTTCTTTATCAAGAAGAACAACATTTTTAAATTGCTTTGATAATTTCAAATACGTACTTGCTAAGGTTGATTCAGATTCAACTCCCAGGCATTTCCAGTTGTACTTTTCTGATAACTCGTAAAGCTTCACATAAAAAGCCTCTTCAGATTGGCTTGCTAACAATTCAATCTTTAATTCATGCTCTTTCTCTTTTGCTTCTGTAAAATATCTTTGATCGACTAAAAGACCTTGGTATTTGCGGCTTAAGATGATTGAACATCCACTACCATTTAGCACACCAAGCCAGTTCTTTATCGTCTTGCTTTTAAGAAGAAGAGCATCAACTGCCATATCATTTAGAAGATCTTGAAGTAAATTAATATTATTATTCATATATACTCCTCTTCTTAAACTATTTTTAACTGAAAAAAGATGAGACTAACTCTATTGAAGAGTTAGTCTCATCAAAGCACACTAACTAAATTCCAAGATCCATTTCTTCAAGAAGCGCCTCATCCTCTTCAGACAAAATGCTACTTGAATTCTCTTGTTCTTTCTCAATAAATCTCTGCTCATAAGCTTTGAAGAACGGATACCAAAGAGCAATAGACAGTATCATCTGAACTGCGTTGACTACAATCGATCTCCAGTCAAAGTTTGTCAAGAATCCTTCAAGAAAGACTCCGACATAAGGTGGTGTAAAGAACGATTTACCCATTAAGCCAAGCCATTGAGCCCAGCCACCAAGCGATCCAATAATTCCTCCACCAACGACATATGGAATAAAGTAGAACGGATTGAGAACAATTGGAGCGCCAAACAAAATTGGCTCGTTGATTCCAAACAAAGCTGGAATAAATGCTACTCGTCCGATTTTCTTAAGTGCATCAGACTTAGAGAGCATGCACCAAAGAACAAGACCAAAAGTAACTCCAGTACCAGTGAAATTACCAAATGCAGACTCAGGACCAGGACAGAAGAAGTGTGTAAGCGGAAGTCCTGCTTGATAATTTGCAATATTTTCCGCCAGGAATTGAGTAGAAATTGGACTTGTAATTGGACTGAGAACAGACGGATGGATACCAAAGAAGAACAGCAAACAATGAAGCATCTTTAAGAAAGTGTATGCCAATGGATTGTCCATCGAACCAACCAAAGGTGCAAATAGATTTGTAAAAATCAGTGGAGGCATTACTCCAAAAACGTTTGTACACACCAGGCGTATTGCTAAAAATACACCAATAATGATGATAGAAATTGGGATCATTTCAAAAGAACGAGAAACAAAGTCTGGTACAGACTCTGGCATTTTAATGGTGAAGTTGCGCTTTTTGCACCAGCGGAACAATTCAACTGCTACGATGGCTCCAAACATAGCTGCAAATAAGCCCTTAGCTCCTAGGTACTTTGTTACCAAAGTGCCGTCTTTTGAAAAATCAACAGCAAGCATCAAAAATGCAATTAATGACATACTCATGCAGCCAGGTGCATCAAGTTCATGTGACTTCGATAGATGATAACCAATGAGAACCGAAGCATAAAGCGCCATCATTCCCATTCCAACAGTGTTTGCAAGTTCAATTGCAGAAGCATTTGCAACAATCCATTGAGAAAGAGGATTTTCCTCACCAATCATGTTTGGAATCGCACCAGGAATCAAACAGAAGCTACCAATGATTAGAAGCGGCGTTAAGCCAACCATAGCTTTTTTGATTGCGCTTAAATGAATTTCCTTATCCATCCAATTTGCTACAGGAGTTAAATAGCGATCGATCACCGCTGTAAACCCATGAGTATTCTCATTCATAAGAATTACCCCCTCTCAGAGGCAAGTTCGATTTTCTTTTGTTCAACTAATACTTTTTTGAGTACTGATACACCGTCCATTTGACCATACGTAGCTGTATCAACAACAATTACTGGAATGTTTTTGTCACCCAATGCGTTCTTTACACTTTCAAATTTATGAGCAATTTGAGGTCCAAGAACGACTGCATCGGCATCACTAACCTCCGAGTCTAAAATATCAACTGGAATCGCGATAAACTGGAAGTCAGATTCATTAAGCTTTGGACTTGCTTTTACTCCAGCTTTCATGGCATCCATAAGCATCGTAGTTGATAAACCACCGGCACAGCAGAGCACAATCTTCATTTCTTCCTCCCTTTCTTTTTTGGCATTCTTAACGAATACACACTGTTATTTGCGGTTCTGAATCTCAAAAACATCAACAAGTTCTTCAATCAGATCTCTAGCGAGTTGAGCAGCCATATAGTGATCTTGTGCATGAGCCATTAAAAGCGTCATTGCAGGACGATCAGCTTCTGGAGTATTAAGCTCGGCTGATATAAGTTCTGTTTGAGCCTTGTGTGCAGTCAAGTCAATCTGTTTTGCTTGCTCAAGCAAGCTATGAGCTCCTTGATAATCACCTTCCTTTACTTTTCTCAATGCTTCAATTGCCTTTGATCTACTTTCTCCTGCTGAAGAAATCATCGTAAGGATTTTGACTTCGCTTTCGTTCATACTTAAACACTTCCCTCTTTTTAAAATTTCCATTAGTTCGTAAGATCTTTTAAGACTTCCTCTGTAAAATTGCTACAAATAAGCTGAATGGCATAAGTAGCAGTTTTTAAATCTTTTAACTGAACAAATGAGCAACTTCCATGACAATACCTAAGGGGAATGCCAAGTACCATTGCCAATCTCCCTGCGTTAACTAAGTGACCTGCTCCAGCGTCAGTACCACCACCAGCAAAAATATCTTTCTGGTAAGAAATATTTGCATCTTCTAAAAGATTTTGTATGTAAGACAAGAGGCGGCGTTTAGGAGCTAATGTTTTGTCATAATAGACCAACATTGGACCAGAGCCTAAGACTCGATGGTTTTTGAACCCATTATCAAGTCCAGAATAATTTGCTGTATCAATTGCAACTAATAAATCTGGCTGAATGAGCTCTGTTGCAGTTTTTCCACCTCGCGCTCCTACCTCTTCACTACTTGCAAAGGCAAAGTAAACATCACAAGGGTAAGAATCAAAAAGTTCCTTAACTATCTGTGTAAGAACGAAACAACCGGCTCGGTCATCCATAGCTTTTCCAGAAACTATTCCGTTTTCATAAATCAATGCATCCGTAGCGAAGTAAACAAAATCACCCTCGCTCACGCCTAATACTCGAACATCATTCTCACTAGAGCATCCAATATCCACATAACTTTCCAAAACCTGACCAGATTTATCCCTAATTGAATTAAGTACACCACGAACTTTTCCTTGAGAGGTATGAATACGAACGAGCTGCATATCCTTACTCGTATCTACAACATTTCCGATTGGTATCACATATAACAAACCACTATCAGAAATAGATCTGATAATGAAGCCAACTTCATCCATATGAGCCATAAACATAATTTTTGGAGATCCGCTTGGACCTGGCTTATGATAAATAAGGCTACCAAGTCCGTCTCTAAATGTTTCATTTAAATGCTTATCGCACTCAGTTTGTATCAATTCACGAACTTCATCCTCATTGCCGGCCAACGCATCAGAATTACTGAGCTTTACAAGAAGATCAACATCCATTTTTACTGACCTCCATATTTTTTATCTGATTTATAAATTCTTCAGCACTTATACAAGACTCAAGCAGCGAAATATCTTCTTGATTATTCATTATTGAAAACAATGAAGTGCTGATGGCTTTATAAGCCTCAATAGATTGTTTGGTTAGACATATAAGAAAAATAACTCTAACCTCTTTTTCCTTTTTATTCGTTTTATTCCTGTTAATACGAACCGCTATTGCATCCCGTATTCCATGAGGCTCTACAGGATGGGGTGCACAAATACCATTCAAAAAAATTGTATTTGAAAACTTCTCCCGCACTTCGACAGAATTGGCGAACGCTTCGTCTGCATATCCAAGACGCACACAATCAATACACGCTTCATGAACTATATCTTGATATGTATTTTGATCAGAAATGGCAAAAAGCTCAGGCTTTATTAAAGAGGATAAGACATGTTTTTTTTCGCAATCTTGATTCACATCATAGTCGCTATGCCGAACAGCATTACTAATGGCAGAAAGGTCAGAAGGACTTAATATCTCATTTATATAGATTGTTGGAGCGCAAGGCTTTTCTAGCAATGGAACCATGGATATTATTAAATCTGGATTCAATTCTAAAAGCACTCTTTGGTCCAAATAAGACACTGTATCAATTTGGGCATTTGGGAATATACCGCTAAGCTGCATTTTCACAAGTGTGGCAGATCCTCCGCCGGTTGCACAAACAACAGCTATATGAGCAATACTAAAAAGACGATTCTGACGTGTTCTTTCCTCATGAGCAATAAAATGCATTGCAATCAAAAATACTTCGTCTTGTGTTGGCTCTACACCAAAATTACTATAAATTTTTTCACATAACTGGACAGCAAAATCCATGCTGAGCGAATTTCCTAATTCACTTTTTTCAGCAAATGAAATAGAAACTGTTTTCCCAGCAAGTAATCTTTTCACAAGAAGTGCTATATGGGCTTCTAACATTTCTACAAACGTCTTATCCTCTAAAAAAGACGTTTGATACTCCCCATCAATACCTGCAAGAAACGAAATAATAACTGAACTTACTTCTGAGGTTGCTGTAGTAGGATCATCTTCTAAACTCGGAAGCTGTCCTAACGCTTTAGCAATGCATAAAACATCTACCTTGGTAAGCTTTAAACCAAGTTCCTTGTAAATCTCCTCAGAAATTAATTCTGCCAAACCAAGGAATTTAATTGGAGTAAGACTTAACTCTTGCTCCACGTTTGTATCTCTCACAATATCAGCTGCGCAAATAGTTACAAAAGCACAAAGAGCACAGAAGTCTACATATCTAAGATTTCTTCCAATCTTAGAAAGACATGAGAGAAGAATGGCTGATATTTTTTCTTCATTATCAATAGATTCTCTAATTGTGGAAACTATTAGAGGCGATCCTGCCAAAAGAGATCTAGCTAAAAAGAATCGAATATCATCTGGTTTTCCAACTGCACGTGTGCCATGATGGCGAGTGCGTTGAATGCTGATTCCAAAATTTGAGCCTATTCGAGATGCTTCTTGAAGAGCTATGTTCACCATCGGAACACTTAAATCAAAATTGACCGCAAGATCTTCTGCGCTTACAAATCCTCCCGAAAGGACTAAAGCTTGAAGAATAGTTCTTGATCGCTCAGATGGGTCTATAAACTCTGAACGAGATAAAAATTCTAAAAAGGAAGTAAATAAATCTGAATCTTTTACTAATAAGCGTATCCCTTTGCCACGTTCAGACACAATCTGAAAACCATGATCACGCTGGATAGAACGCAAATCTGATAAGTCCGATCGAACAGTGCGTTCCGAGACATTAAATTCATGAGCGAGCTGTGAGACAGAAATAGCCTCTGATGTCCTACTAAGCTGATTTAATAACCTGCTAGTACGCACCTTTCCGCCTCCCCTCCAACATTAATTGTCTTAAGCGTAAAGATTTATATAGGGCAAGTAAAACATCAAAGTTGCACTTTATTGTGCAGAAAAGTTCGTTATTAGGTTAAAAGAACAACTCTAGCGGTATAGAAAAGACCAAACAGGAAATGGAATTCCTGCTTGGTCTCTGCAGTACGCATGTTCAAATGGTGCGTATGTTCAAAAACGTCTATTTCTGAGGATACAGAGCCTCAAGGATCTTCTCGGCAGAATCAAATGCACGTGGCGAGCAATCGATGTACTCAGAATATGGAATCTCAACGATGCTCTTGTTAGCAATAGCAGGAACGTTCTGTAAGGAGCTCTCGCCCAGAAGGGTGTCTTTAGCTGCGGCGTCAGCTGCCTTGTTACGCTCTGCCGTAACGTAAATAATAACGTCAGGATTGAACTTAATCAGATTCTCATACGTCAGGCCATTTGCAGACTGAGTTGTTGCAGGAGTAGCTCCAAGCTGGTTAATGATAGTAAACTCAAGGCTCTTCTCGTTACCGCCAAAGAGACCAAACGTGCCGTCCTTGAGATTGGTCATAACCAGCACGGTCTTCTTTGTTTCTTTCTCATGCGCTTTAACTCGCTCGTTAATGGCATCAAGGCGCTTCTGAAGGTCGGCGGTATAGGTATCGGCATTGCTCTGAACATCAAAAATGGATCCAAGGTTTTTAATATCAGAAATAATTCCGGCAAGCGTTGGATCGCCCTGCTCAGAAGATGCCAGCTGAGTATAGACAGAAATGCCCAGGTCAGCGTAGTCCTTTGGAGTAGTCTGATTCTTTGAGGTAAAGAGGCGGGAACGTCCCACAATAAGGTTTGGATTAGCGGCAACAACAACCTCACGCGAGAGGCTCTTCTTATCGCCCAGCTGCTTGATTTTCGCATACTCATCAGCAATGTCTGATGGCATTGGTGCATCAGGCTTGATGGTGCCAATAATCTTGGAGCCAAGACCCAGATGCAGCAGAATCTCGACGGCGGAGTCTGTCAGAGTAACAACGCTCTCAGGGGCTTTGTCAAACTTTGCCTCAAACTCGTTACCGTCACCGTCATAGAGCTTGAATGATACGGGGTAGCTTGTATTGGCGGATTTTTTATCCTCTGTAGCAGAGGTAGATGGGCTAGACGTAGCATTGTTGCACGCAGTAAGACCCAGTCCAGCAGCAGTTGCAGCAAACCCTGCCGCAATGCTTAAAAAATTCCTTCTCGTAAAGAGATTTGAACTTACACGAGGATCCATCGGATATCCTTTCATTCATCTGTTGATACTCAACAGGCGATTAATACACGTAATCAATGCTGATACCGTTTCCAGCAGTTGACGGGCGGACCGCACCCTCAACGCCATACACATCAGCAAGCAGCTCAGGGGTCACAATGTCCTCAGGTGTTCCCTCGGAAACAATGGAACCCTCTTGTAGGAAATACAGACGGTCAACATAGTGAGCCGCCATCACAATGTCATGCAAAACAGCCAAGCAGCTGATACCAAGATTGCGAACAAGGCGCAAAATATCAATCTGGTAGGTAATATCAAGGTGATTGGTAGGCTCATCAAGTACCAAAAACTCTGGTTCCTGAGCCAAGGCACGTGCCAACATTACACGTTGTTTCTCGCCACCTGAAAGCGTGGCAAACGAGCGATCTTCAAAGCGAGAAAGTCCAACTTTTTGAATGACGTCAGACACGATTGCCTCATCGTGGTCAGTCTCTTTTGACAGCGCTGACTGATGCGGGCTGCGTCCAAGCGACACAATCTCGCGAACGGTAAAGTCAAAGGACAGCGAGTTAAACTGACTTACAACTGCAACTTTGCGGGCAAAGTCACGTCGCGATATCTCAGTGGCGTCGCGCCCGTCCCACAGAATCTGCCCGTCATAGTGATGACCAAGACCGTAAATTGCTCGCAGAAGCGTAGACTTGCCGGATCCATTAGGGCCCAGGATGCCCACAAACTCGCCATCTGCTACGTTAAGCGAGACGTCTTTAACAATCGGCTTGTTGTGAATGGTGACCGAAACATTTTGCACGTCAAGACGCATGCTACTCACCATCCCTAAAGCTGTAGTTGCGGGCAACCATGATGTAGACAAAGAATGGTGCGCCTACAACGGCGGTCAGAATGCCAATAGGAACTTCAGTATTGCCCAGGATGGTTCGGGCACAGGCATCTGCCCAGAGAATGAAAATGGCTCCCAGTACCAGCGCAGTTGGAACCAGCCTTCGGTGATCGGACCCAACAAACGAGCGCGCAATATGCGGAATGATAAGACCAACAAAACCGACGGTTCCCACTGATGAAACCAGCGTGCCTACCATGAGTGCAGAAATGGTCAAGTATGCCCACCTGCACAGATTGGTATTAAGGCCAAGCGTTGTAGCAGCCTCATCTCCCATCAGAAGCACGTTGAGTGAGCGGAACTGCGTTAAGAAAAACACACTGACGAGAAGTACTACAACAACGGAAACGCCAACATTTCCCCAACTTGCTCGTGCCAAGGAGCCCATGGTCCAAAACTTCAGATCCATCATGCCCTCAGCATTAGCGGCGATAGTAATAATGAAATTAGACAGCGCTGTGAACAGGGCGTTCAAAATCATGCCCGAGAGGACAAGCTTTGACGATGTCATATGTCCGCCGGTAGATGCCAGCAACAAAACGCCAATCGTAGCGATTGTAGAGCCAATAAACGAGAACAGTGGTACCGAAGAAAATCCAAAAATATGTACCGCACCAGCGCCAAGCATGATGGCACAGGTGGCTCCACACGAAGCTCCTGATGAAATGCCCAAAATATATGGTTCAGCCAAAGTATTTTGAACTGACGCCTGCATGACAACACCCGAAAGTGCAAGACCAGCTCCAGCTACCACACCCAAAATGATGCGGGGAAAGCGCAACGACCAGACGACCTTCTCGACAGGTCCTCCTGCTGCCAAAGCATCCGATAATGGCATACCAAAAAGATGATGCATCAGCACAGCATATGCGTCTTGCAAGGACACGCCGATGGCGCCCATCGTTGAAGTTATTACAATGCTCGCTGCTAGAACTGCAACGAGAACTCCCATGAAAAGACGGAATGGCCCGGCTTTTCTTATCATACGCTACCTCTCTAAAGTGACGCTGCCGTTTTGCTCGCAAAATACAAGGAGCCGCCGCAGCGGAATGTCTAAAAGTTAACTATATGTTACTTTTTGAGATATGAGAATGGATTAAACTACAAACATGGATTAAAGTACATCCAAACCTATACATTTTGACACTACTATTCTAAGAAATACGGAGTTGATGCATAAATATGAGTGAAAAAAATCTAGCAAATCTAGAAGCACTCAAGAATGTCTACACCCATACGCCTTTTAGTGTTTTTTCCGTAAATCAACAGGTAAAAAAAGAAAAATCTGAATATACCACTATCCATTCAGCATTTATTATCCCCGTTAGCGGAAGCGCACAAATTACTCTTAACGGTGAGAGCTTTATCTGCAAAAATCATACAATTATCCACGGTTGTCCTGATAAAACACTACTCTTTGAACCTTTAGGCAAGATTCCTTTTAGTCATATCAACATCTATTACGATTCCTCTTCAACAAGCACCAGTATCATGCGCAAACCTTTCTGCTTCATCCCTCAAAAGTTCTCAGACATACTCACACAAGCACAGAGATTAGAAAACCTAAATATGCACCCCTCGCTCGACAACCGACTGAGTCAAATTGTTGGTGCTACCGAGCTCATTAAATCCATGTTTTCGCAATCTCCAAAAGATACACTCACAGCAATGACAAAAGTACGATCGTATCTTGAAGTCCATTTTGCTGATTCGCTTACTATCTCTGGCCTTGCCAAATCCGCCGGTCTCTCCACCCGACAGTTCTCGGATGAATTTTATCGAGCATTTGGTATACGACCCATGAACTTCATTATTTCCAAAAGACTCTCACACGCCAATCAACTACTGCAATCAGGCTATTCTGTACACAAAGTTGCCGAGGCTGTTGGGTACAAAGATCCCTTCTACTTCAGTCGTCTTTTCAAAAAATATATGGGATATCCCCCACGAGATATCAAACAATGCAACGCCTAACAACACGTATAATTCAAAAGCAAATATCTAGCCTCAGCCAGTATGCACATTATCAGTAGCTAACAGACAAGGATCTTCATGGATTTATCAGCTTTACCTAACAGCATAATCAACATCGGAGAACGTTCCGAAGTTCCAGGTCTTCTTGTTATTCTCCATGGCTCTCTGCTGATGCCAAAGATAACTTCTCTTCTTTCTTCTGGAAAACTTGATGCCACAAAGCTTCCCCAATACCTCACCATTACCGCGCCGTCTGATCAAGACTGCTATTCTCCTTGGCCAGCTACAAGCGCACGTACTAAGGCTCCAAATTTTGGAGGATTTGGAAGAGAATTTCTCTCAGACATCGTACTTCCAGCTGTCGAGAAGTACGCTGTTCTAGCTACCCATACTGCACAGAATGCGTGTCCGCTTACACTTCTAGGCTATTCGCTATCGGGTTTATGTAGTCTCTATGAGATGCAGACGACCTGCCACTTTGACCAGTATCTTCTTGCCAGCCCAAGTACGTGGTTCCCTGATTTTGTTGAAACTTTTAATACGAGTCATGTGCGTTCAGACATTCGTTGGTGCATTGCAAGTGGAGAAAATGAAGGAATAAACCATCCTGAACCTCTGCGCTCAGTGAGACTGACAACGGATGCCCTAGTAGAGAAGCTGGCGGCTGCTGCTCCGAATTATCAACGTATGATCGATTCCTTTGATCATCACAAGGGTCTTGAGCCTAGATTGCAGCGATTGCTGAACTTTGGGTTTGGCGCATAGAGGGGCGTTTTTTGCGGCTTGTCAGAAGGTTCCCCAACCAGCGTTGATTGCTAACAAAAAAACCCGCCAAAAGCGGGTTTGAAATTCTTATGGTCGCGGGGGCAGGATTTGAACCTACGACCTTCGGGTTATGAGCCCGACGAGCTACCAGACTGCTCCACCCCGCAATGCATGCGCTTACGCGCGAACAAGTACTATACCTCCCCAGCTACAATGAGTCAAGCAAATTCGACGATTTTCTCACCATAAAAGTGTGAGACTGACGTACAAGAGCCAAGAAAATTGCAGTGTCGTCAGCACAACTGGGGGCAGACGGCTAAACTATTTATACTGTCTTAGAGGCGCTTTGTGCTTGCGCCACAGTTATAGAAGGACTTTTGAGGATGACATTACACGAGCTCCTGGCGCTCTTTACCAGCAAGAACATCGAGTACACTACCGCACATCTTGACGCGGTGGATCAAAACGCACAGCTTACCGATGTTGCAAGCGATTCTCGTGAGGTCACCCCAGGTTCGCTGTTTGTCTGCAAGGGCGCGCACTTCTCGCCAGCGTATCTGACAAGCGCGGTGGAAGCCGGAGCTGTTGCGTACCTCTGCCAGCAGTCGCTTGCAGAAGAGTTGCAGGCAGTGGCGCCAAACGTAGCCGCCATTTGCGTGAATGACGTGCGCCTTGCCATGGCCTACGCAGCCGCAGGTGTAGCGGGTCACCCAGACAAAAAACTCACCACCATCGGTATTACGGGCACAAAAGGCAAGTCTACCTGCTCGTATATGCTGCGCGCCATCCTCGACGGTGACGAGCCGTACTCCAAGTGCGGCGTGATCGGCGGCATCGAGGTGTTTGACGGCAAGGACACGCAGCCCGCGCACAACACCACACCCGAGGCTCCTGAGCTGTGGCGCCACCTCAAGCACGCCGCGGAGGCTGGTCTCCCCTACGTTGACATGGAGATTTCCAGCCAGGGACTCAAGTACAATCGCACAGTTGGTCTCAACCTAAGCGTTGCGGTGTTCCTAAACATTGGAACCGATCACATTTCCCCTGTTGAACACCCTACTTTTGAAGATTACTTTGAGAGCAAGCTGAAGATTTTTGACCATGCTCGCGTGGCTGTTATCAACAAAAACACCATGATGTTTGACCAGGTCATGGAGCATGCACAGAAGTGCGAGAAAATCTTAACCTTCTCCACAACTGATTCCGACGCAACCGTTTGGGCGGACGAAATCACTCCTCACCAGGGCATGGTCACCTTTACCGTACACACGCCAACCTGGACCGCAGCTGCCGCGCTGCCTATGTCCGGCCTCTTCAACGTGGAGAACGCACTTGCGGCAATCACCGTTGCTGACTACCTGGGCATTCGCGAGAAAGACGCCGTGCTTCCGCTCATGAACGTTAAGGTACCAGGCCGTATGGAGCTCTTAAGCTCACCCGACAATAAGGTCACGGGCTTGGTCGACTACGCCCACAACAAGCTTTCCTACCAGAAGCTTTTCTCGTCAACATCTAAAGAATTCCCTGGTTATGGCCGCTATGTGGTCATGGGAGCCGTAGGCGGTAAGGCGTACAACCGTCGCCAAGAGCTGCCAGAAGAGGCGGCAAAGTGGGCGGACCTGATGATTTACACCACCGAGGACTGCAACATGGAAGATCCTGCGGTGATTTGCGCTGAAATGGCTAAGGCCACGCCTGAAGGTGCCGCGCACAAGATTATCCTTGACCGCTACGATGCCATTTACGAGGCAGTTTCCGCTGCTTATGACGACCCTCGCCCGGCGCTGGTGTACCTACTTGCCAAGGGCGACGAGCCGTTCAACATTATCGGCGGCAAGCACGTTCCGTGGATGACGGACGCTGCCGCGTTCAAGGCTGCCGTTCGCGCCAAGCTGGACGAGCGCGCTGGTCGCGCCACGCGCGGGTAGCGCGGGTAGCAAACGCGGGGTTCCGAGTTTCACATAACATGCAGGTCAGACCGGTGTTCACGCAGGTGAGCACCGGTTTTGTGTGCGGCAACAGCGTCGTGTGCGGACAAACTTGCAGGTCAAGCGCGCGAAGCGCCGCTGCGAGTACACGGGTTTCTCGCCAGGTTCGGATGCAAGCGCAAGGGTTTCTCGCCAGGTGCGGATGCGTGCCTAGGTGCGACTGCTAGCCTGAAAAGTGCATCAAGTCTGAGTAAAACAGCTCAGACTTGGCGAGAAAACCCAGCAAATAACTCAGACTTGGTACACTTTTCCGGCAAATCGCTCAGACTCGGCGAGAAAATCAGGCTCCATGAAGGTGTCCGTAAAGATGCTCATGAAATAAGCCTTGGGTATGCTTGAAAGTCCGCCTGAAAAGTGCAAAGAATCTGTATTTGAGACACAGATTCTTTGATGAAATCAGGCAGAATCCACAGATTTTTTTATATTTTCAGGCAAAAAGTACAGATTCTTTGCAGAAATCAGGCGCGTGCCTGGGTGCGCGCCGAACGCGTCGCTACCTGGCGAGAAACCCGTTCACTAGCAGCGGTTACGCACAAGAAAACCCGGTACCCACACGAAGTGGATACCGGGTGGAAGGCACGTTTGTGCAGCTAGCAGGCGTGTTACTCGTTGTCACCTGCGGTTGCCTGAGTTGCGGAGATAGCCTGATCAGCATCGGAAGCGTCTGGCCAAGACCAGTCGGTGAATGCTGGGTGATCATAGCCCTTCTCGACAGCAAACTCGAAGGCCTCGGTGCGGAACTTCTCCCACTCGTCAATCTGATCTGCCCACTTCTGAGCGTCAATCATGCGGAGAGCATCAGCAGCAAGTGCCCAACGGTCCATGTTGTTCAGGCGCAGCATGTCGTAAGGAGTTGTGGTGGAACCCTGCTCCTCATAGCCGTGAACGTTGAAGTTGTCGTGGTTTGGACGGTTCCAAATCAGGCGGCGGACAGAACCTGCATAAGCGTGGAATGCAAAGAGAACTGGCTTGTCTGCGGAGAAGAGCTTGGTGAACTCCTCGTCGGAAAGAGCCTCGTCGTTCTCGGAAGCGTTCTGAATCTTGAGCAGGTCAACAACGTTGACGAAGCGAGCCTTAATGCCCAGCTTGCCAAGCATGTCAAGGGCAGCAAGGAGCTCCTGAGTTGGGACGTCGCCGCAGGATGCAAGGACAATGTCCTCCTCGCCAGCCTCAGCGTTGGAAGCCCACTTCCACTCCTTAGCGCCAGTTGCAAGCTCCTCGCGAGCCTCGTCGAGGGTTACCCACGTTGGAGCAGGCTGCTTACCAGCAAAGATTGCGTTGATGCAGTTTGTGGAGGTGTAGCACTTCTCGCCAACTGCAAGCAGGAGGTTAGCGTCTGCTGGGAAGTAGATGTTGGTGATGTGGTCGTTGTTGAAGCTCTTGTTGAGCATAATGTCAACAAAACCAGGATCCTGGTGAGAGAAT
The DNA here is from genome assembly GCA_902373375.1 of uncultured Atopobium sp. Taxonomy (GTDB): domain Bacteria; phylum Actinomycetota; class Coriobacteriia; order Coriobacteriales; family Atopobiaceae; genus Lancefieldella. The sequence continues at coordinate 39,080 of CABKMA010000006.1, forward strand.
CCGTTGTGGTCCTGGCGCCAAACGTGACTGGAAAGGACCAGGTTGAGAGCGGAGATAGGCTTGCGCCATGGAATGTGGCGGACGGTAGCCTCAAGCCACTTAGCGTGCTGGTTGATCATGGAGTCAACGATGTGAACGAATGACTCGTAGCTGGACCAGATGCCGTGACGACCAGTCAGAGTGTAGCCCTCAAGCAGACCCTCGCACTGGTGCTCGGAAAGCTGCTCGATAACGTTACCAACTGGGGAGATATGCTCGTCGTTCTCAAAGTCGTCGTTGAAGCCGCCAAACCACTGCTTGTCGGTTACCTGGAAGGATGGTTGCAGACGGTTGGAAGCGGTCTCGTCAGGTCCGAAGATACGGAACTCGGAACGGTTGCTGTTGATGAGCTCAGCGGTATACTCGCCAAGGACGCGCGTTGCCTCAGTAGCACCAAAGCCGTGGCCCTTCTCGGCAACTGGAATCTCGTACTTCTTTGCGTCAGGAAGAACGAGGTTGCGGCGGATTGCGCCACCGTTTGCGTTAGGGTTAGCGCCAAGGCGGAGGTCACCCTTAGGCATGAAGGAAGTAACCTCTGGACGGATTGCGCCCTTCTCGGTGAAGAGGGTCTCTGGCTTGTAGGAGCTCATCCAGTCGCGAAGGACCTGGAAGTGAGCCTCGGTGTCGCGAGCGGATGCCAGTGGAACCTGGTGTGCGCGCCAAGAGCCCTCGGTCTTCTTGCCGTCAATGTAAGGAGGGCAAGTCCAACCCTTAGGGGTGCGGAAGATGATCATTGGATAGTAAGGACGGGATGCGTCACCTGCGGCTGCGCGAGACTTGATAGCGCAAATCTCGTTGAAGACAGCCTCGAGCAGAGCTGCAAAACGACGGTGGATGGATGCGTGATCCTCGTCGTCAAAGCCTGCAACAAAGTTGTATGGGTGGTAGCCCATGCCGCGGAAGAACTCGTCGCGCTCACCGTCGGAGATACGGGCAAGGATGGTTGGGTTAGCAATCTTGTAGCCGTTGAGGTGCAGGATTGGGAGAACGATACCATCGGTCAGTGGGTCCATAAACTTGTTGGTCTGCCAAGAAGTTGCAAGTGGGCCGGTCTCTGACTCGCCGTCGCCGACAACAGCGACTGCCAGCAGGGATGGGTTGTCCAGGACAGCGCCGTATGCGTGGGACAGAGTGTAGCCCAGCTCGCCGCCCTCGTGGATGGAGCCTGGAGTCTCAGGTGCGTAGTGGGAAGGAATTCCGCCCGGGTAAGAGAAGCGACGGAAGAACTTCTGGAGGCCCTCTTCATCATCGGTGATGAATGGGTAGGTCTCGCGACACGTGCCGTCGAGCAGGGACTGTGCGGTTCCTGCAGGTCCACCGTGACCAGGGCCCATGAGGAAGATGGTGTTCTGGTTATGGTCACGGATGAAGCGGTTGACATGGCCAAACAGGAAGTTCAGACCTGGAGTGGTTCCCCAGTGACCAACCAGACGATGCTTAACGTCCTCGCGAGAGAAGCCTTCCTTCATAAGAGGATTGCTGCGAAGATAAATCTGACCAACAGACAGATAGTTAGCTGCACGCCAATACCTATCGACGCCGGCAAGCTCTTCCTCAGATACAGGCTGATTCAGGGTCTGCCAAGGTGTTCCGTACACGGGCTGAGCCATGTGCTCCTCCTTTTTCGTTGGCTGCTACCTGCGCGTTTGTGCAGATTGGGCAACCTTGTTGTTTTCATCACCTGAGCGATTGTTTTGTTCGCACTTAACTAATCACGCTGCTTTTAGTGCAGACATTTCTGCCTTATGGGTAGATTCAGCGTGTTATTCCCACCTCATGGTGAAAGTTAAAGCGAACGTAACAACACATACTGAACAGTATGATGCTTCGGCTCTGTTTCCAATACTACTCTAAGTGATAAAACGTTTTATCACGATGAGATTTCTTGAATTTCTTTCTTACCAGGCTTTTAAGACGTCTTTTGAGCACTGAAGTGAAGTCTAACAGCACTTATACAGGGCTCAAGTGATACTCGCGGCGCTAAACGTGGGTCTCATGCAGTACTTATTAGAGCGCAAGTTGTGCTCTAGGCGCCAAAAGGGGGTCCAAGTGGTACTCGAAGCGCCAAAAAGGGTCCAAGTGGTAATCGCGGCGCCAAACGGGGTCCAAGTGGTAATCGCGGCGCCAAAAGGAGTCCAAGTGGTAAAAAATCCGTTTAGTTGGAGGTTTCATTTTTTTGCATACAGCATTTGCCCAGATAAAAATTTTTAATGCGGTAAAAAATCGTCTTAGTTGGAGATAAA